>QBZG01000003.1 GCA_003282435.1 SAR116 cluster bacterium AG-335-B03
TCTTTATTTAACCAGTTATCATAAACATTAGTTTTAACCTTAACAAAAGGTGGTAATTCTTCTGGGTTTTCACTAATAACTTCAATTAAAATGTATTTGTCTTCATTAGAATTAAAAATTTGACTTAATTCAGTCACATCAGTATTCCAAACGTTTTCTAAAAAAACTTTATTCTTACCAAGAAATTTTTTTTCGGTTGAAAAAGAATAAATTACGCCATCTTTAGAAATCATTTTTATATTTTTTACAGGGACTCTTTTTTTGTTAAATAATTCAGATTTAGAGATTTCGTCTAAGTTGTTGCCTTCTGCTATCAAATCTTCAATTTCATCTAATTTTTCAAAAAGTATTTCAACAGATAATTCTTTTATTAATTTTTTTTCAACATCTATAATGGCATCTTCATATTTTACTTCTTTTTCTTTAGCTATATTAATAATCTTATATATACTTAAACCAAACTTTGTTTTTATAGGTCCTAAAACTTCATTTAAATTAGCCTTGAAAATTTTATCTGCGCTATCAACTGGTAGCTCTGTTTTTTCAAGGAAGCCAATATTGGTGTCATTTTCTGATAAATCAAAATATTTTTTCGCAAGATCTTTAAAATCATTGCCTTTATCAATTAAATTTATAAATTTTGTTGCTTTTTCTTGATCTTGTGTAGTTATTTGTAGAATTTCTCTTTTTTCTTGAACAAGATAGTTAGACTTTTCGATTTCATATTTATCATTAATTTGTTTTTGATTTATAACGACTTGATCTTCAAAGATCGAAGGATCAATTTCTAAGAATTTAATATTTCTTGTAAGGGGTATTTTATAATTTGCTTCATAAGCATTATAAAATTCTTCTAACACACTATCTGTGGGTTTGGAGATTTCATTTTTGTTAATCATTTCAAAAATTTCATAATTTATAGTTCTAGTTTCATTTTGCCAATCCATTAATTTTTTAATTATTTTATCATCATAAATTTCGTTAAGTGAATATGGCATTGAAATTTGTTTAAAATTAGCTTCAGTATTGATCATTTCTAAATATTTGGCTTCTGACAAACCTGCATTTTTTAGAGATTGCAGAAATTTATTTTGAGAAAATTTACCTAGTGGATCCTTAAATGCATTTTCTTCCCTTATTGCTTTTGTTTTTACAACCATTGGAACACTTAATTTTAAAGATTTAGCTTCAGAGTTTAATAACATTTCTTGTTCAAATTTCTGTAACACACTTTGATGCATACCTTGTTTAATAGCTTCTTGTAAACTTGGTCTCTCAGGTAAAGAGTATCTTATTCTATTTAGTTCATTAATAACTTTTTCAACTGTCACATAATCACTATCAACGGTTAAAACTTTTTTTTCTCCAACTCCACCTGTTAGATCCCCAACTCCCCACAATGCAAATCCACAGATTAACAAAACAAGAAAGCACTTAAAAAATATTGACTTTGTTTGATTACGAAGAGCTCTTAACATTTTGATACCTAGTACGATTGTTAATATTTTAAAATTAATATACTATTTAGGTATATTTATAAATAATTTAATTTTTTATTTAGTTAATTGAAGGATTAATTACTAAATGTTGATTGCAGCAAACTGGAAAATGAATTTAGACAAAAAATCAATAAAATCCTTTGTTGAACATTTAAAAATTTATAATTTTTCGAAAAATGTACAAGTGTGTATTTTTCCGCCTACTATATATATTGAATTTTTAAGTAAGCTTATCAAAAATATTCCAATTTCAATTGGTGGACAAAATTGTCATCATCAATCTTTTGGAGCATTTACTGGAGAAATATCAGCTGTTTCGTTAAAAGAATTTGGCTGTGATTATGTAATATTAGGTCATTCAGAAAGAAGAATATATAATAAAGAGACTAATGAGAGTGTTAAAAAATGTGCTCAATTTGGAATTAAATCTAGCTTAAGACCTATAATTTGTGTTGGTGAAAACATAAATCAACGTGAGAATGGAAAAGCCATAGATTTTATTGAAAAACAAATTACTGATTGTTTACCAGAGGATTTTAACGAGCTAACGATAGCATATGAACCCATATGGTCTATAGGAACTGGAAAAATTCCTCTCCAAAGTGAAATTAGTGAAATGCACAAAAATATTAAAGAAATAGTTTTTTCAAAATCAAAAAAAAATGTCAAAGTTTTGTATGGTGGTTCTGTAAATGAACAAAACATTCAAGAGATTTTGTCTGTAAATAATGTTGATGGGGTTTTAGTTGGGGGAGCCAGTCTTAAAATAAAAGATTTTCTTGCAATTTATGGTTCAGCCGTTAAACATTTAAATAAAAATTATAACATTTAAGGATTAATGATGATTACTATAATTCTAATAATTCACATCATTTTAGCTGTATGTATCATATGTGCTGTTTTACTTCAGAAAAGTGAAGGTGGTGGATTAGGAATAGGGGGATCAAGTGGTGGTGCTGGGGGTGGTTTCATGACAGCTAGGGGCACTGCAAATTTTATGACAAAACTGACAGCATTTTTAGGTGCTTGTTTTTTCTTAACTTCAATAATTCTTGCTTTATTATCATCGAATAATGCTCCTTCTATTGCTAACGAGGTAGAAAAATCAATAGATAAAAGCTCAACAACGGAGCCTACTGTTCCTCTTGGTAACTAATTAATTTATTAGGCTTGAAATGAATAGTACATTAGCAGCTAAGTTTATTTTTATAACTGGAGGTGTAGTTTCTTCTTTAGGAAAAGGACTAGCATCAGCCTCTCTTGGTGCAATCCTGCAGGCAAGGGGATACAGGATTAAATTAAGAAAGTTAGATCCTTATTTAAATGTTGATCCTGGAACTATGAGTCCATATCAGCATGGAGAATGTTATGTTACTGATGATGGTGCTGAAACAGACTTGGACTTAGGACATTATGAAAGATTTACAGGTGTAGACGCAAAAAAATCTGATAATATAACAACTGGTAAAATTTATTCAAATGTAATAGCTAAGGAAAGGAGAGGTGACTATTTAGGTGCAACTATTCAAGTTATACCTCATGTTACAGATGCAATAAAAGAATATATTTTATCTGATATCAATAATGAAGATTTTATTCTTTGCGAAATTGGAGGAACTGTCGGTGATATAGAATCACTTCCTTTCATTGAAGCAATTAGACAGCTAGGAAATGAGTTGGGATTGTCTAAAACTTGTTTTCTACATGTTACACTCTTACCTTTCATAAAAACAGCTGGTGAACTTAAAACTAAACCAACTCAACATTCTGTTAAAGAGCTACAAGGAATGGGTATACAACCTGATATTCTTCTTTGTAGAACGGAAAATATTATTCCTGAAGAGCAAAAATCAAAAATTGCACTTTTTTGTAATTTAAAATCTGAAAAGGTGATAGAAGCACTTGACTCATATTCAATATATGACGTTCCAGTTGCTTATCACAATCAAGGACTTGACTATCAAGTTTGTAAACATTTTGAACTTGATTTATCAAAAAAACCAGATTTAAGACGTTGGATTAAAATAAATAAAATACAAAATTCATCTGAAGGAAATGTAAATATTGGTATCGTTGGTAAATACACATCTATGATTGATGCGTATAAATCTTTGATTGAAGCCGTTAATCATGGTGGTTTAGCCAACAAAGTTAAAATTAGTATCAAGTGGATTGATTCAGAATTAATTGAAGATAAAAATTCAGATATTAAAAATATATTTAAAGATATTAATGGAATAATTGTACCAGGTGGCTTTGGAAAACGAGGTTCCGAGGGGAAAATCAAATCTATTAATTTTGCAAGACTTAATAATATTCCTTTTTTTGGAATTTGTTTTGGAATGCAAATGGCGGTTCTCGAGTTTGCAAGAAATGTTTTAAAACTTGAAGATGCTTCTTCTTCTGAATTTGGTAAAACTAATTTATCTTTGATTGGTCTTTTAACTGAGTGGCAAACAAAAACTGGTTTAGTAAAAAGAAGTGAAGATTCAAATTTAGGTGGAACTATGAGGTTAGGTGCATACGATTGTAAATTGGTTGAAAACAGTTTTGTGAAATCTATCTATAAAAAAAATATCATTTCAGAACGTCATCGTCATAGATATGAGGTAAATAATAAATTCAATTTAGATTTTAAAAATAATGGTTTAACTTTTTCTGGAATGTCTCCTGATAATTTGCTTCCTGAAATATTAGAAATTTCTTCTCATCCATGGTTTATAGGTGTGCAATTTCACCCTGAGTTAAAATCTAAACCATTTAATCCTCATCCACTATTTTCTTCTTTTATTAATGCAAGTTTAAAACAGTCTCGTTTGTTGTAATGTCTATAAAATGTTGTAAATTATGAAACAAAACATTATTAAAATATCAGAATTTGAAGTTTCTAATATACACCCTTTTTTTTTAATTTCAGGACCATGTTCTATAGAATCAAAAGATCATGCAATTAATCACGCAGGAGTAATAAATGAAATTTGTAAAAAACTAGGCATTAATTTTGTTTATAAATCTTCATTTGATAAAGCTAATAGATCAAGCAAAGGCTCTGAAAGAGGCATTGGTATAGAAAAAGGCTTAAATATATTATCAGATGTAAATAAAGAATTTAATATTCCAACTCTTACTGATGTTCACGAAAGCTATCAATGTAAAGAAGTCGCAAATGTTGTTGATATTATTCAAATACCTGCTTTTTTATGTAGACAAACTGACTTATTAACTGCTGCTGCTGAAACTCAAAAAATTATAAATATAAAAAAAGGGCAATTTTTAGCGCCTTGGGACATGGAAAATGTAATAAATAAAGTTTCATATGTTGGAAACAATAACATAATGTTAACAGAAAGAGGAACATCCTTCGGTTATAACACACTTGTTTCAGACATGCGTTCAATTCCACAAATGAGTAAATTTGGTTTCCCAATTATATTTGACGCAACACATTCGGTACAACAACCGGGAGGCTTGGGTTTAACGTCAGGCGGTCAAAGAGAATTTGTTTCAATATTATCTAGAGCAGCTGTATCTATTGGTATTTCAGGATTATTTGTTGAAGCTCATGAAAATCCTGATAAAGCACCGAGTGACGGACCTAATATGGTAAAACTATCTGAACTTAAAAAATTACTTACTAAATTAATTGAAATAGATAAAATAATTAAGGTTTAGTATCTTATTTTATGTTGGAGCAATTATGGTTTATATATCTGATATTTTAGCTAGACAAATTTTAGATAGTAGAGGGAATCCTACCTTAGAAGTGGATGTCAAATTATCTGACGGAAGTCTTGGAAGAGCGGCTGTACCTTCTGGAGCCTCAACTGGTGAATACGAGGCATACGAACTTAGAGACAATAATTTAAAGTTATTTAATGGAAAGAGTGTTCTTAAAGCTATTGAAAATATTAATGTCGAAATTTTTAACACCTTTTCTGGAAGAAATCCATATCAACAAAGAATTATAGATCGCGATTTAATTGATCTAGATGGTACCGCAAATAAAAATAAATTAGGTGCTAATGCTATACTAGGATTTTCAATGGCTGTTGCAAGAGCTGCTGCTAAATCACAGAATTTACCTCTTTGGAAATACATTGGTGGTATGAGAGCCAACACTTTACCTATTCCAATGATGAATATAATTAATGGCGGAGCTCACGCAAATAATGGATTAGATTTTCAAGAATGTATGATAATGCCAATTGGTTTTACTAAATTTTCTGATGCTCTAAGGTCAGGTGTAGAAATTTTTTATAATTTAAAAAAACTCTTATCTAAAAAAGGTTTTTCAGTTGCTGTGGGTGATGAAGGTGGCTTTGCCCCAAATATAAATAGTCTTGAAGAAGCACTTTCATATATCTCAGAATCTGTAGAAAATAGTGGATACAAACTGGGAGAAGAAATCTTTATTTCAATTGATGCTGCTGCGAGTGAATTTTATGAAAAAGATATTTATACATTAAAAGGAGAGAACAAAAAATATTCTTCTGAAGAATTAGTTACATTTTGGGAAAATATTTGTAATAAATTTCCTATTGTTTCTATTGAAGATCCATTTGACGAAAATGATTGGAAAGGGTTTAAAGAGCTTACTAAAAGAATTGGGAAGAGGGTTCAAATAGTAGGTGACGATCTTTTTGTTACTAACAAAAAAAGACTTTTAAAAGGGATAAAAAATAGCTCAGCAAATTCTATTTTAATCAAACTTAATCAAATCGGAACACTCTCAGAAACACTAGAAACAATGGAGTTGGCTAAAGACGCAAATTTTGGGGTTATTGTTTCTCATAGATCTGGTGAAACTGAAGATGTTTTTATTAGCGATCTAAGTGTTGCTTTAAATGCTGGTCAAATCAAAACAGGATCTTTATCAAGAAGTGATAGAACTGCTAAATATAATCAGCTTTTAAGAATTGAAGAGATGTTGGGAGAGGATGCTTGTTATTTTGGCAATAATTTTTTTAAAAATTTTAATTTTTAGGATAATATAACATGTATAAATATTTAAATAGAAAAAATTTACTTATAAATCTAATGACAGTTTTTTCTTTGCTCATATTTATTTTTTTTATATCTCATATTTTTTTTGGCGAAAGATCACTTTGGAAAATTTTTTCATTAAATAATGAAATATCACTAGCCAAAAAGGAATATAGTATTTTACTTGATAAAAAAGTAAAAACATCTTTAGAAATTAATCTTCTTCGGGATAATAATTTAGATCCTGATATAATTTCGGAAATTGCACACAAGTTATTAGGTCTTATACATTCTGATCAAATAGTCATTGATATTCCTAAGTAGTTTAAGATATTGTTAGGAATAATCTTAATTATTTGTTAAAAGATAATTTTAATTATTCTGAGTTTTGTTTGCTAGTAATACAGGTTAAATATGAAAAAAAATATATCATCTTTAGTAAAAAATAAATCAAAAATGAATTACGATCTAGATTTATTAAAAGATATGTATAAAAAAATGCTTCTTATTAGAAGATTTGAAGAAAAAGCTGGTCAACTGTATGGTATGGGTAAGATTGGTGGTTTTTGCCATTTATACATAGGTCAAGAAGCAGTTGTTGTAGGCATTCAGTCTGCACAAATGGAAGGAGATAGCATCGTCACATCCTATAGAGATCACGGTCACATGATAGCATGTGATATGGATCCTAAAGGTGTAATGGCGGAGTTAACGGGTAGAGAAGACGGTTATTCAAAAGGCAAAGGTGGATCTATGCATATGTTTAGCCGTGAAAAAGGATTTTTTGGGGGTCATGGTATAGTAGCTGCTCAAGTTCCAATTGGAGCAGGTTTAGCTTTTGCTCATAAATACAATATGAACAATAATGTTTGCATAACATACTTTGGAGATGGTGCGGCTAACCAAGGACAAGTTTATGAATCTTACAACATAGCTTCACTTTGGCAACTTCCTGTTATTTTTGTTATAGAAAATAATAAGTACGGTATGGGCACATCTGTAAACAGGTCTTCTGCTGGTGATAATTTATCTGATAGAGGTAAAGCATACGGCATCGAATCAGAAATTGTTGATGGAATGGATATTATTGCTGTTAGAGAAGCTGCAATTAAGGCTATTGAATATTGTAGATTAGGCAAAGGACCCTATATATTAGAAATGAAAACTTATAGATATAGAGGACATTCAATGTCTGACCCAGCAAAATATAGGACTAGAGACGAAGTTGAGCAAATAAGAAAGACATCTGACCCGATAGAAAATATTAAAGTTTTATTAAATAAAATGGGTGTTGTAGACAAAGTTCTTAAAGATATTGATGTTGAAATAAAATCTATAATAGCTGATGCTGCAAAATTTGCGCAAGATTCACCAGAACCCTCCCCATCTGAATTATATACTGATATAACTATCAATTAGTGGTGATTAAATGACAATTGAAATTTTAATGCCTGCTTTAAGCCCAACCATGGAAGAGGGTACGTTAGCTAAGTGGCTTGTAAATGAAGGAGACTCAATTTCTTCTGGTGATTTAATTGCAGAAATAGAAACAGATAAAGCTACAATGGAAGTAGAGGCAGTGGATGACGGTAAAATAGGTCAATTGCTAGTTCCAGCTGGAACTGAGGGTGTTAAAGTTAACACCCCAATTGCATTGTTAATTGATTCAACCGAATTACCTCATACTTCGATAAAAACTATTGCTGATAAACCTTATTTAGAAAAAGAAAAAATTACAACTGAGCTAAAAATAAAAAAGCCTGTTAAACTAGAGCCTAATTCAAGTATTATTACAGTAAGAGAAGCATTAAGAAATGCAATGGCTGAAGAAATGAGATCCGACAAAAAAGTTTTTGTTATGGGAGAAGAGGTTGCGGAATATCAAGGTGCATATAAAGTAACTCAGGGTTTGCTTGATGAATTTGGTAACAAAAGAGTTTATGACACTCCAATTACAGAGCATGGTTTTGCAGGTATTGGTATCGGAGCAGCTTTTGGTAACTTGAAACCGATCATTGAATTTATGACCTTTAATTTTGCAATGCAAGCAATGGATCAAATAATTAATTCGGCGGCTAAAACACTCTACATGTCGGGAGGTCAAATGGGTTGCCCAATTGTTTTCAGAGGACCTAATGGAGCAGCTTCTCGTGTTGCAGCACAGCATAGTCAATGTTATGCTAGTTGGTATTCCCATTGTCCTGGTTTAAAAGTTGTATCACCATGGTCTAGTAAAGATGCCAAAGGATTGTTGAAATCTGCAATAAGAGATCCAGATCCTGTAATTTTTCTTGAAAATGAAGTTATGTATGGACAATCCTTTAGTTGTCCAGATGATGATGATTTCTTGGTACCAATAGGACAAGCTAATATCGAAAAAGAAGGTTCGGATGTTACCATTATTGCCTTTTCTATAATGGTAGGAAAATCTCTTGAAGCAGCAGATATTTTGAATGAAAAAGGAATAAAAGCTGAAGTCATTAACCTGAGATCGTTACGTCCGTTGGATACTGAAACTATAATTAATTCTGTAAAAAAAACTAATAGAGCCGTGACATGTGAGGAAGGTTTTCCTTTTGCGGGAATTGGTGCAGAAATTTCTGCAGCTATTAATGAAAATGCTTTTGATTGGCTAGATGCTCCTGTAAAAAGAGTAACGGGTAAAGATGTGCCAATGCCTTACGCTGCTAATTTAGAAAAATTAGCTCTACCTCAAGTTGATGATATTGTTAACGCATGTACTGAAGTGTGTTATAAAAGGTGAGGATATGAAATGAGTATAGATATCTTGATGCCAGCACTCAGTCCCACAATGGAAGAAGGCACTTTATCAAAATGGTTAGTAAAAGAAGGTGATATGGTTGTATCTGGTGACTTAATCGCTGAAATAGAAACTGACAAGGCCACAATGGAGGTCGAAGCTATAGATGATGGAGTTATTGGTAAAATTTTAGTTAATGAAGGTCAAGAAGCAATAAAAGTTAATGTCCCAATTGCTATTTTGCTTCTAGACGGTGAAGATATAACAGATTTAAATACTGAATTAGATGAAGAAAAAATTGATAATAAGTATATTGAAAAAGAGACTATATTTGAGACTAAATTGGAAGATAATGAAGAGAATATAGTAACTAGTCCTGAACCTGATTTAAATAGTGAACAAAAAGAAGAATTTTTAGATACAAATAACAAAAGAATATTTATTACACCTCTTGCAAAAAGAATTGCAAAACAGGGAGATATAGATATAAGTTTATTAAATGGTTCTGGACCTAATGGTAGGATATTAAAAATAGACGTTGAAAAATTCAATGATAATAAAAATGTCAAAAATATAAATATAACCTCACCAGAGAATTTTGAACTAGTTAAAAATAGTGCAATGCGAAAAACGATTGCAGAAAGGCTTGTTAAATCAAAAAACAAAGCCCCTCATTTTTATCTTTCGGTAGATTGTAACGTAGACGAACTTTTAAATATCAGAAGTATTTTAAACTCTAAGGCTAAAGATAAATATAAAATATCAGTAAATGATATGATTATAAAGGCATCTAGTGCGGCTCTAATGAAAGTGCCTAAAGCAAATGCTAGTTGGGAAAATGAAAATACTAAATACTTTAAAACTACTGATATATCCGTTGCTGTTGCAATTGAGGGTGGGTTAATTACACCTATTATTAAAGACGTACAATCCAAGGGCTTGCTAGAAATATCTACAGATATGAAGAGTTTAGCGGATAAAGCTAAGAGTGGAAAATTGTTACCGGAAGAATATGTCGGAGGCAGTTTTTCAATTTCTAATCTTGGTATGTATGGTATTAAAGAATTTTCAGCAGTTATAAACCCACCGCAAGGGTGTATTTTGGCTGTTGGATCAGGTGAAAAACGTCCAGTTGTTATTAAAGAACAGATAATAATAGCTACTATAATGACAGTTACGTTGTCTTGTGATCATCGGGTAGTTGATGGCGCAGTTGGAGCTGAACTTTTATCAGAATTTAAAAATTTTATTGAAAATCCCTCATTAATGCTTTTGTAGGAATAAATATGACAAAAAATGATTATGACCTAATTGTAATTGGTGGTGGCCCTGGAGGTTACGTGGCTGCTATAAAAGCATCTCAACTTGGAATGTCTGTTGCATTAGTTGAAGATAAACATTTGGGTGGAATTTGTTTAAATTGGGGTTGTATTCCAACGAAAGCTTTACTCAGAGCAAGTGAAATTAGACATATGCTTGATAATGTTGGAGAGTTTGGTTTTACTATTTCTAACATAAAAATGGATATTAATAATATAACAAAACGTTCAAGAAAAGTAGCAGCTCAGTTATCGAGTGGTATAAGTCATCTTTTAAAAAAAAATAAAGTTCATGTTTTCGAAGGTTTTGGATATTTAGATAAAGGCACAGTTGATTCAAAAATAATTACTATAAAAACTGAAAAAGAGATTATTAGAAAAAAAGCACAAAACGTTATTTTGGCAACAGGAGCAAGATCTAGGAACCTACCTTTTGTGTCCTCAGATGGCATAAATATTTGGGACTACAAGACTGCAATGACGCCTCCAAAGTTACCATCTTCACTAATTATTATTGGCTCTGGAGCCATAGGAATGGAGTTTGCATCTTTTTATAATGATTTAGGAGTTAATGTTACTGTTGTGGAGGCATTGCCATCTATTTTACCAAATGAGGATGAAGACATATCCAAGATCGTAGAAAATAATTTTAAAAAAAGAGGAATGAACATTAAAACTAATGCAACTTTAAAATCTGTGAAAACTCTCGATAAATCAGTGTCTGCTGAAGTTTCAGTAAATGGTAATTTTGAAAAAATTAACTCTGAAAAATTAATCTTAGCTATTGGTATTATTGCTAATACTGAAAATCTAGGTTTAAATAATTATAATATTAAAATAGATAAAGGTCATATTATAACCAACGAATGGTTAGAAACAGATGAAAAGGGCATATATGCTATCGGAGATGTAACTGCTGGACCATGGTTAGCACACAAGGCGAGTCACGAAGGAATTTTATGTGTTGAAAAAATAGCTGGTCATAAAAATTTAAGTCCTATAGATAAAAACTCTATACCTAGTTGTACATATTGCAGACCACAGGTAGCGTCTATAGGGTTAACAGAAAAAAATGCAATGTCTCAAAACTTAAATATAAAGGTAGGTAAATTCCCCTTCATTGGTAATGGTAAAGCTATTGCTTTAGGAGATTCTGAAGGAATGATAAAAACAATATTTAACAATGATACAGGAGAATTGATAGGTGCTCATATGGTTGGACCAGAAGTAACTGAGTTAATACAAGGGTTTTCAATAGCTAAAAAATTAGAAACGACGGAACAGGAATTAATGCATACTATTTTTCCTCATCCAACTCTTTCTGAAAGTATGCATGAATCTGTGCTTGATGCATATAATCAAGCTATTCATTATTAAAATAAGCTTATAAAATATTTAATGATAAAGACAATGAACGAAATAAAAAAAATAAGACATCCAGAAAAAATACATAAGCCTGATAATATTTCACCCCCAAAGCCAAAGTGGCTGAGAGTAAGAGCACCATTGGGAAAAATTTTTGATGAAACTAAAGGGCTGTTAGACGGTTTAAACATTACAACGGTATGTGAAGAAGCTAGTTGTCCTAATATAGGTAGTTGTTGGTCAAAAAAACACGCAACGATGATGATTATGGGCGATATTTGTACTAGAGCTTGTTCTTTTTGTAATGTTGCGACTGGTAAACCTATGGGACTTGATCTATCTGAACCTATCAGAGTTGCAAAGTCAGTAGCAAGGTTAAATTTAAGTCACGTTGTAATAACGTCTGTTGATAGAGACGATTTAAATGACGGTGGGGCAGAGCATTTTGTTAACACAATCACTGATATAAGAAAGTTATCTCCAAAAACATCTATTGAAATTCTAACTCCAGATTTTTTAAGAAAAGATGGCGCTTTAGAAAAAGTTATTAATGCAAAACCTGATGTTTTTAATCATAATCTTGAAACCGTACCAAGATTATACTCAACTGTAAGGCCAGGTGCAAGATACTTTCATTCATTGAGTTTACTTGCAAAAGTGAAAGAAATTGACCCAAACATATTCACTAAATCTGGAATAATGGTAGGACTTGGTGAGAATGAAAATGAAGTTTACCAAGTAATGGATGACATGAGATCAGCGAATATTGATTTTTTAACGATTGGACAGTATCTCCAACCAACTATCAAACATCATAAGGTCGAGAAGTATATTGATCCTCTAGAATTTAAAAATTATCAAAAAATAGCACTTGCAAAAGGATTTCTAGTTGTTTCTTCTTCTCCCTTAACAAGAAGTAGCTTCCATGCAAGCGAAGATTTTGAAAAACTAAAACAAGCAAGGGTTAATTTGCACAATAGGTTAAAAAGAAATAATTAAATGAGGCATGAAGAGCGTAGGGTTATAAATCATTCCCCATTAAATTTATTTAAATTAGTTTCTGATGTTAAAAAGTATCCAGAATTTTTACCTTGGTGCTTAGGTGCAAGAGTAAAAAACAGTTCCAAAAACAATTTTGATGCTGACTTGATTATTGGCTTTAAAATATACAAAGAAATATATTCATCACAAGTTATTTTAGATCATGTCAATAAAAAGATAATTGTAAATTATAAAGATGGGCCATTTGAGCATCTTGATAATTATTGGATTTTCAAAGACAACATGAAAGGTTGTGAAGTTGAATTTATGGTTGATTTTAAATTTAAATCCGTTTTCCTACAAACATTAATGGAAACTTTATTTTCTGAAGCCGTCCGAAGAATGGTAGGTGCATTTGAAAAACGAGCAAATCAATTATTTAATTAACTTTTTTAAAACTTTCAATAATATTATTTGAAAGTTTTAATGCTTCCAAGGTTGTTTCTTGTCTTATTTTAAGTCTATTTCCTATAAATAAATATTCTTTTGTAATAATATTTTTTTTTGTGCCAATTCCAATATACACAAGTCCCACGGGTTTATTTTTACTTCCTCCACTTGGACCTGCTATCCCAGTAACCGCAATTGATATATCTGCATTCATGAGTTTTAAGACATTAGATGCCATATTATAAGCAATTATTTTACTTACTGCTCCATTTTCATTTATTAGTTTTAAAGGAATGTTTAGAATTTTACTTTTCATATCGTTTGAATATGTAACAACAGAAGACTTAAAAATAGTGCTCGAACCACTTATTGAAACAATTGATGAGGCTACCATACCACCTGTACAACTTTCTGCAGTAGTAACGGTTAATTTTTTTTCTAAACATTGATTTAATAATATTTCAGATTGCTTGTTAATTTTATCCCACATTCTTAGCTCATAAAGTTTTTATAATTAAAGGTTGGCTTACAGACGTTAAAATAGCAGCTTGAGTTAAAAATGCACATAAACCTGCAACTAAGTCATCAGTTATAATACCAAATCCACCGGGTAATTTTTCAAATTTTTTAATCGGACCTATCTTTGTAATGTCAAAAAACCTGAATAAAAGAAATGATAATAGTAAAGACATTAACAAGCAACTAATACTACTAGTATCTATTATACCTAATAAAGCTACAAATTGCCCTGCAAACTCGTCTACCACAACTTCTTTCGGATCCTTTTTGTTATGCAATCTTATGTGAGCTTCGCAGAGAAGATAACTAATTATCACAAAAATAAACACAAACAATAAAAAAAGTTTAATTTTTAAAATTATTAAAATGTAGTAACCAAAAACCAACCCAACTAAAGAAGCCAATGTTCCGGGTGCGTATTTAAAACGGCCAATAGGGTAAACTTCTGCAAGCTTTGATAAAAAAATCAAAAGTTTTTTTTTATTAATCATCTAAAACTATTTCAGGTATTTGTGCTGAAGTTATTGCCATAGCAGCAATTCCTTCTTGTCTTCCTATAAAACCCATACTTTCAGAAGTTTTTCCTTTAATACTAATTCTTTTAGGATTGATATCTAAAATTCGTCCAATATTTTCTACAATCTTTTGTGAGTAATTTAATATTTTTGGTTTTTCGCAAATTATTACTGTATCTATATTGTTAATTCTACCCTTTTCTTTTTTTAACATTATTGATGCATGTTTTAAAAAAAGTGCACTATCAGCATTTTTCCACTTTTTGTCTGATGGAGAAAACAACTTACCGATATCTCCTTTGTTTACTATACCTAAAATACTGTCAGTTATTGCATGTAGAAGCACATCAGCATCTGAATGACCTATTAATGAGTTTATATTATTTATTTTAATGCCACCTAAGTGAATAAAGTTTTTATCAGTACTTTTTTTAATATCAAATCTATGTATATCAAAACCATTCCCAATTTTTGTTATATATTTAACATTACTATCACACAAATGTGGCTCCAATAATTTTAAATCTTTTTCATAAGTTATTTTTAAAGTAAAAGGATCACCTTCAATTGCAATAACTTTCATTCCATTGCTTAAAAAAAGAGAACTTTCATCTTCATAAACTTTTTTACTTTTTTTATGAGCATCAATTAAAAGCTTATAATTACATAACTGCGGAGTTTGGACTAATACTTTATCCTGTCTATTGACAACGTCTTTGATTAATTTTTTTGACACAGTTCTTATGGAATCTGTGAGATTTAATGTTGGCACAACACACGTAATATCATTATCACAGTACTCAAGTAATTTTTTAATGACTTCATATGATATCAATGGTCTAGCTGTGTCGTGAATTAATACATATTTGGGATTAAATTTTTCTATTGTAACTAGAGCGTTATAGACACTATCGTGTCTTTCTTTACCACCTAAAACTGGCAATAAAATATTATTTTTTTTATTTATTTCATTTACTTTTGTTATATCTTTTTTATTAGAGACAACTTGAATCGGTACATCTTTTAGATATTTTTGAAATCTAATTATATTTTTCTCTAATATTGTTTCATTATTAAAGTTTATCAATTGCTTGCTAGTTTGTTTATGTATTCTATTTCCAACTCCTCCAGCAAGTAATACGATAACTAAATTATCATAAATTTTTCTCACTCAAATCTCCAAATACGCTTAAAAATTAAGCAATAATCTAAAATTAATTTTGTTTATTATAAATATTGGTTAATTTATAATCGTTTATTTATTAAATTTAATTTTTAAATTAATGTCTTTTAATGATGTACAACAATATTTTAAACGAATTAAGAACACCAGTATTTTTAATTAATAAAGATAACATATTTGATTATATTAATTCAATCGGTGAAGAGTTTTTTGGGATAAGTTCAACCTTAATTATTGGCAAACCAATTCATGATTTCTTTCCAGATGACACTCCTATACTAAGTTTACTATCCAGAGTTCGAAAAACTAAATCTGGAATAACTGAAGAAAGTCTAGATTTTGGTAATATTAATTTTCCAAATAGAAAAGTTAGAGTTCATGTTGTTCCACTTTCTTTTGATAGCAACCAAATAATTGTACAAATTAGTCAGTTAGCACTTTCTGAGATGTTTCAATATCAAAGGATAAATAGTAAAATATCTAAATCCTTTTCATCTATGGTCGATATGCTGATGCATGAATTAAAAAATCCACTTGCCGGAATTAAAGGGGCATCTCAATTAATTGAAAGTGATTTGAAGGGTAACTCTAATCTGTTGGAATTAACTCAATTAATTACAATTGAAAGCGAAAGAATTATATCATTGCTAGATAGAATGGAGCACATAAGTAATAATAATTCAAAATTAGAATGTGAATATATAAATATTCATGAAATTCTTAATCATTGTAGGAGAGTTGCTCAAAACAGTTTTGGAGCAAAGATAGAATATATTGACGATTTTGACCCTTCTCTTCCTAAATTCTTTGCTAATAAAAACCTACTAATTCAAATAATTTTAAATCTTTTAAAAAACTCCTCCGAAGCCAGTTCTATTACTGGTAAAATTAAAATTAAAACTAGTTTTAATTCAAATAAAATCACATCTTTTTCAAAAGAAGACGTTCCTTCTACCTTACCTCTCCAGATTGAAATTATTGATTACGGAAAAGGGATTTCAAAACATCTGTTACCAAATATATTTGATCCATTTGTTTCATCTAAATCAGATGGTAAGGGGTTAGGATTATCAATTGTGGCAAATGGTTTGGAAGAAATGAATGCAGTAATTAATGTTTCGTCAGAACCAGGATTAACAAATTTTTGTATTAATTTTCCCTTAAAATAATATGTGTTAAAAGGAGTTAAATTTTGGAAATTAAAAATGTAAAAAATATAATAGTAGTAGATGATGACAGAAGTATTAGGGTAGTTATCTCCACTGCATTAAGTAGGGCTGGTTATAACGTCAAATCAAGTGGTACGGCTGCTGGAATGTGGAGATTAGTAGAATCAGATTTTGCTGATATATTGATTACGGATGTTGGATTACCTGATGGTGATGCGTTAGATGTTTTACCTAAATTACAAAAGTTGAAACCTAATCTAAAAATAATTGTAATGTCAGCTAGAACAACTTTATTGACTGCAGTAAGAGCTGAGAAAAAAGGTGCTTTTGAATATCTACCAAAACCATTTGATCTAGATGAGCTTTTAAATTTAGTATCAAATACTTTCCTTTTCCAAAAATCAGAAATTAATAACTCCTATTTAGATAACTCATCTAAAACCATTTATGACTCTGGGCCCGTTATTGGAAAATCAGTCATTATGCAAGAAATATACAAAATTATTTCCCGTATTGTAAATACAGATTTGACTGTTTTAATATCTGGTGAAAGTGGAACAGGAAAAAAATTAATAGCTAAATCTATTCATGATTTAAGTTTGTCAAATAAAAAACCATTTTTAAATTTGAATATGCAATTCTTCAATGATTATAAAATTGAAGATTTAGTTAAAAAGTTTCAAAATTTTACATCTAAAGATGTTAACTCAATAGAAGATCTCAGTGGTTGCTCTATATATATAAAAAATGTAACCGAATCTTCTTTAGTTCAACAAAATAATTTTTTAAATTTTTTAGAAACAGACTTAACACAACTTGTATCAAACAACCCTCAATTTATAAAACCAAGATTATTTGTTTCAACAAAAAATAATATATATAATGATGTTGAAAAAGGTCTTTTTCGCGAAGATCTTTATTACAGACTAAATGTAGTACCTATTAAAATGCCATCTCTCAAAGATAGGTTTGAAGATATACCTGATTTAACCTCACATTATTTAAAAAAATATTTTCAGAATAAATTTGTTAATAAAACTATTTCTTATGAAGGTATAAACTTATTTAAAGAATATTCTTGGCCTGGTAATGTAAGAGAATTAGAAAACGTAATTGAAAGATTATGCTTGTTATCATCAACAGAAAATATAATGCCCTCTTTAATACAGGAAGTTTTATCTGAAGATAGGTTGGTTGTTGAAAGCAAACATGAAGAAAACTTAGAGACATATTTTAAAAATTATCTAAAAAGATATTTTAAAGATTTTGATGAAAATTTATCACTAAATAATTTACACGATAATTTTATTTCAAAGATTGAAAAACCGTTAATTGAAACAACTTTAAATTTATTCAGGGGTAATCAGATTAAAACCTCCAAATGTCTTGGGTTTAATAGAAATACTTTGAGGTCAAAAATAAATATGTATAATATTGAAGTAATAAAAAAAAGAAAAGTTTAGAAGTTTATATTAAGTATTATATAAATTTTAATTTCTATAAAACTAGGTTATAGAATGCAAATGCTTTTATTAAATGTATTTAGACAAAAGTTATTTCTGGTTTCTATACTACTTTCTTTATTAATTTGTTTTTTTATATATAAATCTTTATATCAATTTAAACTTATTAATAATCATGAAAATATCTTTACAATTTCACTAATTATTTCATTTTTATTAATAGTTATTATTTTTTTCATTCTCTTAAAAAATATTTTCTTCATTTTAAATCAAATTAAACTTGAGAAAGCTGGCCAAGAATTACAAAAAAAGATATTATTCATTTTTTCTATAATCGCTTTGACTCCAACTCTATTTATTTCGTTTTTTTCAATATTTATTTTTGATGCCGCCTTAAGCGGTTGGTTTAATAAGAAAATTTCAACTGCTATTTCACAATCTGTAGAAGTTGCCAATCAATATCTTGATGAACATCAAAGTGGAATGAGGGGAGATATTTTAGAGCTAGTTAATTTAATAAATATTAACTCAGAAATTTTTTCTTCAGATAAAAACAAATTTAATAATTTTTTAGATAAATATACTCGTCAGCATAATTTATCAGAGGCAGTTATTATAGATTCAATTGGAAATGTTTTAGCATTTTCAGAATTTGTTTTTGAATATACCTATACAGAAATTCCACCCAAATTTTATGATACTGCAAATAATGGAAAGATTTTAATCGTTAAAGAAGATGATTCTAATAAAATGAGGGCATTTATAAAGTTACCTCAGTATATTGATGCATATTTACTTATAACAAGTTTTGTCGATCAAAGGGTTTTAAATGCAATTAAAAGTACATCTATTGCGGTCTCGGACTATCAATCAATAGAAATCAAGCAATTTGATATTAAAATTTCATTTATAGTGATATTTTTATTAATTACCTTAATATTACTATTTACTTCCTTAATAATTGGATTGAATATAGCTAATAGACTATTCGAACCAATAACTTCTCTTATAAAAGGTGCAGAAGAAGTAGGTGGAGGTAACTTAGATTACAAAATATCAGATGAAGTTCTATCTAAAATTAACATTAATGAAATCAAAAGACTAGTACAAGCATTTAATTTAATGATTTCAGATCTAAAATCCAATAGGGTTGATTTAGAGCATGCAAATGACCAACTGGACAAAAGAAGAAAGTTTTCAGAGTCAGTTCTATCAGGTGTTTATTCAGGTGTAATTGGATTAGACAAAAATCTTAAAATTAATCTTCCTAATGTGACTGCAACTAATTTATTAGGAATAACTATCGGAAAAGATTTTGGTAAACCTATTTTAGATATAGTTCCCGAATTTACTGACGTAATAAATAGTCTCTTAATATCTAAAAAAAATGTAGTTGAAGATAAAATTTATATTGTAAGAGATGATAAAGTTTTAAATTTAATAACAAGATTTGTAGTACAAAAATCTGACGATTTAATTTTGGGTTATGTTTTAACCTTTGATGATGTCACTAGCTTAATAGCTGCTCAAAAAATGGGAGCCTGGTCTGATATAGCAAGAAGAATAGCTCATGAAATAAAAAATCCTCTTACTCCAATTCGTTTAGCTGCTGAAAGATTAATGAATAAATTAAGTAGTAATAGAAAAATAGATAAAAAAACTTTTGAACAATCTTTAAACATGATAACCCGACAGGTTGATGATATCCATCATTTGGTAGATGAGTTTTCCTCTTTTGCTAGAATGCCATCTCCAAAATTAAAAGTAATCAATATTAATAAAGTTATTGCAGAATATATAAATCCAATGATGTCATCATTTGAAAAAGTTTTGATTGAAGTTGATGATGTGATTGAGAATGCCCTGATTATGGGTGATGAAAAACAAATCAGGCAAGCATGTGGAAATCTTATTAAAAACTCTTACGAAAATGTTAATTCAAACAATATAAAAAATGCCCGAATATCGATTATTTTTAAAATAGAAAATAATTTTGCTGAAATTTATGTCAATGATAATGGCACTGGTATTGAAAAATCTATAATTTCTCAAATTATTGAGCCTTATTTCACAACTAAAGTAGGTGGTAGTGGGTTAGGGCTAGCCATTACAAAAAAAATAATAGATGATCATAATGGCTCTATACTTATTCGACCATTAAAAGGGTCAAAAGGTACGTCTATTTTATTAAAATTCCCGTTAATTTCAAAATAGTAACTATGAGTAATATTGAATGTTAAAAAATAAAATTTCTATTCTTGTCGTAGATGACGAGCTTGATATTTGTGAAATGGTAGCTGAAATTCTTAAAGATGAAGGTTATAATGCCATAATTGCTAATAGTTATGAAACGGCTATTGAAATTCTAAAAAATCAAAACATTACTTTATTGATTACTGATATATGGATGAATAATAATACAGATTCTGGTCTAGAATTGCTATCTTGGAGTAAAATGTATGACTCATTTATACCAGTTATAATGATGTCTGGACACGGAAATATAGAGACTGCTATGAAAGCTGCAAAAAATGGAGCTTATGATTTTATAGAAAAACCATTTAAATCTGAAAGACTAACTCTTTTGGTTGATAAAGCTATAAAAGAACGCAATTTAAAGATCAAAGTTTTAGACTTTGAATTAAAAGAAAATGAGCGCATGAAATTAGTCGGAAGTTCAAGTGTCTTCAAAAATATTGTACAACAATTAAATAAAGTTTCACAAACTAATAGTAGAGTTCTACTCTCTGGACCGTCAGGTTCTGGAAAAGAGTTAATAGCAAGATGGATACACAAGAAGTCAAACAGAGGCTTATATCCATTTATTATTGCATCATGTGCAACTCTGTCTCCGGAAAGGGTAGAACAAGTATTATTTGGTTGGAATGAAAAAATAAAAGAGGATCAATCGAATCAATTAAGTACTGGTTTATTCGAACAAGCAAATAACGGAACTCTTTTTTTTGATGAAATTTGTGATTTACCAATTGAAACACAAGGAAAGTTAGTTCAAGCGATACAAGATCAAAGTTTTTATAAACTTGGTTCTAATAAAAAAATTAACGTAGATGTTAGAATAATTTCTGCAAGTAATAAAAACTTATTAAAATCTATGGAAGAAGGTGTTTTAAGAGAGGACTTATTTTATAGACTGTCTGTAGCACCAATCGAAGTTCCACCCTTAAATAAACGCGGGGAAGATATAATTGATTTAGTAAATTACTTTCTTAAATTTATTTCAAAGGAGTTAGGTAGTAAAAATTTGCAACTATCTTCGGAAACTCTAGTCGTTTTACAAAATTATGATTGGCCAGGAAATGTAAGGCAATTAAGAAATATAATAGAGTGGTTAATAATTATGTATGGTAATCAAAAAGGCTTTCTTATTATGCCATCACATCTACCTCCAGAGATATTAGGTTATAATGAAAAGAAAAAACCTGATAGTATTATCAATAATTTTAGTCTGTCATTAAAAGATGCAAGAAAAATTTTTGAAGCTAATTATCTAAATGAACAATTAAAAAGGTTTAAAGGAAATATTGCTAAAACTTCGACTTTTATTGGTATGGATAGATCAGCTTTGCACAGAAAGTTAAAAGAATTAAACATAAATATTAATAAATTTAATTAATTCAATATAATGTTGGTAAATTCATGAAACAAAAAATTTTAATATGTGGTGCAGGTAGAGTTGGGACGTCGATTACAGAACATCTTTCAAATGAAGGTTTTGATATTACTGTCATTGATTCAGACACAGAGGCTATTCACAGAGTAACTGAGTTATATGACGTTCAAGGTGTTCTTGGACTTCCATCATACCCAAATGTTCTTGAAGATGCAGGAATTAAAGATGCTGACATGATAATTGCTGTTACGCAATCGGACGAAATTAATATTGCAGCTTGTCATGTTGCTAAATCAATTTTTGGAATTCCCACTATGATTATTCGAATTAGATCTAAATCATATCTTGATCCAAAATTTTCCGATTATTTATTAAAGGATGTAGGTGTAAATAGGATTATTTCTCCTGAAGATGAAGTTGCAACTGCTATTGTTAATCAATGGAGAACACCTGGAGCATTTGATGTGGCCGAATTTGCTAGTTCTTCAGTTACTATGTTGGGTGTTTCTTGTAAAAATGACTGTCCAATTCTTGATACACCACTAAGAAATTTAGCTGATTTATTTCCTGACTTAACAGTTACCGTTATGGCTATCATTAGAGGTACTAAATTAGTAGTGCCAAGAGGAGGCGATGATATTATTTTATCTGGTGATAGAGTTTATTTAGCTTGTCCTACAGATCAAATTAATAGAACATTAATTGCTTTTGGTCATTCTGAAACTACTGCTGAAAAAGTGACAATCTCGGGAGCAGGTGCTATTGGAATAAGAGTTGCTGAAGAAATTCATAAGTTATCCCCTGAAACTAATTTGACAATATTAGAATTAGATAAAGAAAAGGCACGACGTGCTGCGGAAATGCTTGAATATGCAACTATTATTTCAGGGGACTCTCTAGATCCCGAAATAATTTTAGAGGCAAGATTAGGGCAAGGTGAGACATATATTGCAGCGACAAATAATGATGAAGTCAACATACTTTCTTCCTTGTTATCTAAAAGATCAGGAGCCTCACACACTGTAGCGCTAATAAATTTGCCTGTTTTTATACCACTTTTCAATTCACTAGATCTTGAGGGTGTGGTTAGTCCACCCAATTTAACAGCATCTTCTATATTACAGGAAGTTAGAAGTGGCCATATAGAACATGTTCATTCAATAATCGAAGAGTTTGGAGAAGTTATGTCATTTGAAGCATTAAAATCCTCTTCAATAATAGGTAAACCACTTAAAAATACAAAGTTACCAAAAGATGTTGCTTTGGGAGCTGTTGTAAAAGAAGATAAAAGTATTGTATCACCAAGAGGAGACACTATAATAGAAGCTGGGGACATTGTTGTAATGTTTGTTCCTGTAAAATCAATGAAGAAAGTCGAAGAGTTACTTTCTGTTAATTTGGATTTCTTTTAATGCCTAATATATCATACGTAGACGGAGTTTATTATAATTATCAAAATGCAAAAGTTAACATAAATGACAGAGGGTATCATTTTGGAGATTCTGTTTATGAAGTTGTTTTATTTAATGAAGGAATTTTTTATGATTTTGAAGGACATATAAACAGATTATTTGATTCATTAAATTCTATAAATATAAAGTTCCATTTATCTAAGATATCCCTAAAAATAATAATGAGCAATTTAATAAAAATAAATAGAATTTCTTTTGGATCTGTTTACATACAAGTCTCAAGGGGAATAGCTGAAAGAAATCATAGTTTCAAAGGAATGAACATAAAACCATTATTATCTATTACTGTAACAAAAAAGTTAAATAATATAAATAGTAACTTAAAAGGGGTAAAGGCTATTACCTTAGATGATAATAGATGGTCAAGGCCAGATATTAAAACAACTCAATTATTACCTAATGTATTAGCTAAAACAGAAGCTAATAAAAAGGGTGCTTTCGAAGGAATTTTTATTGACACAGATGGCTATGTTACAGAAGGATCTAGTTCTAATATATGGATTATAAATGATAATAATGAAATTATTACTAGAGATATTGATGGTCAAATTTTATCAGGTATTACTAGAAAGACAATTGCACAATTTGCTAAATTAAATAATTTTATTGTAAAAGAAGAAAAGTTCAAAAAAGAAGAACTTTACAAATCTAAAGAAGTTTTTTTAACAAGTGCTTCTTCCTTCGTTACACCAATAATTAAGGTTGACGATATAGAAATTAATGATGGAAAAATTGGTCAAACATCTATTAATTTAAAAAAATTATATTTTAGTAAATTTCACAATAATTAATAATTTTATGAATAAATATAAAACTTTTTTACTATTTCCAATTTTTAAAAATAACAAATTTTGTCAAAATCAAATTTTTAATCAGAAGAATTTTATTTCACGTTCTCTAGAAACAAGAAGCCTAGTTCAAGCCCTAGATGGTACAATTAATTTTGAAAGAATTGTAAATATTGATGTCCCTAAACCACCTTTGCTCATAAGTAAAACTATTGCAAATGAGATTAAAGATAATTTTAATATTGATAAAATTGATCTTATTATAATCGATTGCTCTTTATCTCCAATTCAGCATAGAAATTTAGAAAGATTTTTTAATAAAAAAATTATAGATAGAACACAACTTATTATAGAAATATTTGGTTTACGTGCTGCTACTAAGGAGGGAAAATTACAGGTTGATCTTGCTAATCTTAGTTTTGAAAAAACTAGATTAGTTAGGTCTTGGACGCACCTAGAAAGACAAAGAGGAGGATTAAGTAAAGTAGGTGGACCGGGAGAAAGTCAAATAGAGTTAGATAAAAGAATGATTAATACTAAAATCAAGCAATTAAAAAAATTATTATTAAAAGTAAAGCAGACAAGAGAAGTACAACGTAAACCAAGAATAAATGATTCTAACTTAATATTTTCACTTGTAGGTTACACAAATAGTGGTAAATCAACAATTTTTAATAATTTAAGTTCGTCTGATGTTTTAGTAAAAGATATGGTTTTTGCTACTTTAGATACAAAGATGAGTTTAGTGAATTTATCAAATAAGAAAAAAATTATTTTATCTGATACTGTAGGATTTATTTCTGCTTTACCAACAGAATTAATAGATTCATTTAATTCATCTTTAGAAGAACTTTTTTCTTCAGATTATTTATTGGTTGTACACGATTTATCTAATCCAGATCTAGAAAATCAAGCTAAACTAGTTTTTGACACATTAAAAGAGATTGGTTTTTCCGAAGAATTATTAGAAAATAAAGTCATTAATATTTTTAATAAATCTGATTTGAACTCTAATATCGACAATTTTGATATTAAATTTAAAAACAAATTTGTTAAAACATCTGCATTAACCAAAAAAGGGATGAAAACTTTAAAAAATTATTTAGATAAACTAGTTGATAAAAATTTTATAGATGCAACATTTTATATACCTAGTGATTCATTAAAAATTTCTTCGTGGCTACACAAAAACTCCCTTGTTTATAATGATATATTTTGTAATATTAATTTTATAGGAAATAAAATAAAGACAAAAATTTCTATAAAAAAATTAAAATATTTTAAATCTAATTACTCTCATATAAGAATGGATTCAATGTAATTAAATAGTTATGACTGTCAACTTTATAAATGATAAAAAAAAAAGGGAAGAAATAGTTCAATATATCAAACTTTTACTTAAAGACGTTAATGAAAGTATTATTCTTAAATATTTTAACAATCTTAAATTGAACGATATTTCAACTAAGACGTCTGAAGATGATTTTGTTAGTATTGCTGACAAAAAAAGTGAAGAATTAATTTTTGAAAAATTGTATGGGTTTCTTAACATTAAAAATTTTATTGGTGAAGAAGGTTCATATAAAGATAAAAAACAATATTTAAGTTTATTAAATGAACCTCTAGTTTGGGTTGTTGACCCAATAGATGGAACTAAAAATTATATAAATGGGAAAGATAATTTTTGTTCTATGATTTCGCTTGCATGCTCTTCAATTCCTATAGCTACATTTATATACTATCCATTTAAAAAAAATTTTGTCTATGCATTTAAAGATTTTGGTGCATTTTCTATGGATTTTGATACTAAAAAAATTACTAAACTATCAATAAATTCTTTTAATCCTAGTGAGTTTTTAGGTTCTGGAGGTACTAAAGGTATTCCAGATCCATATAGACAATCTATTTTGAATAACTTACGAAATAACACTAAGAGGGTTTTTATTGGTAGTGCTGGAATAGAAACTATTATGTTAGCAAAAAATCAAACTCAATTTTTATTTCATGGTAGAGTTACACCATGGGATCATTCACCATTAGATTTGATTATAAGAGAAGCTGGTGGGGTTGTATATATGATAAAAAACAAAGAAAAATTTAATTTAAACTCAAAAGGTCCAATATTAGCTGCTTCTAATCAAGAAATTTGGGATCACATAAAAGAAATAGCAGTTCCCCAAAATCACCCTTATCTTAGTGATGCCTCTTAGTCTTTTTTTACAACATTAAATGAATTAAAAGCTTGATCTCCAGCCATTATTTCAATTCGGTTAATGTTAATATTCTTAGGTCTTGTGGAAATCCAAAAAATTGTTTCAGCTATATCTTCTGGGCTAATAACTTTAGTATTTTTGTATACTTGAGACGCTTTTTCTCTATCACCTTTAAATCGGACTATTGAAAACTCAGTTTCAGCCAGACCAGGTTCAAGTGATGTAACATTAATGCCTTTACCAACTAGATCAGCTCTTAAATTTAATGAAAATTGACTTACGAATGCTTTTGTACCACCATACACATTTCCACCAGGATAAGGATAAGACCCCGCAACAGAGCCAAGATTGATAATATGACCTTCTTTATTATCAACCATTAATGGCAAAATAGTTCTCGTCGTATATACTAATCCCTTAATATTTGTATCAATCATTTGGTCCCAATCATCTAGGTCAGCATTATCTGCACCTTCTAATCCAAGTGCTAGTCCAGCGTTGTTACATAGTACGGATATTTTATTAAAGTTTGGAGGTAGGTTTTTAATTGCTGTTTGTACAGACTGTTTGTCACTTACGTCAAAGGATAGTGGTAAAGATTTTGGTCCTAATTCTTTTGCAATTTCTTCAAGACGATCGGCTCTTCTTCCAGTAATTATAGTTTGCCATCCTTTTTCATTAAATAATGTAGCTGTAGCTTTTCCAAAACCGGATGTCGCACCAGTAATGAAAATTGTTTTTGGTAAATTAGAATTCATTTAATCCTCATTTATTAATCTTTTAGCGTTATTCCATAAGTTTTTAAAATTGATTGCTTTTAAATTATGCCATTTTAATTTTTTATCTTCAATAATGTTTTCCATTTTATTAAATCTTTTGATAAATTTTTGATTAGCTTTTTTTATTGTTTGATCTGGATCAAGATTTAAATGTCTAGATAAACTTATTAATGTAAAAAATAAATCGCCTAGTTCATCTTCAATATTTTTATTATTTTTTTCTTTCAAGGCATCCTTTAATTCATTTAATTCTTCATCAACTTTTTTAAGTATCTGATCTTTACTAATCCAATCAAAATTTAATGATGCAGCTTTCTTTTGAATTTTCAATGATTTCAGAATAGTGGGCATATTATTTTCAATTTGATCTAATGTACTTTTATTTGAATTATTTTTACTCTTTTTTTCGAAATTTTTTATTCTTTCCCAACTTTCTTGGGGTAAGTCATTAATCTTGTAATTTTCATCAAAGATTTGAGGATGTCTTCTTATTATCTTTTGTGAAATTTCGTCCGCAACATCGTCAAAATTAAAGTCACCCTGATCAGAAGCAATTTGAGATATAAGGACAACTTGCAACAACAAATCACCTAACTCACTTTTAATTTCATTTATATCATTTTTTTCAATTGCATTTACCAGCTCATAGGCTTCTTCAATTGAATACGGTGCTATTGAACTATAATCTTGCTTTAAATCCCATGGACATCCACCATCAGGATCTCTCAATATTTCAATTACACATCTAATTTTATCAATTGATACGAGTTTATTTAATTCATCAGATTTTTTTTTTGATATTTTTTTCATAATGCAATCTTTTTTGTGCTAATTATAAACATATTCAATTTTATTATAAATCAATATATCATTAGGAGATATTGTTGTCTGAAGAAAAATTAGGTATTTTTGCTCGTTTCAGAAGGTACTTTCTTGCAGGTATTTTAGTTACTTCTCCAATTTTAATTACTATCTATGTAACTTGGATTATAATTACTTTCATTGATACCCAAGTGGCAGGCTTATTACCTGATAGTTTAGACTTTACAAAACAATTACCTCATCAAATTCCTGGATTAGGATTAATAATTAGTATTGTTGTAATAACATTTATTGGTGCAATTACCCCTGGCTTTATTGGAAGAACATTACTGAAAACGGGTGAAAGAGTTTTGAATAAAATGCCTGTTGTAAGAAGTATTTATAGTGCCATAAAACAAATTATGGAAACTGTTATGTCTACTAATTCAGAAAGTTTTAGGGATGTGGTTTTAGTTGAATATCCTAGAAAGGGTATTTGGGTCATAGGTTTTGTTACTGGTGAAACTAAAGGTGAGGTTCAAACTTTAAATAAAGAAACATTAATAAATGTTTTTATACCTACCACTCCTAATCCAACTAGTGGATTTCTTTTATTTTTACCCAAGAAAGATTTGATTTTCATGAAAATGAAAGTAGAGGATGCAGTCAAAATGGTTATTTCTGGTGGAATAGTAACGCCTAAAATTAGTAAAAGATAAATTATAAATAATCATCCACCTTTTAATAATTTAATAGCGTCATTATTTTCAAAAATAGATAAAAGAGTGTTTACCTTGTATTGTTGATTTTCATTTTTTAATAAATTAACAGCCTCATCTCTTGCTGCAGGTATTAAATCACTATGTAGATGTAAGTCTATAAATTTGAAATCTATATTTCCTGACTGCTTACTTCCTAGAACTTCACCAGGTCCTCTTAATATCAAGTCATTTTCGGAAATTTTAAAACCATCATCAGTTTCTTTTAAGATCTTTAATCTTGAGTAAGCGATTGGGCTTAGTTGTGATTTATATAATAATATACAAGAGGATTCTTTATTACTTCTTCCAACTCTTCCTCTCAATTGATGGATTTGTGATAATCCAAATCTTTCAGCACATTCAATAACCATTATAGTTGCATCAGGAATATCAACACCAACCTCAATAACAGTGGTGGCTACAAGTATCTTACTTTTACCGACCTTAAAGTCATTAATTGCCTTTTCCTTGTCAATTTGATTTTGTTTTCCATGAACTAAAGATATATCAATATTTGGGAAAAAACTTGTTAAAAAATCAAACCTTTCATTCACTGCAATTAAATCTTCATTTTCTGAATTTTCAATCATAGGACAAACCCAGTATATTAAAGCCCCATTTTTAATTGCTCTTTCGACAGATAATAAAACCTCATTTATTTTACTTTGAGGTAGAACATAAGTTTTTATATGTCTCCTTCCAATTGGTTTTTCTTTTATGATTGACATATCCATATCACCATAAGCGGTTAAGGCAAGGGACCTTGGAATAGGGGTGGCTGTCATAACTAATATGTTAACATTTGTACCTTTTTGCGTGATTTCATATCTTTGTTTTACACCAAATTTATGTTGTTCATCTATTACTGCTAGAGACAAGTTTTTATATGTGACATTTTTAGATATCAATGCATGCGTGCCAACAATAACTTTAACATGACCATTTGCTATACTATTGATAACTTCTGTTCTTTCTTTTTTATTATGATTTGATCTAGATGCACCTAATAATAAGGCAACATTTATATTCATTGGAGCAAGAAGTTTTTTTATAGTGTTGTAATGTTGTAAAGCCAATATTTCGGTAGGTACTAAAAGTACGGATTGAGATCCATCAGATATAGAGTGTAACATTGAAATTAATGCTACTATTGTTTTACCTGAGCCAACATCACCTTGTAGCATTCTAACCATGGTCTTTTGGTTTTGAATATCTTTTTGAATTTCGTTAACAACTTCACTTTGATTTTCAGTTAACTTAAAAGGTAAATTTTTATACAATTTTTCTATTATTTGAGAATTATTGTCAGGTGATAAATTATTATTAATTTTAGTTATTTTATTTTTAATTAATAACATTGATATTTGGTTTGCAACCAACTCATCAAAAGCAAGTCGCTTTCTATAAATACTATTCAGTTCGGTGTCTTTAACATTTCCAGGATTATGTATTTTAGTAATAGAAGTCTGCCAATTTTTAAATTTATATTTCTCTATTACTGCGTGTGATAACCATTCTGTCACATCAGGTATTTTTTTTATAGATTGATTCATAATTTTAAAAATAAACTTTTGATTAACGCCATGAAATAAAGGATAAACAGGTTCAATCTTAGGAATTTCATTACTTGTATTATTTGAAACTACATAATCAGGATGAACAACTTGACCTAAACCATTATAACTTTCAAATTTCCCACTTATAAGAATTCTATTCCCAACCTTATAGATATTTTTCAAATACTGGGTGTTTTGGCCAAAATATACAATATCTAATCTTATACTTTTTTCTTCATTTATGCCAAAAGTTACTATTTTTGAAATATTATTTTTTTTTTTAAAATTATAGTTTGGTATATTAACTTCTATTATTTCAACTTCACATGTTATAATTTCACCATGATTTATATCTTTTAAAGATGTATTTTGAAAACGGTTAATAGTTTTAATTGGTAGATAAAATAGTAGATTAATAATATAAGGACCAATTTTTTTTTCTAATAACTTTAATTTTTTTTCTCCAACTCCATCTATATTAAGTAATGAAGAAAACAATTTAAAAATATTTTCAGGTCTTTCGATGATTAAATTAGACAAGAAATTAAAATCCTTTATTTATAATTATACTCACTTAAAATTTATTTTATACAAATCGAGAAAAAATTGAACAATAGAAGTGTTTTTATAAAAAAACTTATATATAGATCTAAATATACAGGAACACGTGAAACAGATATTTTACTTGGTAACTTTGCAGAGATTAATTTACACAATTTAAGTGATGAATACCTCTTATCTTATCAAAAACTACTTGAGTCTGGAGATCCAAGAATATGGCGTTTATCAATTGATATTGAAAAAACTAATTCTGATAAAGAAAATTATATTATTAATTTGATTAGAGAGTTTAAAGGTTTTTAAATTGTTTAATTTAAAATATGAAGTGAAAAAAATTAATAATATTAATGGGGTTCGAGATAGTACAATTCCATTTTTAATATCAACACTATTAAAAAACGATAATATTTTTTACATTGCAAAGAATGATTCTGAAATATCAAATATTTATAATTTTTTATCACATAATTTTGAGGATATTCATATTTTCAAAATTCCTGCTTGGGACTGTCTTCCATATGATATTTCATCGCCAAATTTTAGTATTGTAAGTGAACGTATAAAATCTTTTTCAAAACTTTGCTTTTTTAAAAAAAATAAAGAAAAAAATATTTTTTTAACAACTATTAACGCCTTAGTAACTAAAACTGCTCCAAGAGATTTTTATAAAAAAAATTTTATTTCCATTACTAACAAAACTGAACACTCTTTAAACACATTGACTAATTTTTTAATTAATACTGGATATAAAAGAGTTCAAACTGTAAGGGAATTATGTGAATTTAGCTTAAGGGGAAGTATTTTAGATATTTTTCCGATTGGATACTCAAAAGCTTTTAGGATCGATTTCTTTGGTCAAACTATTGAAACAATAAAGGTAATGGATCCACTCACCCAAAGATCTAGTGTTCACGTTGAAAATATTAATATTTATTCCTCTAATGAATATTTATTGAGTGAAGAGAATATTGAAAATTTTAGAAAAAAATTTAGAAGCTTATACGCTAATCAAAGCATCAAGAATTCTATTTACGAAAAAGTTTCATCAGGTATTAAATTTAATGGAATAGAACATTATTTACCCTTGCTTCATAAAGAACCTTTATGTTCAATTTTTGATTTTTTACCAAAAGATGAAGAGATTATTTTCTTACTAACTAAAAATTTTTTTAAATTAATTGCTGAAAGAGAATTAGAAATAAAACATTTCAGTGATGAAAGAAAAATACAAAATCCAGAATATAATTTAATTTCAATTGAAGAATTGTACTTAACAACAAAAAATGTAAAAGAGCATTTAAAATCATTCAAAAGAATTAATTTAAATGAATTTGATCAAATTGAAAATAAAGATGATAATGAAATTAATTTGTACTCTAAACCATTAATAATTTCTAACTACATAGATACAGATGATACTAATAAAATAAATAATTTTGTTAAATTTTGTATAAATAAAAGTTTAGATAATAAAAAAATCATCATAATTACTGAAGAAAATTCTAGTATTAACAACCTAATTCATTTTTTTGAAGAAGATCTAAATAGAAGTAATATCAAATTTAATATTATTGAAATTAAAGACTTAATTTATGATGAACTCAGAACTAATTTCAATTTTACATATTCACCATATTTAGAAAGTTTCGAAGTTAATGACCATTTAATTATTTTTGATCGTGATATCTTTGGAATGCCAGAAAAAAAGAAGAAATCATGGAGAAGAAAAACAGAAAATTTTCTTAAAGACTTAAATACCATTGAAGCTGGTGACTTAATAGCACACATTGACCATGGAATAGGCCTATATGATGGATTGGAAATGATTTCTTCCTCTGGTGTAGATCATGATTGCCTGAGGTTAATTTACAGTGGAGGAGATAAGTTATATCTACCAGTTGAAAACATGAATTTATTGAGCAGGGTAGGTGATACAAATTTTGCACGAGATCTTGATAAACTTGGTGCCGCTAATTGGCAAAATAGAAAGGCAAATGTCAAAAAGAAAATTAAGGATATGGCTGAGAAATTAATAAGAGTTGCAGCTCAAAGAGAAATAATATCAACAGAAAAACTATTTGTTACTGAAGATTATAAAAGTTTTTCTGGAAAATTCCCGTTTCAGTTAACTGATGATCAAGAAAGGGCTATAAATGATGTAATTTTAGATTTAGAAACTGGCAAATTAATGGATAGATTAATTTGTGGTGATGTCGGTTTTGGCAAAACTGAAGTTGCATTAAGAACATCTTTTATTTTAGCAAATTCTGGTTACCAAGTAGCTTTAGTAGCCCCAACTACAATTTTAGTAAAACAACACTATAAAAGTTTTTCTGAAAGGTTTAAAACAACCTCATTAAACATCTCTTCCTTATCACGAATGACTAGTTTAAAAGATAGAAACAAAATAAAAAATTACCTTAAAACTGGTGAAGTTAATATTGTAATTGGAACACATGCTTTACTTTCTAACGACGTAGATTTTAATAATTTAGGATTGCTAATTATAGATGAAGAACAACATTTTGGAGTCGCGCAAAAAGAGAAAATTAAAGAACTTCAAGGAAATATTCATGTATTAACACTATCAGCAACTCCAATTCCAAGAACACTTCAGTTATCTTTGTCTGGACTTAAACAACTTAGCTTAATTACCACTCCTCCTGTTAACAGACTATCAATAAGAACCTTCGTCTTAGAGTGGGATAAAGTTGTGCTATTAGATGCTTTAAATAGAGAAAAAAATAGAGGTGGACAGACGTTTATTGTCTGCCCTAGAGTTAAAGATATAGATAGCTTGTATGATAAAATAAAAACAATGGTTCCTGATTTATCAATTAGTGTTGCACATGGGCAAATGAAGATAGATGAATTAGATAAATCAATTAATTTATTTTCAGACGGTATCACAGATATTTTGATATCTACTAATATCATTGAATCTGGAATTGATATACCTAATGCGAATACAATAATAATCCATAAAGCTGATATGTTTGGCCTCTCTCAATTATATCAACTTAGAGGTAGAGTTGGTCGTAGTAAAACTCGTGCTTATTCTTATTTTACAATTGATAAAGATAAAATTTTACAAAAAAAATCTCAGCAAAGGCTAGATGTAATAAAAACACTTGATAATCTTGGAGCAGGTTTTTCCCTAGCAAGTTATGATATGGATATTAGAGGGGCAGGTAATCTACTTGGTGATGAACAATCTGGACAAATCAAAGAGGTAGGGGTTGAGTTGTACCAAGATATGTTAAAAGATGCTGTAAGTTCATATAAAGAGGGTGGTAAATCCATTGAAGAAACTTGGTCTCCTTCGATATCTCTTGGACTACCAGTTCTTATTCCAGAAACATACGTTTATGACCTTTCTACCAGAATGTCTCTTTATAGGAAGGCAGGTGAGATATTAAATAAAGAAGATATAGATAATTTTACTGAAGAGCTTTTTGATAGATTTGGACCTCCACCTATGGAAGTTAATAATTTATTAGCTACTTTGATGATTAAAAATAAATGCCTTAAAAATAAAATAAAAATTATAGATGCCGGACCCAAAGGTATTTTAATTGGTTTTAAAAATAATTATTTCAAAGATACAGATAAACTATTCAAATGGATAAGTGACAAATCTGGTTTAATAAAAATTAGACCTGATCAAAAACTTATTATTCAAAAAAATCTAAAAACGCGGGATGATAAAATAGATACAGTTGTAGATATTATAAGTCAGTTAGAATTGTTAAGCGTTTAGTCTATATTCGACAATCAAAAGTACCTTTGGCTGTATCATCAGCATAAGTTTTTATTTTCATTAACACTACTTTATTATGATTTTTACAAATATTTTTAATTTTATCTTTTATATTTGAAGGAATATTAGTTATAGAATTTTTTTCAATTTTCCACTTAATTTCAAATGGTTTTTCTTGATAGGTTATAGGAGGTAATACGATATTTTCTTTGTTTGAGATCTTAGTATGTTGATTGCAGTTTGATAAAAATAATAATAAGCACATAATTATTAGAACTTTATACATTTTAAAACTCTCCTACTTATCTTAATGGATTAACATAATGTAAAATATTATTTTTAAGTATTTATTTCAAATAGTGCAAAAGGCTTTTACCAAGTTCCAACGTTTTTCATACTTGACCATGGCTCTTTTATTTCAAGATTTTCACCTTGTTGAAGTAATTCAATAGAAATATTATCAGGTGATTTAACAAAAGCCATTCTTCCTTCTCGTGGAGGTCTATTAATTGTTACGCCTGTATCTATTAATTTTTGACAAGTATCATAAATATTTTTTACTGAAAGCGCTAGATGACCAAAATTTCTTCCAGAATCATATTTTTCTGGTTCCCAATTATAGGTCAGTTCAATTTCTGGAGAACGAGTTTCTTTTGCATTTTTTTCATCTTCTGGTGCCGCTAGAAAAATTAAAGTAAATTTGCCTTCAGGAACATCTTTTCTTCTAATTTCAACTAAACCAAGCTTATTACAAAAAAAGTCTAATGATTCATCTATATTAGTTACTCTAATCATTGCATGTAAAAATTTCATATTAAATCCAAAATGTTAAATAAATATATTATATAGATAATACAATTTAATTAATTATACTACTATCATTACAAATAGTATCAGAGATTTTTATGAATTTAGAAAAATATGAAGTTGGGTTTAATATACCAGCAACCATTGGTATGGAACTTAAAGACATACAAACGCCTTCATTAATTATAAATTTCAAAGTTTTTCAAAATAATATTATAAAGATGAAAAATTTTATTCTAGAAAATAATGTCAAACTTAGACCTCATGCAAAAATGCATAAATCAATTGATGTCGCAAACTATCAAATCAACTATGGTGGCGCTCACGGAATTTGTTGTCAAAAAGTTAGTGAGGCAGAAATTTTTGTAAGAGGTGGCATTAAAGATATTTTAATAACTAATCAAGTTACAGACTTATATAAGATTAATAGATTAACTAAAATGGCATCAAAAGAATTAAAATTAGGTTGTTGTGTTGATGATGCAGAAAACATTATAAATATTCAAAGAACAGCAGAAAAAAATAACGCACAAATTGATATATATATAGAGTATAATTGTGGAGCAAATCGATGTGGTATAAGTTCATTTGATCAAATTAATGAACTTTTAAATTTACTTAAAAGAATGAAAAATTTAAATTTTGTAGGTTTTCAGGCTTATAATGGCTCAATACAACATATTGAAGATTTTGATTTAAGAAAAAAACAAGTAAAAAAAACAAGTAAAAAAATTAAACATTTAAAAACAACTTTTAAACAATATAGTCCAATTATTACTGGTGTTGGAACAGGTTGTTTTGACTTAGAAGTCAGCGAAGACGTATATGACGAAATACAAGTTGGTTCATATGCCTTTATGGATGCTCACTATTCATCCCTAAAACATAATTATGAAACAAATAATACTAATAACTTTGATAACTCATTATTTGTTCTATCTGGCGTAATGTCTAATACATTAGGAAATCATGCAATTGTAGATGCTGGTTTAAAATCAATGTCGGTAGATAGTGGGTTGCCTTTAATAGTTAATGATGGATTAGAATATATAAAATGTTCTGATGAACATGGTGTGTTATCCGACCCTACTAATTCTCTTAAAATAAATGATAAAGTTTTTTTAATTCCCGGACATTGTGACCCAACTTGTAATCTTCACGATTGGTATGTTGTAATTGATGATAAGAAAGTTGTAGATTTGTGGCCAGTGTCAGCCCGTGGCTTCAGTTTTTAACAATAAATCTATAAGATTTAATATTAATTAAAATTTAATTGAATGACGGATGGGTTGATGGGTAGTCAGTATGATCATTAACTTTGCAAGCGAGAGTGCCACAAATCTATCAATAACTGCCTATTTATTTGTCAAACCTAAATTATTTAGCTATATTTAAATCTTTGAGTATTGAAGTATTTATTTCTTGAATATTGTTTATTGACAAAACTTTCAGCTTAATCTTTCTTTTTAAAGGGTGCTTTGATGTCACAGCAAAATGGTTCGTATGGCGAGTGGATTCTTAAATATAGATTTCTAGTTTTAGGTCTCATTACATCTGTAACTTTGATTGCTGCTGCAGGCGCCCAATTTCTATACTTTGACAATGATTACAGAGTATTCTTTGGTAAAGAAAACCCTCAACTTAAAGCATTTGAACAAATCCAGCAGACCTATACCAAAATTGATAACGTTAACTTTGCCGTTGATCCAATTTCAGGCAAAGCTAACACGCCTGAGGTGCTGGCCGCTGTTGAGGAATTAACTGAAATTGCGTGGCAACTTCCTTTTTCCATCCGAGTTGATAGCCTTTCAAATTATCAGCATACCGAGGTTGAGGGTGATGATTTGATTGTCAGGGATTTATATACTGATGCAATTTCAATAAGCGCTAATGAGCAATCTTTGATTGATAATATTAGCACGACCGAGCCAGCTCTGGCAGGAAAAATTCATGATAAGCAACATCGGGCTACATCAGTAAATGCAACCATTCAAATGCCAGGAATGAATGCTGACGAGGTTGCTATTGTGGCGGCCGCTGCACGCAAAATGGCTACCGAGATCGAAGCCAAACATAACGTCAAAATTCGTTTGGGAGGTGTTATTTTTCTTAATAACGCTTTTTTGGAATCATCAATGCTGGACATGGCAACATTAGTGCCGGCGATGTATTTGGTCATTTTAATTGTCGCTTATTTATTGCTTAGATCGATAATGGCAACATTTTTGGTGCTTTTTGTTGTTGTGCCAAGTATCATGGTGGCTATGGGCGCTGGAGGGTGGATGGGCATTGGCCTAACACCGCCATCGGCCAGTGCACCAACCATTATCACCACCCTTGCGGTCGCCGACTCAATCCATTTATTGGTAAGTATGTTCAACCGAATGCGGGCAGGGCATAGTCAACGCGACAGCTTGCTTTACAGTATACGAGTTAATGGTAAACCTATTTTTCTAACTAGTCTGACAACGGCAATGGGTTTTCTGTCGATGAATTTTTCAGATTCCCCACCGTTTCACGATCTGGGTAATATAACAGCAATAGGCGTAATGGCTGCCTGGATATTTTCAATTGTTCTATTACCTATTCTCATAAGCTTTGTGCCGCTAAAATCAAAAGCTACTTTGGCAAAGCTTGATGATAAAATGGGAAAGCTTGGTGTATATATCGCTTCGCGTTATAAGTCGGTTCTAACTGCCAGCGTTATTATCTCAGTTAGTATTCTGTCACTTATTCCACTCAATGAAATTAATGATGACTTTGTTAAATATTTTGACGACTCAGTCCAGTATCGTCAGGATACCGACTGGATTAGTAGCAATCTAACTGGTGTCAATCAGGTACAATTTAGTTTGCCTGCTGGCGAATCCAATGGTGTCAGTGAACCGGTCTTTATTGAAAAAGTATCTAATTTTACCGCTTGGGCGCATAACGAGCCTGTGGTTACACACGTCCAATCTATTTCGGACACTTTTAAGCGTCTTAATCGTGATTTGAACGCTGGTGATCCGGCTTTTTACCGAGTGCCCGATACAAGGAAACTTGCCGCCCAATACCTACTTTTATATGAGTTATCCTTGCCATTCGGTTTGGATTTGAACAATCAACTTGATATCAGCAAATCATCAACACAGGTTATTGTCACAATTGACGATATGACCACGAATGAACTTCGTGCCTGGATTGCTCGGGCTGAGAGCTACCTTAAGGATGAGCTTGATTTTAACCTGACAGCTGTCGGACCTACTGTAATGTTTGCTTATATTTCCGAACGTAATATTCAAAGTATGCTGCTAGGAACCCTTGTTGCAGTTTTTCTGATTAGTGGCGTTATTCTAATTGCCTTACGTGATGTCCGTCTTGGTATCATCAGCTTGATACCTAATTTGCTACCTGCGGCTCTTGCCTTTGGTCTTTGGGGTTTGCTTGTGGGGCAGGTCAATATGGCTGTCGCTGTTGTTGCGGGTATGGCGCTTGGCGTTGTGGTTGACGATAGTGTTCATTTTCTTAGCAAATATCAGATTGCTCGTCGCGAATTAAAACTGTCTGCGCATGATGCTGTCATTTCTGCTTTCAATGGTGTTGGTACGGCACTTGTTGTCACAACCCTTATACTAACAGCTGGTTTTGCTATTCTGGCTCAATCTACTTTTGGCGTGAACAGCAATATGGCAATGTTAACAGGCATAGCCCTTGTTATAGCTTTGATTGCTGATATGACTTTACTTCCTGCATTGCTGATAGCACTTGATAAGGATAAAAAAGAAACCACACCGGTAATGGGTGCTAAAGAAGCACCGCAAAATGCTTAAGCCATGATGTTGACTAAGGAGACTAAAATGAAACTCGCTACGGTAACCACTTTTGTTACTATCGCCTCTGCCGTTATGACAATGGCGGCAATTGCCTCGCCTGAAAAAGGACTAGAGATTGCGATTGAAGCCGATAGCCGCGACAAGGGGTTTCGTAATTCAACCGCCCAAATAAAAATGATCTTAATGGATAAATATGGCCAATCAACTGAACGTGCGATCCGTAATAGAACGTTTGAGGGTGATAACGAAGGTGATAAGTCTCTGGTGATATTTGATAGTCCAGGTGATGTGCGTGGCACAGCTTTCCTTTCGCATACAAAAAAGGCTGACTCAGATGACCAATGGTTATATTTACCAGCTCTGAAACGAGTTAAGCGTATCGCATCCTCAAATAAAGCAGGTCCTTTTATGGGTAGTGAATTTTCTTATGAAGATATCGCCAGTCAGGAAGTTGAAAAATACACCTATAATTATTTGCGTGATGAAGAGTTGAATGGTCTTGACTGTTTTGTTGTTGAATATGATCCGGTTGATCGCAAAAGTGGCTATAAGCGCCAGATTGTTTGGATGGATAAGGCTGAGTACCGTGTACACAAAATTGATTTCTATGACCGCAAAGACGCACTTTTGAAAACCTTGACCTATGAAGATTATAATCAATATCTAGATAAATTCTGGCGGTCTAATCGTTTAGTTATGATTAATCACCAGACAGGCAAGAAAACGGAACTCGTATTTACCGATTGGAAGTTTCAGACCGGTATGACTGAACGTGATTTTGAAAAATCCGCATTGAAACGGACACGATGATTACGTATTATGCTCGTTGCTTTGCTGTTGTCCTTTTGTTAACACAACCGGCATTTGCTGGTAAGGTTAATGGCAAGCTTTCATCACGGCTAGATTTTTATCCTGATCATGCTGATGGTGCGGCTTCAGAAGGGCGCTCGGCGGAAGTAAAGATTGATGCCTTTCATGATTTTGAGAAAATTCGAATTGTGGGTGAATTCATTTTCCGTGGGGATGAAAAAGATAATGGTCGCCGGATTACTGAAGCTCGACAAGCTTATTTTCGTAGTCCCTTCGCAGGATTTGATTTTTTTGTTGGAAATCGTCAGGAATTTTGGGGTAAGGCAGAAAGTAAAAATGTTGTTGATGTTATTAATCAGTCCGATGCTGCAGCAAATGAGGGTAAATCAGGTAAACTTGGAGCACCATCTATATCTGCTGAACGCTATCTAGATATTGGTGACCTGCAGCTTTGGTATATTTCTAGTTTTCGAGAAAAAACATTTAATGATAGTGACGCGCATCCGAGTACTGGAGTTCCGGTCAGTTCTGCACAATATGCGCGTAATGACGGCAAGGATGCAGATGACTTTGCGGCACGCTTGTCTAGCTTTGCTGGAGATTGGGATCTAGCTGGAAGTGTTTTTTACGGTACCGCTCGTGATCCAATTTTGTCTGTCAACAGTAATGGAAGTGCATTAAACCCCCATTACGCTTTACAAAAATCAATAGGTTTTGAAGCTCAATATACGGGCAATGTAACATTGCTCAAATGGGAAAGCCTTCATGGCACCCAAAGCAGCTTAATTGGCGCTCATGATTTTGCGGCGGCTGTTGCGGGAATTGAATATACTTATTACGGAGCATTTGAAACAATATGGGATATTGGCTTGCTTGGTGAAATTCAACATGATGACCGTCCACAGGCCGCGGCCAATCAATTTGGTGTTGCGGGTGTAAGGCTTGTATTTAATGACATTGCAGACAGTAATTTCTTATTTTTGGCATCAGTGGATCGTAAAACTGATCAGTCCTTTGTATCTTTGGAAGCGTCGCGACGGATCAATGATGTCACTAGTGTCAAATTGACCAGCCAGTTTTATAATGCACGCACGGCCACGTCTGCATTTGGCCAGCTATCGGATGATGATGCAATCACTTTAACGCTAGATATATTTTTTTAGAACAATATGTTTATTAGTAAACTTCAATAAAAATAAGGATTATTGTACCTATTTCTTAATCAACATTAATCAATGTTAACAAGTTGTTCTACCAACTTATTTACAAATAATTAAATAAGCTTATAATATTCAAAGGAAATACCCTGCCAAGTTATTGTTTTTCTTTACTCGTTGTGCATAGGATGGGTAGTAATTTTATGGAAAATCTTTCTCCTAATTGAGAGGTTAGAAAACTTTACTGAAATGCTAATTTTTTCACTCATAGTCCTAATAGTATTGGGAAATTTTATTTATGCTTATCAATGTATTTTCCAAACACGCAAGTATATTGAGAAATATGGCTTCGGTGAAGGTAGCGCAATTATGACAAGACTTGTTGGTACTTTTGCTGCCGGCTTTGCAGTCACCCTAGCTATTGCTTTATTCACTTCTATCCAAGGCGCTTGGTTACTATTTGTCTATGGTTTTGTGCAGGCATGTATTGGCGGTGTTGTTTGCTTTCAAACAATCCATAGTTATTGGGGTTCTGTTAACGGCGTAAAGACATCTGCTGAAGGGTACGTCGCCCCTGCTATAATGGCATTTTTAAACTTAATGGTGCTTGTTTCTGGTTGGGACATTCTGTTTAAAATATGACCGCTATATCGTAAGGAATAATTTCAATATCAAATAATTGTAAGTTATTGTAATTATTTAATAATTTATTACAATTTTTTACTTATCAATTATATAAAATTTTAGGTATATGGCGGATGGGGTGGGATTCGAACCCACGGAAGGCTTTCACCTTCGCCGGTTTTCAAGACCGGTACTTTCAACCGCTCAGTCACCCATCCAATTAAGGATTAATTAAACTAGCTTAATATTGATGGCAAGTAATATTTAAAATTATTATTAAACTATTTATTCTACTCATGTGAATTTAAATTGTCCTTTAATAAAATAATTTTTCCTTGTAATTCAAAATTAAGATATGATTAATAATTATATTAGGGAGGATATCAATGGCCATAATTAAAACGTTTAAATTCTTTCTTTATATACTAATATCGTTAGTTTTATTATCTACCCAAGCTTTTTCAAATGACACATTTAGTGATTTTGTTTCAGGTATATCAAATGAGGCTAAAAAAAAAGGTATTTCCTTAAAATTAATTAAAGATTTTAAAACTAAGGTTGTGTTTATTCCTAGAGTTATTGAGTTAGATAGATCGCAGCCTGAGTTTAAATTAACCTTAAACCAATATCTTGCCAGGGTTGTAACTTCGTCAAGAATTAAAAAAGCAAATAATAAATATAAAAAAAATAAAAAAATATTAAAGGTAATTAGCAAATATTATGGAGTTCAAGCTCGTTTTTTAGTTTCTTTATGGGGAATAGAAACAGATTTTGGAAGATTAACTGGTGGTTTTCCTGTTGTTTCAGCTCTGTCTACATTAGCATTTGAAGGCCGAAGACATGAATATTTTAAAAAAGAATTATTTAATGCTCTTAAAATTATTAATGATGGGCATATCACATTAAGTAAAATGACTGGATCATGGGCAGGTGCCATGGGACAATGCCAATTTATGCCATCAAGCTTTATAAATTATGCAAACGACTGGGATAAGGACGGAAGTAAGAATATTTGGACATCCAAACCAGATGTTTTTGCTTCTGCAGCTAATTATTTAAATAAGGTAGGATGGTCAGATAAAATAACTTGGGGTAGGAAAGTTTATATAGGTCAATTCAATAAGGAATTAAAAGAAAATAAATATTATTTATTAAATAAATGGTCATCAAGTGGTATTTTAAATGAAAACAAAACAAAATTACCAAATGTTAAAATAAAAGCCCGTCTTATTATACCTAAGGATTATGGTAATTATGGATATTTAGTTTATAATAACTTCGAATCTCTTTTGAATTGGAATAGATCAAATTATTTTGCAATAGCTGTTGGTAAATTGTCGGATACTATCCATGAAAATTAATTTAAATTATTATAAAAAAAATAGTTTTTCAAAGAAGATTTTTTTAAATTTAAATCAAATTTATGTTTTATTTTTAATATTTTTAATACAAAGTTGTACTTCAGGCGTTGAAGTGGCCGCAAACTTGGGTAAAAAATACTTAATCCCAAAAGAAGAGAGAACTATTACAGCCAAACCAATTTATAAAATTGGTAATAAGTATAACGTCAAAGGAAAATTCTATTTTCCTAAGAAAGATCTATCTTATAATAAAACTGGTATTGCATCTTGGTATGGACCAAAATTTCATGGAAAGCTAACAGCGAATGGTGAAATTTATAATCAATATGCACTAACTGCAGCTCATAAGACGCTGCCTTTACCTAGTGCAGTCAAAGTAACTAATTTACAAAATAACATATCAATTATTTTGAGAATTAATGATAGAGGACCTTTTGTAAATGATAGAATTATTGATTTATCTTCTAAAGCAGCCGATATTTTGGATTTAAAAAAAAATGGTACTGGACTTGTTAGAGTTACAATACTTAAAGATAAAAGTTTGCTTCTTGAAAAGTTAGCCAAAAATGGTTCTTTTCCAGAAATTATGGACTTACCTAAAGTAGAGCTTCCTACAGTGAACATTCCTCAAATAACTACTGTTAAAATTGATGGGACAAATAAAAAATATAAATCAGTTAAAAAAAGAATAAAGTACGACCTTAATAATTTAAAAAAAGAATATAAAATATTTATACAGTTAGCATCTTTCAGTTCATCTCAAAATGCTAAAATTATGAAAGAAAAAGTTTCATACATAGAAAAAGTAAAAATATATAAAAAACTAATAAGGAACAAAATTTTTTATCAAGTTAAAGCGGGACCTTTTGAAAGTGTTAAAAAAGTTGACGAATTTCATTCTTTGTTATTACAAAAAGGGATGCAAGGTGCTAAAATTATTATTGAATAAATTTATGTAGGTAATTTATGTTTGAGATGATTAATAGATATTTTTTTTTATTTAATGTTTTTTTATGTTTTATCACAATAAGTATAAAATCATCATTTTCTAATATATTAGATATTACAACTCCTGCTAAACAAGTTATGATTTTTGATCATGAAGCCAATGAGGTTTTGTTTGAAAAGAATGCTGATGAACTTATGAAACCAGCATCCATGGCTAAGGTCATGACTGCCTATATTGTCTTTGATAGAATTAAAGATAATTCATTAAATATGTTAGATACTTTTTTAGTCACAGATAAAGCTTGGAGAATGGGAGGTTCGAGATCTTTTCTTGAACTTAATACTAACGTGTCAATTAAAGATTTATTATTAGGCTTAATTGTTCAATCTGGCAATGATGCAGCGGTTGTTTTAGCTGAAGGTATTTCAGGTGATGAAGAAGCTTTTGCAAGAGAAATGAATAGGTATGCTAAAATAATGGGTATGACTAACACTTATTTTACAAATTCAACTGGTTGGCCTCATCCAGATTTACAGACCACATCAAGAGATCTTGTTATATTAACCAAAAGAATTATTGAAGATTTTCCAATATTATATAAATTATTCGAAGAAAAAATATTTACTTACAATAAAATCAAGCAATCTAACAGAAATCCACTTTTATACACTATGAATGGTGCAGACGGACTTAAAACTGGCCATACAAATGAATCTGGGTATGGTTTAATTGGTTCTGTAAATAGGAATAATAGAAGAGTAACTGTTGTTATAAATGGACTTAATAGTAAGAAAAAGAGAACATTTGAAAGTAAAAGACTTTTTAACATAGTTTTTAGAGAAACTGCTCTATTATCTTTATTTAATGAACAGAACTCGCTTGTTAGAGCAAATGTTTGGCTTGGTAAGCAATCAGAAGTAGATTTAATGGCGAAAAAACCGTTTAAAAAAATTGTATCACCATTAGAGTTTAATAAAACAAAAATTAAAGCTGAGTGGATGGATCCAATCGCAGCCCCAATACGAAAAGGTGATGTTATTGGAAGTGTATATATTTCAATTCCTGGTAAGAAAGCCATTAAAGAGGATCTTATTTCTGCTCAAAATATAAATAAAATGTCGTCTTTGGTAAGAGTTAAATCAATTTTAAAGTTTTTGCTCTACGGAGATATTGTTGATAAATAATGAACATAAAACTAGTATAAAAAAAGGTTTATTTATTTCTTTTGAAGGAGGCGAGGGTGTTGGAAAAAGCACACAAATAAAGTTACTTAAAAAGTTCCTTTCAAAAAAAAATTATAAAGTAATCTCTACCAGAGAACCTGGAGGCACTAACGAAGGTGAATATATTAGAAAATTTTTAGTTTCTGGAGATAAAAATGCTTGGGACAGTTATTCTGAAGCATTAATATTTAATGCATTGAGAAGAGAACATATAAATAAGCTAATCAACCCCGCAATTCAAAATAGTGAAATAATACTATGCGATAGATATGTAGACTCTACAATTGTGTATCAAGGATTAGTTGGCAAAATTGATGAACAGAAATTGTTTTATTTACATGATACTTATTGTTATGGACTATATCCTGATTTAACTTTGTTTCTACATTTAAATCCAACGATTGGATTAGATAGAACTAACAAAAGAAATAATAAAAATGAAAATAGATTTGAAAAACTAGGTTTAGATTACCATCAAAAAATACTTGATGGATTTAATATTTTGTATAAAAAACATCCCAAAAGAATAGTTAAAATTGATGCAAGTGAAAATAAAGAAATCATATCTGATAATATTAATTATCATGTTTCAGAATTACTTAATATAAATGATTAAAGATCTGGAAAATAAGAGTTTTGCGGGTAATAAAATAAAAAAACAAATTATTTCAACAATTTGTTCGAATACAATTAACTCCTTTATTATTGGTGGGTCAAAAGGTTTAGGTAAAAAAAACTTTGTATTTGAATTATGTAAATCTATGTTGTGTCATTTTGAGCTGAATGATGAAATTAGTTTTGAAATATTTGAGGTTAATAAATTTTGCTTAGACAAAACAAATATTAATAAATCTCATTATTTATTTGAAAACAATTCACATCCAGATTTTTTTTACTTATGTAAAGAAGAAAGCGAAGACGAAAAAAAAATACCAATTGAAAAAGTACGAAATTTAAAATCTTTTTTCTATAAAACATTTTCAGTTTCAAAAGTTAAGATCGCTATAATTGACACTATTGAAGATTTAAGCTTGAATTCTTCAAACTTACTATTGAAAACAATAGAAGAGTTACCACAAAAATCTTATATTTTTATTATCTCCAATAATCCTATTAATATTATCGAAACAATAAAATCTAGATGCGCTTTTTTTTATGTCAATTCATTATCCAAAAAAGAATTTGATGACTTTATTTATAAAAATTATAAGAATAAATCAGATCAGGAGATTTTATTTTTAAAAAATATTTCTTTTGGTTCACCAATAAATGCATCGAAAATTATTAAAAATAATACATATACTTTATATGAATATATTCTTGACGATCTAATTAAATCCAAAACTTTTTTAAATTTAAGTGAAACAGTTCTTAGTAAATTAAATTCAAAAGAAAATAATTTTACGTTAAATGTTTTAAACTTAATTATAAATGATCTTATTATAAAAACAGTTTTTTATAATGAATATAAAAAATTTTTAGGTTCCACGTTAAAGAAAGAAAAAGAATTAATTTTAGAAATCTCAAATAACTATAAAGCAGATAAACTACTAAACTTGAACTCACAAATATACAAAAATATGCATTTTGCTAATTTATTAAATTTAAACAAATCAGATATTTTAATTGATTCATTTAAAGATTTTTGTGGTATATAATTTTTTTAAGGTTTTTATATGAGTTCTAATTATTATATCACCACTCCAATTTATTACGTCAATGACGTGCCTCATATTGGTCATGCTTATACAACATTAGCTTGCGATGTAATTGCTAGATTTAAGAGATTAGACGGTTTTAATGTTTTTTTCTTAACTGGTACTGATGAGCACGGGCAAAAAGTTGAATTGGCAGCTAAAAACAAAGGAGTAGCACCTAAAGAGTTTGTAGACGAAGTATCTAAAAATTTTAGAAATCTTTTAAATTGTATGAATTTTTCTAATGATGATTTTATTAGAACTACTGAAAAAAGACATTTAGATTCTTGTAAAAAAATTTGGGAAAAATTATTAGAAAATGGATCTATATATTTAGATAAATATTCTGGTTGGTACTCAGTAAGAGATGAGGCTTTTTATTCTGAAACAGAAATTATTCATGGGACAGCTCCATCAGGCGCGCCAGTTGAATGGGTTGAAGAACCATCTTATTTCTTTAATTTATCAAAATGGGAAGATAAACTTCTTAAATTTTACGAAGAAAACAATAATTTTATTTTACCAAATTCTAGAAGAAATGAAGTTATCAGCTTTGTAAAAGGAGGTTTAAAAGATCTTTCAGTTAGTAGGACTAGTTTTTCTTGGGGTGTAAAGGTTCCAAATAACGATGACCATATTATGTATGTATGGCTTGATGCTCTGACAAATTATTTATCAGCCTGTAATTATTCAAGTTCTGAGAATGATGCTTTTTCTAAATTTTGGCCTGCAGATATTCATATGGTTGGCAAAGACATAATAAGATTTCATGCAGTTTATTGGCCTGCTTTTTTAATGGCTGCTGAATTACCCTTGCCTAAAAAAATATTTGCACACGGATGGTGGACAAATGAAGGAAATAAAATATCTAAATCTTTAGGTAATGTAATTAATCCATTTGACTTAGTTGACAAATACGGAGTTGATCAAATTAGATATTTTTTGATGAGGGAAGTTCCTTTTGGCAATGATGGTGATTTCTCTAATTCTCAACTTGTTAACAGAATTAATAGTGATTTAGCGAACAGTTATGGTAATTTATTTCAAAGAGTTACCTCTATGATATTTAAAAATTGTAACGAAGTTATTCCAATTAGACCAAATGATTTTCAAGATGAAGATTTAAAATTAATTAATTCTATAAGTAATTCTTTACAAAACTATAGAAGTTTTATGGATGAACAAAAATTTGATCAATTCTTAAAAAATATTTGGTTGGTAATATCAGATGCAAACAAATATGTTGATAACCAAGCTCCTTGGTCGCTTAAGAAAAATGACTTTCAAAGAATGGAGGTTGTTTTGTACACATTAATAGAAACCATTAGACAAATTTCTATAATGCTTCAACCTTTTATACCAAATACTTCAAAGTCTATTTTGGATTATATTCAAATTCCATTAGTTAAAAGAGACATAAAGTCTGTTAAATTATTTATAGATGGGGGAATAAAAATTTCCACACCTAAACCTTTATTTCCACGTATTTAAGAGCTTTGTTTAAAATGACGACTGATTATTTAATAGATACTCACGCACATTTAGATTTTTCAGAACTTTATTACAGACTTGATGAGGTTTTAGAAAATGCTAAGAAAAATAATGTCAAAAGAATTATTTCAATTTCGACAAATTTAAACAAAATAGATAAAATAATAAATTTATCTGATAAAAATAAAGAGATATTTTTTACTGTTGGAACACACCCAAATGAAGTTTTAAAAGATGAAAACAATTCAAATTATTATTTAATTAAAAATATATCAAAAAAAGTTAAATGTGTCGGAATAGGTGAGTGTGGTCTTGATTATCATTATGGAAAAGATAGTATAAAGGAGCAAAAATTATCCTTTATTACTCAAATTAATGTAGCAAGAGACACAGGCTTACCACTCATTATTCATTCGCGAGATGCTGACGAAGATATGATAGATATACTAACTAGTGAATTTAAAAATGGACCATTTCAGGCAATTCTTCATTGCTTTAGTTCTGGAAAGGGATTAGCTTTATGTGGGCTTGATTTAGGTTTTTATATTTCGTTTTCTGGAATTGTGACTTTTAATTCTGCTAAAGAAATTCAAGAAATAGCCATGCTTGTTCCAAATGAAAAAATTTTAGTTGAAACAGATTCACCTTATTTGTCACCAACGCCACTTAGAGGTTCAATCAATGAGCCTAAGAATTGTTACTTAACAGCTAAATTCTTGTCAAATATTAGAAAAAATGACTTTAATGATTTTATCAGTCAATTATATATTAATTCAAACAAAATTTTTGATAAGTTGTATTAATGAAAAGCAATATTAAAATTACTGTTTTAGGTACAGGTACATCTGTAGGTATTCCTGCTTTAGGAAAATTAGGATGGGGGAACTGTGATCCATCTAATCCAAAAAACAAAAGACAAAGATGTTCAATACTAATCCAAGATGAAAATACCACTATTTTAGTTGATGCAGGACCTGACATTAAGAATCAACTTATTGAACATAACATAAGAAAGTTAGACGCTGTTTTTATTACTCATCAACATTCTGATCATATATCTGGATTGGATGAATTAAGACCTTTTTATTTTTATAATAGAGAAAAAATAAAGATCTACACTAATACACAAACATCTGAGTTTTTATTAACAAGATTTAACTACTTATTTGAAAAATCAGAATCATCTCAATCTTATTTTAATCCACCATTAGAATTAAAACATATTGAATATTTTGAAGAACTTAAAATAAACGATATTAATATCAAATCAATTAAACAAAATCATGGTGTAATTGACACACTTGGTTTCATATTTAATGATAAATTTGGATATTGTACTGATGTTGTAGATTTCCCTGACAATAGTTTCAATAGCTTATATGATCTTAAAGTTTTAATTATAACCGGGCTTCGAGAAAGTCCACATTTAGCTCATGCACATTTTGATTTATCATTTAATTGGATTAAGAAATTAAAACCTGAAATAGCTTATTTAACACATCTAAGTCCTGAATCAGATCATGACGTTGTTACTAAGTTATGTCCACCAAATGTTTATCCAGCTTATGATGGACTTACTATAGATATTTAAATTACATAATATATATTATGCGACAATTATATATTATATTAGTTTACTCTTATATTTAAATAAGATATATAAATAAGCTTGCTATAAGATTATATATAAAAATAAATATATATATATCATATATTTATAGTAATATTATAAAGTATAATCTTTTAAATAATTTAAAATTAATTCGATGAGCCAATCTTTGCCCAATCAGGTGCATATGAATTGTAAGTTGCACATCCTAATCCCATAAACATAAAAGTTGCAATTAATAAAATACTAAACTTTTTAATCATGTGTTTATCCTTTCTTTAACTTCAAATTAGTCTTATATTCTAGATAATTAATTCAAATTTTTATATAGTTTATTATTTTAATAATTTTTGGAGTTTATAATGAGTATCAAACCATACGGTAGTACTTCTGGTAGAATTCATGGTGAACCAGGTTATAAAGTTAGGCCTTCATCAAAAACTGTAGATGCACACTGTCACTTACACGTGCAGGAAGCAGCTGACATCGTTCAGGGCCTTTTTGATCAGTTTGACATTCCAGCTTTTAGACATTCCAATCCAATTACAACAAAGCAAAATGTCCAACAAATTAAAGATAGGTTTATGGACTTAACAAATGTTGAAACAAGACTTAAAAAAATGGACTCACAAGGAATTGATACACAAGTACTTATACCTGTTCCCTTTCAACATTATTGTAATATAAAAAGCAATGCGGCTTACAAGGCAATAGAAACTATTAATAATAAACTCTCTGAAACAGCAAATTCAAGAAAAGATAGATTTGTAGCATTAGGAACTCTTCCTATGCAAAATGAAGATATTGCTGTAAAGGAGATGAACCGATGTATTAATGATCTTGATATAAGAGGATTTCAAATAATTACATTTCAAGATGGAAAAGAATTATCACATCCTTCGTATGACGGTATTTGGGAAACTGCTTGTAAGTTAGATGTACCTATTTTTTTACATCCTAATGGCTATCCAGAAGGTGAGAGATTAAAAAATCATTATTTTATTAATATTATTGGAAATCCAATGGATACAACTGTTGCTCTTCATCATTTGATTTTTGATGGAACAATGGAAAAAAATCCTAATTTAAAAATTTTTGTAGCTCATGGTGGCGGTTATCTTCCTGCATACTCTGCTAGAATTGACCATGCTTGGGGGGCAAGGCCTGACTGCAGCGGTTATAACTTAAAGTACAAACCTTCTGATTATTTAAAAAGAATGTATTTTGACACAGTTGTTTTTTCATTTGATCAACTAAAATATCTTATTGATCAATATGGAGCTAATCACATTGTTATGGGAACCGACTATCCATACGATATGGCCGAAGATGATCCAATTGAGCATGTTATTGGCACAGAAGGTTTGACTGACAATGATTATTCACTTATTACAGGAGGAAATGCCTGTAAGTTGTTCAAAATAGTGTAAATTTTTATTTTAAAATTTTTGTTAATGATAAGTAGGCATAATTTTTTTTGCAAATAACCTTAAATGATCTATTCCACCACCAGCGTCGACTAAAAGCAAATACCCTATTCCATTATCTCTTAATTTTTTCAAGCGTTCATGTATTTCTTCTTCAGTTCCAATTAATGCGCCATTTAAAGCTTCATCAGGTCCCTTGAATGACATTATACTTGAATAATTTTTACCATCAGGTCTTTCTGATAATTGATCAACCTTTGATCTAGCCATCATTCTTTTTTCTATGACTTCCATTTTTTCTTTTTCATCTTTAGCTATATATAAAGCCCTAGCCAGGGCTATTCTATTATGTGTGTCGTCATTTAATTTATTCTTATTCAATTCAGATTTATATACTTGAACCCTTTTTATGACTTCGTCTAAAGGTGAAAATTGATCAAGTAATAAATTTGCATCTTTTGTTGCAACATTTTTTATAGTTTCATGATTTCCAGCGGCCATCCAAAGGGTTGGGTAAGGCGATTGATGACATGAAGGTTCAACAATAATATCATCAAATGACCAGAATTTCCCTGTATAGCTCCATTTTTTTTTGTTTTCCCAAGATTTAACCATTATATCTACAGATTCATCAAACCTTTCATTAGCTTCATTCATATCTATTTTAAAGCCTTTGAATTCATTGTATCTATACCCTTTCCCTACTCCCAATTGAATTCGTCCATTAGATAATAAATCCATTGTTGCAACTTGTTCAGCTAATAAAACTGGATTATGCCACGGTAAAGTGAGAACAGCTGTGCCTAGTTTAATTTTAGAAGTTTTAGCAGCTAGATAGGTTAATAAATTTAAAGATGCAGATACTTGACCCAAGCCTGTAAAATGATGTTCTACAGTAAATGTACTTTCAAAACCTAATCTTTCTGCTTCTACATTATAATCGATCCATTCATTATAACTAAGGGAACTGTCTATATCATTGTTAATTTTATTAAGCTTAGCACTACCAAATAATCCAAATTTCATAAAATACCTCATATAGAAAGTTTATTTTAAACTTAATTGATAAAAACTAAAATCAAATTATCTGATGATATATATATTTTTTTATAATTTAATATTTTATAATAATTAACTTATTAATAAAGAATTATCATTGAGGAGTGTGTTTTGGAACTCAAACCATATGGTGCAACCGCTGCAAGAGAGCATTTTGAAAGAAAAGAAAGATATAACTCTAATTTAACTATAGACGCTCATTGTCACTTGCATGTTCAAGAGGCAGCAGATTTAATTGAAGATTTATTTGATCCAAATTTTGTTCCAGCTTTTAGATATACTAACGAAAAATCATCCATGCAAAATAAACAACAAGCTAAAGACAGGTCAATAAATCTAACAAATATTGATCAACGACTTAGAGACATGGACAGGCAAGGCATAGATATGCAAATTTTAATACCAGTCCCCTTTCAAGCATATTATTCAATTAGAAATAAACGTGGTCATAAATCTATAGAAATTATTAACAATACTCTATCAAAAGTGGCAGTAGATAGACCAGACAGATTTTTATCTCTAGGCCATCTTCCATTACAGGATACCGAAGCTGCAGTTAAAGAAATGGAAAGAGGTGTTAAAGAGCTAAATTTAAAAGGGTTTCAGGTTTTAGGAACTGTTGATGGTCACGAGTTATCTGATCCTTCACTTGATGCAGTATGGGAGACTGCTCAAAAATTAGATACACTTATTTTTATTCATCCAAATGGATATCCACAAGGAGATCGTTTGAAAAATCATTATTTCAATAATGTAATTGGCAATCCCTTAGACACAACTGTTGCTCTACATCATCTTATTTTTGATGGAACACTGGAAAAATTTCCAAATCTTAAAATTTTAGCATCACATGGAGGTGGTTACTTACCTTCTTATGCTGGAAGAATAGATCATGCATGGGGAGCTAGACCTGATTGTAGAGGTAATGATCTAAAGCACTTTCCTAGTTATTATTTAAAGAAAATGTATTTTGATACAATTGTCTTTACTTATGAGCAATTAAAATATCTGGTAGATGTATTTGGTGCTGACAAAATTGTTATGGGAACTGACTATCCTTATGATATGGCAGAAGATGACCCTATAGGTCATGTATTGGGCACTCCTGGCCTAAATGAAGACGATATAAAAAAGATAACAGGAATAAATGCTGCCAAATTATTAGGTGTTAGTTAACTATAATAAATTCAGGGGATGATCATGATTAATCAAATTAATGTTGGTATTATTGGAACTGGATGGTGTGGTGGCATAAGAGCTAATGCGTGCGCTGATAATCCTCTTGTAGATAAGTTATATATTGCTGAAAGTAATAAAGAAAGACTTCAAGAGTTAAAAAAATCACTTAAATTAGAAAGTTCTACTGATAATTGGAATGAATTAATTGATAATAAAAATATTGATACAATAATCATTTCTGCAACTCCAGAGACAACTCATTTTCCAATGGCATTAGCAGCATTAAAAGCTGGGAAAAATGTTTTCTTAGAAAAGCCAATTGCTACAACACTTAAAGAAGCTGAAGAATTAATAGATATATCAATAAAAAATAATGTAAAATTTACAATTGGTTATTCTCAAAGGTTTAATTCAAAATATGCTTATGTTAAGAAATCTTTAAATGAAAATTTAATTGGAGAACCAGTCACTTGTCTTGTAAGTAGGCATGTTACAAGAGAATTAGGTGAAAAAATTTCAGGTAGAACTGCCCTTTCCCCTGCTGCAATGGAATCAACTCATGATCTTGATTTTTTATTATGGTGTTTACAACCAAGAAAGCCTATAAAAGTATATAGTCAAACTTCTGGAAAATTATTCTCAAAGAACAGTAACACACCTGATCATCAGTGGATTCTTGTAACATTAGATGATGGAATGACAATTAGTGTGGGGGGTGGTTGGATTTTACCACTGGGTTACCCAAATTATTCTCACACTTGGATTGAAGTGATAGGTACTGATGGATCATTGTTTATTGATGATAGTCATAAAGATGTTCAATTAAATACTGTTAAAGATGGTATTAGATATCCAATGTCTTCAATGCCAGGAGAGCCCGTTGAACACACTCATGCAGGTCCAATGCATGAAGAAACTAATCATTTTGTTAATGCGGTTGCGTTAAATAAGCAAGTCTTGGTAAAACCAGAAGAAGCTAAAACAGTTATGGAATTATATATAGCAGCAGATTTATCGGCTGAAACAGGTGAACCAGTCATTTTACCAAGAAATAATTGAATTAGTAATTAATAAATATTAATTAATAAATATTAATTAAGGTAATATTTAATGATACTATTTATAAAACTGCTATTGCTCTGATTGGGCTTCCTGTACCTCCTCTTATTTTTAAAGGCAACCCAATAAATTTAAATCTACCTTTCCCTATTAGCTTATCTAAATTTGTTAATCCCTCAATATGAGTAAAACCCATTTCTTTACAAACATTATGAACATCAAAATTATTTTTACCTGGAGTACCGGGACTCACAGCTTCAACTCCAAAGCTTGTGATATCTTGTTTTCCCAGCCATTCAGCTGAATTTCTAGTCAAACCAGGAAAGTCAGTTAAAAATTTACTAGTGCCGTAAGTTCTGTCATAGTGAGCCATGTATAATAATACTGTGTCTTTAGGGTAAATAGTTAATTTGTCTTTTTCTAAGGCTTCTTTTAAGTCATCTATTGTTATATTAGACTTGAGAGGTTTATGAGATAAGTCTAAACAAATACCGTCTGTATAAAAATTTTCTAAAGGCATTTGATCAATAGATTTTGCATTAGGATCTGGATCAAAATGTGAAAATGCATCAACATGAGTCCCAGTATGCTCTCCCAAAGACATATACATTGATGCACACGAAAATTTTACACCATCTGCTTCTCTTATAGTTTTATGTGTTTGATATTCAGATAATACCATCGGTGGATGATTAGGAAGTGTGGGACATTTTTGATATATTTCAACAGAAAGATCAATTATTTTACTGTTCAATTTGTTCTCCAATTACTTTTGATATAAAATCAAATTTAACATATTTTAGGGATCATATATGAAAAAAGTTGTTAAAGTTGCAGGTTATCAAGGAGAGGCATCTGTCCATACAAGGTCAATGAATTTCTTTATTAATAAATTGTCAAAAACTTTTAATTTTGAATACGAAAAAGATATAACATTATCCGGAAAAAAGGCCTCTTCTTTAATTGAACTAACCAGAAACAATAATATACAAATATCATATCTATGGTCTAGTTATTATGAAAAACTATTACCAGAAATACAACTCTTGGATTTACCTTTTTATTTCCAAAATAAAAAAGAAGTAAAAACTTTAATTGATACTAAATTTAATAAATTTGTTTCGGAAAAGTTAGAAAATAATTTAAATTTACAATTACTAGGCTTTTGGGATAATGGCGCCAGACATATTAGTACAAATCGTTCGTTTATAACTGATGAAAGTTCCTGCTTTAATCTAAAAATTAGAACAACTCCTAGCCAATTACATATAAATATTTTTAATAAAGTAGGTTTTATATCTTGTCCATTAGATGTTAGAGACTTTAAAAAAGCTTTATCAAATGGTGAAATAGATGCTCAAGAAAATCCTTTAACTAATTTTTGGAATTTTGGGGTCCAATATTCTCAAAAATACTTGACTTTGTCCTCTCATCTTTTTGGCTTTTGCCTGTTTGTCATCAATCATGATTTCTTTAATAAACTTCAAGATCAAGAACAAGAAATGATTTTAGAAGCAGCAAAAGAGACTATTAATTATCAATATATGTTGGCAGAAGAAGATGATTACAAACTAATTGATATGATAAAAAAAGAAAATGTTCAAATTCGTGAAATGACAATTCTTGAAAGATCTAACTTTCTAGAAAAAGTTAAAGAATTTCATAATAATTTCTTTTTGCAATTTCCTAAAATGAACTTTAATAAAGAAATTTAAAAGTATGCTTCCCCTGGCTTTATTGTTGGATCCCATTCACAATTACCAAAAGGTCCATCACCTTTGTTGCTAACATAAGCAATTCTTTTATCGTTAGTCTTACCTTCTAATAATGCTTTTTGTAGCCAATCCATTATATAATGATGACAATCTAACTTTCCTAAATTTGGAATACCCCATAATGGATGAAATTGATCTTCAATTACCCATAATTCTTTTTTACAAGTTAAATCTTCGTAAACTTCAACAGCGTCTTCTAATGGGCAAAGTGGATCAAATTCACCGGTTGCTAGTAAAGTTGGGCATTTAACTTTATCAGCATATCCTTTAACAGTCATTTTTTCAGCCATTTTATCAAACTCTTCTTCATCATCCATGCCTGCCATATACATAAACATTTGTTTAAATCTTGGAGAAGAAACTGAAAATATTGTGTTATTTGGGTTAAATGTAGCTACACCACTAGCTAACGCGGCTGGCCTGTTATCATAACTTGCTAATCTGAGAGACCAATAACTGCCCATACTAACGCCATAAATACCAATTTTCTTAGAGTCAATTTCTTCTCTAGTCTCTAAATAATCTATAACTGCTGCCCCTGCTCTTTCATAATTATCAGCAACAGCTCTAATTTTTTGAATATTTGAGTTACCTTGACCAGGGCCGTCCATAGATATTACATGCATTCCTCTACTCACACCAAGACTGTTCATTACTCTTGGGAAATATTCTTTTGTTTGATCCATTCCAGGTACATATATAACGCAAGGTGCTTTTCTCCTGTCCGGTAACAGATGCAACAAGCATGAAATGGTTTTACCGTCATCAAATGGTACTTCCACTCTTTCAATTGGATAAGGCGCTAATGCAGATCTTCTATCTACCATTTCTTTTAATTTATTACTCAAGTAGATTTTAACAGGGTTGTCGTCAAAATAAATTGGGTGTTGGGCCATTCTATATGATTCAACTGCATGATCGTAATGTTCTAAAGCAGTTGCTTTAAAACCATTTTTCTCAGCAGTCATTGCTAAAGCTTCATCATGTTCAGCTTTTTTCCTCCACATTTTAGGAAGCATTCTGTAATTATGAGCTCTTGTTGGAGTTTCAGGATCGTCTCTTTCGAAATTTTGAACCCTACCCCTCATATTAAGGGCTAAATCTAACATCCATTGCTGGTTATCTCTTTTAGTTCTCATAATCAGTAACTCCTTAATTAAAATTAATATTTATATTTGGTTCTAATGCTTTACTTAAGGTTGCATGAAGGTAACAAGTCTTCTCTGACATATCTATTAACTTTTCATTATGTTCGTCACTAGCTGTGCCGTTCATGAATAAATGAGTATCTAATGGAAGCATTTGAATTGACCCGTCAGAATTTTCTTTGAATGTTGCATATTGAGACATCCTTAATCCTTCTATTTCAAACTTTTGATGGTGGATGTATCTATGTGTTTGTGTTAAAAAACAAAAGGAAATAGCGGCTCCCATAGTGTTTACAGGAGAAGGAGCAATTATACCATTAATATCCATACTTATTACAAAATGTGTCATACCTGGTAAACCTAAAACTGTATCAACTTCTATTAGATCATCTGAAGATTTTGTAGTACTTTGTCCAATTATAGTTCTAATTATTTTATTAAAATTACTATTCTCGGAGACATTATTAGAAGTTTCAGAAATATTATATCCATCCACAGGCTCCACTTTTCCACTTGATACTTCGCCAGTTTTAACAATAATTCTATTGCTAAAAAAATTATTTTCGCTCGGTGAAGGTTGTTTTTGATAATAATTGTATGGATCTTCATGATCATCCAATGAACTCTCGTTTAAATTTGAAAGATTTTTCCTCCTACCATTGGCAATTAATGAAAATGTATTTTTGAGAGGTGTCCTTAAGGCTGCCAAAACTGGGGATAGTTGAGAACATTTTTTCACCAAGCTCTCAATTTTAGTTTTATCTTCTGAAGTTTTAATGTTTAAATTTATTTCAGTTGGTTCAGCATGCCCTTCTCCATCACCCTTAACAAAAGAACCAGTTAAATAATAAGAATTTTTAACTTCGCATTTAATTTCATCAATAGATAAATTTTCTTTAGATGCAGTTTTTAAAATTCTACCAACAATATCCCCATGTATAGAAGCGTTAAAAAATCCAAGAGGAAATGGTGCGAGATCAGTTCCATTTAAGTGTTTTCCTTCATCAGAAGTCAATCTCCAAGAATGGGAATTTAAATCACCTTCGTAACCGATAGTTTCTTTTTGTAAAAGAGCCATTTGACGGGTATGAGAAACGAAGGTTTTATTTAAATCATCAGAATTAGTTGTAGTGCCTTTATTAATTAAGAAACCTAAAGGGTAACCATCTTTACTTATATCTTCGTATTTCATCATAACTCCTTGTTTATATTAGAAAATCAAAGTCTACACCCCTATCTGCTTGAGTGACGTGTTCCATATAAATTTTATTATAACCTCTTCTGCGAATACTTAGTTCTTTTCGTTTAAGAAGTCTTTCTGCAATTTCTTCTTCTGAAATCATTAAATCAATTTTTCTTTTTGGCACATCAAGTTTTATTAGATCTCCATTTTCTACGATAGCTAGAGGACCATTTTCATAAGACTCAGGAGTTACATGAAGAATAATGGTACCTGATGCAGTACCACTCATTCTACCATCAGAAATCCTAACCATATCTTTTACACCCTGCTTTGCTAATTTTTTGGGTATTGGTATTAAGCCTGCCTCAGGCATACCTGGCCCACCTTTGGGACCAATACTTTTTAGAACTAGTACATCATCTTTTGTAACATCTAAATCATCTCTGTCTATCCTATTAGCTAGATCTTCTAGTCCTTCAAATACAACAGCTCTGCCCTCATGAATTAATAAACTTTCAGTTGCTGCAGATTGTTTAATTATAGCAGAGTTAGGTGCCAAAGTACCCTTTAACACGGCTATACTTCCAGCATTAAATACTGGATTACTTTTGTCAGTTATTATATTTTGTGTCCATTTTGCAGAATTTTTAATCTCTTCTCCAAGAGTAGTGCCGTTAACACTTTTAGCGTCTAAATACAGGAAATCTTTTAATTCATAGAATATTCTCTGAGATCCACCTGCTTTGTAAAGATCTTCCATATAACCAGTTCCAGATGGCTTTAAATCTACAATCATTGGCAAATTTTTTGTTATTTCATCAAATTTAATTAAATCTATAGTAATACCTAATCTTCCAGCCATAGCTGTTAAGTGAACTAAACCATTAGTGGAGCCACCAATAGAGGATAAAACTATTAAAGCATTTAAAAAATTTTTTTCTGATAGATAATCTGAAGGTTTTAAATTTTCCATTGCAATTTTAACAGCAGTTTTACCGGTGCTTTCTGCAATCCTTTTTCTATCTGCTGAAACAGCTGGGGCACATGCACTATTAGGGATCATTAATCCTAGGGCTTCAGTCGTTATAGCCATAGTACTTGCTGTACCCATCACACCACATGTACCTACAGAAGGAACTAATTGATTATTAACTTCTTCAATATCTTCATCATTAAGTTCTTCTGCACGGTAGCTTGCCCAAAATCTTCTACAATCGGTACAAGCTCCTACTCGCTCACCTCTAAATGAGCCTGTAAGCATCGGACCTGTAACTAGCTGTATTAAAGGAATATCAGCACTTAATCCTCCCATTATTTGTGCTGGTACAGTTTTGTCACAACCTCCTATAAGAACACAAGCATCCATTGGTTGGGCTCTTAACATTTCCTCAGTATCTATTGACATTAAATTTCTTAAATACATTGAAGTTGGATTTGCGAAAGATTCATGGATAGTTATAGTTGGAAATTCTAATGGAATAGCTCCGTTAGATAAAATTCCTGTTTTAACACTCTTAATTAAATCTGGAACGTTACCGTGGCAGGGATTATAATCACTAAAAGTATTTGTTATTCCAATGATTTTTTTATCTAACATTTCGTCAGAGTAACCAAGACCTTTTATAAATGCTTTTCTCAAAAAGATAGAAAATCCTTTGTCACCATAATTGGTAAGGTTTTTTTTCATTCCATCTTCTTGATTTGTCATATTTAACCTCTTCCAACAAAAGGCATGTTAGTAGCCATAATGGTCATATTAAGTATATTAGTACCTAAAGGTAAAGATGCAATGTAAGCAATAGCTTTTCCACAATCTGCGGCTTCAAACACTGGTTCAATCATATTTTGACCATTCGCTTGTGGAACTCCTGTTTTAAACCGTGAGCCAATGGCAGTGTCTGCATTACCAATATCTAATTGTGAACAAGAAATATTAAAATTTCTTCCATCAAGAGCAATTGATTTAGTTAGACCATTTATAGCATGTTTGGTTGCGGTATAAGCAATAGTGTCAGGTCGTGGAGAATGAGCAGAAACAGATCCATTATTAATGATTCTACCTCCCTGAGGTTTTTGTGTTTTCATTAATTTTATAGCTTGTTGTGCACATAGAAAAGAACCTGTTAAATTAACATCAACTGTTTTTCTCCAATCATTTTCGCTAAGATCTTCTATGGGTACTCTAGGTGCGCCCATGCCCGCATTGTTGAATAACAAATCAATTCGACCATTTCTTTCTTTAATTTTTTCAAAAAGCGATTTAACTTCGTCGCTTTTAGTTATATCAACTGTAACTGGTACAATATCAAAGTTCTTATTTGTTCTTAAAGAAGATGTTTCTTTTAATTCTTTTTCTCTCCTACCTATTACATACACCTCAAAATCAATTCTGTTTAATTCAATAGCAGCAGCTCTACCTATTCCGGTTCCGCCGCCTGTAACCAAAGCAATTTTCATATCAACAAACTTTCTAAAATGAATAAAATTTTTCAGGGTTTGTTACTAATATTTTTTTTCTCATCTCTTCGTCAGTTATCCATTCACCAAAAGCATTAACTAAGTCTCCATCATTTGGATTCACTTCGTATTTATTAGGATGAGGCCAATCAGTTCCCCACATGATATTTTCAGGGTTTGCTTCGACAAGAGCTCGTGCCATAGGCATAACATCATCATAAGGAGGTAAGTCAGTTTTGCTAACTCTATTAGCGCCTGAAATTTTAATCCAAGTATTACCATCTTTGACAAGGTTTAATAAAGTTTTGAAACCCTCCGATTCAATGCCATTCGCTGCAGGTTGATAAGCAAAATGCGCTATTGATACAGGAATAGTTGATTTTTTAAATATTGGAGCCAAATCAACTATATCTTTACCAGGAAATAAATATTCCATATGCCAACCAAGACCTCTAATTCTAGCTTCAAGTTCTGGAATTTGATCCAATCCTATTGGCATCCCACCAATGTTATCCATATTTAGTCTTACACCAGTTATTCCTTGATCATTTAATTCTTCTAAGAATTTATCGGTAACATCCATTGTTATGGCACATACACCTTTTGCTCTTCCAGGTATCTCATCATTCATTGATTTTATGCCTTTTAAAATTGCAGAATTGTCAACACCATATGGTGAAGGTTGTGTGTAAACTACCCTACTAACACCTAATTGTTTATGAAGATATTTCAAATCATTCAAAGTAGAATCGGGTGGATTATATCCGCGTCCCTCAAATAAAGGGTACTCTTTTTCAAATATATGTACATGAGTATCTATAGATCCATTGGGAAGTACTATATCAGGAACATTTGGATTTCTATCTGGTGCTATACAATCTCTAATAGTCATTTTAACCTCAAAAATAGTAAATAATATCTAAAGATAAATGATTAGAAATAAAACTTTAAATGATAAAAACAAATAATTTAAATCAGAAAAATTGATAAAAAGGTTTAATAAATTATGTAAATCATATTTCCTGATTTAAATTATTGATTAAAATCATTTAAGTTTTTTTATTATATATTTTAAAATTTTTTCATTAATTTTTGGGGAATTCTTAAGTGATCAATAATTTTTTATTAGAAATATATGAATTACTTCCTAGTTTTACCCCTATTCAGTTTATCCTTACTGTGATGGTAGCTTTACTTGGTGGTTTAATAAGAGGATATACTGGTTTTGCAGGAGCCCTTTTGCTTTTACCGGGTTTTGTTTTAATTATGGGACCTTTACCTGCATTAAATGTAGTAGTTATATCTGGAATGATCGGACAATTACTTATACTTCCAAATGCAATTAAAAATGCCCAAAAAAAAATAGTTTCACTTTATGGTTTAGGTATTTTTATAGGTGTATATGTTGGTTTATACTTTCTTTTCAAAAGAGAAATTCCCGACATTACTTTTTTTATGGGAATTTTTATAATTGTTGCAACTATTATTCTTATTGCTGGCTGGAAGTATAAAGGAAAAATTAATTCTTTAACGTCTGTTTCTTTTGGAAGTGGAATTGGTTTTTTTGCTGGATTTTTTGGTGTTCCAACGGGGCCGTTGACAGGATTATTCTTTTTATCTCAAAATGAAAGTATCAAAATAATTCAAGCAAATATACAATGTACTGTAATTTTAACTGTGGCGGCATTTTTTTCTTATTTTTTTTTTATAAATGGTTATGAAGAAGATTATTTGGTTTTGGGTTTGTTAATGTCTTTACCTTTAGCGGTTGGTTTAAAGACAGGACAGTTATTATTCAAAATTTTGCCTGAAAAGATTTTTAGACCAGTTACATATAGTTGCTTAATAATTCTTGGAGCGACTTTGTCATTCAATGCTTATAAGTAGCTTTATTTAGGGAGTATAATTTGAAACAGAAAATAGGTGTGGAAAATATAGATCACGTTGGAATAGTAGTTCCAAATATAGAACAAGCTATTAGACATTATGAAAAAAATTTTAATGTTGAATGCGGTGTAATTAAAGTATCAAAAAAACAAAAAGTAAAAATCAGTTTGTTAAAATTTAAAAATATTAAATTAGAGTTGATAGAGCCTTTGGATCATGAAAGTCCTGTTAATAGTTTTTTGTCAAAAAACCCTCTCGGTGGACTTCATCATTTGGGACTTGAAGTGAATAATATTGATGAAACATATGACATTGCTCAAAATTTAGAATTAAACCCAATAGGAAAGCCATCAGAGGGATATCATGGAAAATTATTATTTTTTTTACATCCAAAAAAAATGATGAATACCCTAATAGAGATTATTTCAAAACATTAAAAAGGAGAATAAAATGAAAACTGACTACAATGAAATAATAGTTGAAAGAAAAGAAAATGCTGTTTGGATAACTATCAATCGACCTGAGGTTAGAAATGCATTCAGAGAACAAACTTTAGACGAAATGCGTGAAGCAGTTCTTGAAACAAGAAATGATACTACAATTACATGTATTGTATTTTCAGGTGCCGGAAAAGAAGCTTTTTCGGCTGGTGGCGATTTTTATGCAATGAAAAGATTAAACTGGTCTAATGCAGCTCATTGGAATGATAGAATGCTTGGATTAGCAATGGCAATTAGAGGAGTTCCTATACCTGTTATAGCTATGGTTAATGGATTTTGTATGGGCGGGGGACATGAACTAGCTTTGTGGTGTGATTTAGTAATTTGTTCTGACACAGCGGTGTTAGGTCAAACTGGTGCTAGAGTCGGAGCTTGTCCTACTGTTGGAGCAACTCAGTATTTGCCAAGAATTGTAGGAGAAAGGATCGCTAGAGAGATGATTTTTCTATGTCGGACTTTTACAGGAAAAGAGGCTGTCGATGTTGGTTTGGCAAATAAATGTGTAAGTCAAGATCAATTATTAGACGAGACTATGAAATGGGTAAGACAAATAAATACTTATAGTGGTCAAACTATTAGGCAAACCAAAAAATCATTAAATTCAGAATCTGACGAGTTATATGCATCATGGCAACATGGTATGGAATTGCTTGCTCATGTATGGGGATCTGATGAGTGCATGGAAGGAATGAATGCATTTATAGAAAAAAGAAAGCCAAACTTTTTCAAATTTAGAGAAAAAAATGCTCAAATTGTAAAGGATTATTTAACTGGATTAGATAATGACGACAACGTAAAACCAAGTTAAAAATGATATGAGTGTAAATCAAAGCTATCCATTAACTGGAATAAAAATACTTGACCTTACAAGAGTTCTCGCAGGTCCTCTATGCACACAATATTTAGGGGATCTGGGAGCTGAAATTATTAAAATTGAAAATCCACAAGGTGGAGATGACACAAGAGCTTGGGGACCTCCTTTTTCTAAAGATATTTCTGCGTACTTCTTAGGTGTCAACAGAAATAAAAAAAGTTTGGCACTTGATTTTAAGTCAAAAGAAGGTTTTAAAATTCTTACAGAACTTATAAAAAAATCTGATGTTGTTATAGATAATTTTAAGCCTGGATTTTGGGATAAGGTTGGTTTAACTGATGAATGGTTTAATAAAAATACTAATAGTATAGTTAGAAACTCTATTTCAGGTTATGGAAATATTGGTCCTCAAGGAGGTCTTCCTGGGTATGATTTTTTATTACAAGCTGAATCAGGTTTAATGAAAATTACTGGTGAAGAAAGCGGCCAACCTATGAAATTGGGAGTTGCAATAGTTGATATAGTAACAGGTCTAAACGCAGTTATTTCTATATTAAGTGGTCTAATTATTAAGAACAAAAAATTAAATATAAACGAAAGTATTTTAACAGAAGTAAACTTATATAACACTGGTATTTTTTTGTTAGCAAACGTTGCGTCAAATAATTTAATATCTAATAAAGATTCTGGAAGATTTGGAAATGGTCACCCTAATATAGTTCCTTATAATTTATTTAAAACTAAAGACGGACAAATTGCTTTAAGTGTTGGCAATGATAAACAGTTTAAAAAATTTTCAGAATTAATTAAAAAACCAGAATGGTATTTGAATGATAAATTTAAAACAAATGAACATAGAGTAATCAATAGATTAGAACTTGAAAAATTAATAGAAGATTCACTTAAGCAGAATAATTCGGAATATTGGTATGATTTATTTATTAACGCAAACATTCCTTCTGCAATTGTAAGAAGCGTTAGTGAGGCACTTAAACATCCACAAACCATAGAAAATCAAATGGTTCAAAATATTAAACACCCTAAAGGTGGAACTTTCAAAACATTAAACACACCAATGACAATAAATAAAAAAAGAGGATTGAGTTCTCCTTTATCGCCTCCCCTATTAGGGGAGCATTCATATGAAATTTTAAAAAATATAATGAAAATTGATAATAAAAAATTTTTAGAACTTTGTAATAGTGGAGTAACCAAAGATGGAAGAAATTAAAGATATATTCCTAAAAAATAGTTTTGAAATTAAAGACATAGAAGTTTTTGCATTAAATATTCCACTAAAAAAACCTATTAAAATGTCAGGAATTACTGTTCAAAATGCCCAAAATATTTTTATAAAAATAATCTCAAATAATAATTTGTATGGATGGGGTGAAGCATCTTCTGCACCAACAATGACAGGAGAATTTGTTGAGGGTATGATTGCTGCCGGTAAATTTGTTAAAAATCAATTAATTGGAATAAAGATAAAAAAACTTTTTGATGTTAATGTTTTGAAGAAACTTCCAATTTATGAAAACAAAGGAACTGTATCTGCTTTTGAAATGGCTTTGATAGATTTAATGCTAAAAGAAGAGAAGACATCATTTCAAAAATTTTTTGAACTGAGTGAAAGAAATAATATTTCAATAATTCAAATGGTGGCTGGCTTTGATTTAGATGAAGAAATAACTAATGTTAAAAATGCGGTTTCTAATGGATTTACACGTTTTAAAATAAAAGTAGGATCTTCTAAAAGTTATAAATATGACCTTGAAAGATGTGCTAAGATAATTTCTTCAGTAGATGATACTTGTATATTTTCTGCCGATGCTAATGAAGGTTATACCCATGAAGATGCACTCAATTTTGCTTTAGAAGCCAAAAATTGTGGTCTTAAATTTTTTGAACAACCAATTCCATCAAAAGATTTAGATTTCATGAACACTATTACAACTCAAAGTTCTATTCCAATTTGCTCTGATGAGGGAGTCCATTCTAAGTCAGATATAAATAATATAATAAATAATCATACATCTAACGGAGTAAGTTTAAAAACTATCAAATTAGGAGGTGTAGTTGATGTGATGAATTGTGCAATTTTAGCAAATAAAAATAATATTTTAGTCAATCTAGCAGGTAAAGTGGCAGAAACTAGTATTTCAAGCTACGCTATAGCAAATATTGCAACCTCTATTCCTCAAATGGATTGGGACTTAAGTATTACTAATCAATATTTAGTTGAAGATCCAGTTTTGGAGCCATTGAAAATTAAGGACGGAAAAGTGCATATAAAAGAAACAATTGGATTAGGAACAGAAATAGACATGAGCAAGGCAAAAAAATATATTATTCAAAATTAATTTTTTTGAATTGATTTAGAGTTCAGATGTTATAGGGTATTTAAAACTTGATATAGTTTGAAGTTTAGTAAAGGGAAAAACTTATGGAAGAAAGATTAGTGGATATCAAAGACCTAGAGGTTCATTTCCCTTTGAAACATGAAACTGTTAGAGCTGTTGATGGAGTTTCTTGGCATGTAAATAAAGGAGAAACTCTTGCAATAGTAGGAGAGTCTGGCTCTGGAAAATCTGTTACAGCTATGTCACTTATGAGACTTACAGATTATTCAGGTGGTAAAATCAATTCTGGATCAATGAATTTTATAAAAAAAAGTGGAGAAAAATCAGACCTTTCTAAATTAGATCAAAACGATATGAGAAATATACGTGGCAACGATATTTCTATGATTTTTCAAGAGCCAATGACTTCTCTTAATCCTGTATTCACAATTGGAATGCAAATTTCGGAAGCTATTATTAAGCATCAAGGTAAAACTGAACAAGAAGCATATGACATGTCATTAGATATGTTAAAATTAGTAAGAATTCCAGAACCAGAAAAACAACTTGCGCAGTACCCTCATCAACTATCTGGGGGCATGAGACAACGTGTTATGATTGCCATGGCTTTGAGTTGCAAACCTACACTATTAATAGCCGATGAGCCCACTACAGCTTTAGACGTTACTATACAAGCACAAATATTAGACTTAATTAAAAAACTTCAAATTGATATTGGAATGTCAGTTGTCTTTATAACACATGACATGGGTGTTGTTGCTGAAATGGCTGATAGAGTGGTTGTTATGTTAAAGGGTAAAAAAGTAGAAGAAGGGACTGCAAATGAAATTTTTCATAATCCTCAACATCCATATACAAAAGCATTACTAGCTGCAGTGCCTAAATTAGGAAGTATGAAAGGAAGATTTCTTCCAGCAAAATTTTCAAATATAGATATAAAAAGAGCTGAAGGTGATAAGGTCACTAATTCTAAAAAAAGTGAATTAATTGAAATTAAAGATAATGTAAAAATTTCAGATGTACCATTATTAGAAGTTAAGAATTTAACTACAAGATTTTTAATTAAATCAGGTATAGGGGCAACTAAAGGGCAAGTTCATGCCGTAGAGGGTATAAATTTTTCTCTTCAACAAGGAGAAACTTTTGGCTTAGTTGGTGAAAGTGGTTGTGGAAAATCTACAACAGGCAGAAGTATATTAAGATTAGTGGAACCTCACCGAGGTAACATTTTGTATCAAGGTCAGGATTTAACATCTTTAAATCCTAATGAACTAAGACCTTTCCGACGACAAATGCAGATGATTTTCCAAGATCCATTTGCTTCACTTAATCCAAGAATGACAGTAGGAGAAACTATTGCTGAACCGATGGTTGTTCATGGTATAACTGATAAGTCTGGTGCATCAGAAAAGTCAGTTGAAATTTTAAAAAAAGTTGGTTTAACTGCTGATTATGCATCTAGATATCCTCATGAACTATCAGGTGGACAAAGACAAAGAATTGGTATTGCTCGTGCATTGGCGCATGAACCTAATTTAATAATTGCTGATGAGGCAGTTTCTGCTTTAGACGTATCAATTCAGGCACAAGTTGTAAACTTAATGATGGAATTACAAGAAGAATTTAGATTGTCATATTTATTCATTAGCCACGACATGGCTGTAATTGAAAGGGTTTGCCATAGAGTTGCTGTAATGTATTTAGGAGAGATTGTAGAATTAGGAACTAGAAGTCAAGTTTTTGAAAATCCAAAACATCCATATACCAAAAAATTAATGAGTGCCGTTCCAATTGCAGATCCTAAATTACGAAAAAAAGAATTAAATTTAATGACTGACGAAATACCTAGTTTGGTTAAGCCAATAGGTTATGAGCCTGAAAAAATTGATTTAATTAAAATTGAAGAAGGTCATTATATTAAGCCATATAATTAATGTTTAATTAGTAAAAACTATTTAACATATCATTAATTATGATACTTAATATGCAATATTATAATTTAACTTTTTTTTAACTTATTTTACTATAAAATAATGCTATAATTATAGTAAGCAATTGATTTATTAATGGGGTTTTTAATAAATTTTTAATTTAACTAGGAGGAAATAATGCTTAATTTTAGAAAAAGCATAGTTGGAGTTTTAACTCTAGCTGCTTTCACCTTTACAGGAAACGCTGCTTTAGCTGCATCGTGTCCTAAAACAGGTGGCATAATGAAGTTTGGCGTAAAAGCTGAACCGCCAACGTATGACATGCATGGAACGAATTCCTATGCAGTGATGCATTTTGTGGCACAACATTACTCAACACTTTTAACTTTTGATTGGAATAAATTTCCAAAATTAGAAGGTGATGTTGCAGATACTTGGAATCAATCTGCAGACGGTCTTAAATATACTTTTAAGCTTAAAAAAGGTATAAAGTTCCATGATGGAACAGCTTTAACTTCTGCTGATGTAAAGGCGACCTATGATAGACTTAGAAATCCGCCAAAAGGAGTGATTTCTGTAAGAAAAGCTCTTTTTTCATCGATTTCGTCAATCGAAACACCTGATGATAACACTGTTGTGTTTAATTTAAGTAAACCAGACGCATTTATGATGGATGGTTTTGCATCACCTTTTAACGCTATTTATTCAGCTAAAGATATTGCTAAAGACCCAAAGTGGCATTTGAAAAATATTAATGGTACAGGTCCTTACAAATTTTCCAGTCATTCAAAAGGTGAAAGCTGGAAAGCTGCTAAATACGATGGTTTTCATCATGGTGATAACTGTTTAGATGGTACTGAGGGTTACAGAATTAAAAAATTAGGTGAGCCTTTAATTGGTGGTCAAATCATGGCTGAATGGAGAGGAACATCTCCTCCTGAAAGAGTTATGCTAAAAAAAGAAATGGGTGACGATGTCTCATTTCAAGCTAAAACACTTATGACACTTTGGGTGGTATCATTAAATAGTAAAACTGAAGCATTCAAGAATAAAAAAGTTAGACAAGCTATAAATATGTGTATTGATAGACATGCTGGTCTAAAAAAATTAGCTAAAATAACTTTTACTGCACCTAGACCTTCAGGATATTTGTTATATAACTCTACATATGCATTACCGGATGAAGAATTATATAAAATCCCAGGTTTTACTAAGGACATAGATGCAAGTAGAAAAAAAGCTATGGCCATGCTTAAAGAAGCTGGAGCTGAAGGCTTAGAATTTACATATAGTAACAGAGCTGTTTCACATCCATATGACCATATTGCTATTTGGTTGATGTCAGAGTGGAAAAAGTGTGGTTTAAAACCAAAAATGATAACTAACCCAACTTCTAAATTTGTTAAAATTAGAAGAGAAGGTGGTTTTGATGCTACAATAGACTGGGCACCATCATTTTTACCTGACCCTACTCTAATGCATTTTAAATATATTTCTGCAGATAGAACAGCATCTAATTATTCTAAAAATATTGATAGAGATTTAGATAAGTTATTTGATGCACAAGCTGGTGAAACAGACGTAGAAAAAAGAAAATCTATTGTTCATCAGTTTGAAAAGAAAGCATTAGAAAATGCTTGGGTACTTCCAGTAACGTATACTGACAGGGTTATAGCTTTAAATAGTAAAGTTAAAGGATATGTTATTGCTAACTCGCACATCTTAAATAACACTTGGCGTGGAGTTTATTTAGACTAATAATTATTTTAAGGGCAAAGATAAATTTCTTTGCCCTTAAATATTGATCTTTTTTCTTAAGGTTTCCTAAAGATGTTGAAATACGCCATCAAAAGAATTCTTTTAATGATACCTACTTTACTTGCAGTTGCTGTATTGGTTTTTCTCGTTTTAAGAGTTGTTCCTGGTGATATTGTAGAATTGAAACTTACAGCTGAGGGTGGAGAGGTTTCTTTAGAACAAATTGAGGCTGAGAAAACTAGATTAGGATTAAATGATCCTCTTCATATTCAATTTATAAAATATATGTCTGGTCTTCCAAAAGGTGACTTAGGCATATCTTTGTGGACAGAAGAACCTGTGTCCGAAGAAATTTTTGCAAGAATAGGCCTATCCTTTGAATTAGCTCTTTTATCTACATTTCTAGCAGTTATAATAGCCTTTCCTTTAGGCACTCTTTCAGCTTTATTTAGAGGGACATTTATTGATTATGTTATAAGAATTATTACAATTGGAGGAATTGCAGTCCCTTCATTTTGGTTAGGTATGCTTTTAATAATGTTAGTTCTTAGTTTTGGTAAACTTCCACCTCTTGGAACAGTAAGTCTGTTTGTAGATCCTCTTACAAACTTTAATCAGATGATTTGGCCAGCAATATCAGTTGGTTATAGATATACATCGGTTGTTTCTAGAATGTTAAGATCCTCCATTCTTGAAGTTTTATCTGAAGACTATATTAGAACTGCTAGAGCAAAAGGCCTATATGAAAAAATTGTTATTGTTAAACATGGTATGCGAAACGCCCTATTACCTACCATAACAGTTATTGGTTTAGAGTTTGCCTTTTTACTAGGTGGACTTGTTGTTACGGAATCTGTGTTTAATTTAAATGGTATTGGTAAACTATTTGTAGATAGTGTTGTTAGAAATGATTTAAACTTATTACAAGGACTAGTATTAACTGTTGCTACTTCTTTTGTAGTAATTAACTTGATTATTGATTTATTTTACGCTGCATTAGATCCAAGAATAAGGTATCAATCATGAACGAAATACCATTAAAAATTCAAAAAAGAAGAACTGTTTTAGACTTTATAATTCAACAACCCTTAGGGTTCATTGGATTAATAATGATTATTATAATGTTTACTGCAGCAATTTTTGCACCTCACGTTGCACCTTTTAATCCAGAGGATGTTGATTTTGAAGCATCACCTGCTTTAGGTGGTGGCCAACCTTCTTGGGATCATCTTCTAGGAGCTGATGCGTTTGGAAGAGATATTTTGTCTAGATTAATTTATGGTGCAAGAACGGCATTATCTATTGGATTTTTATCTGCAATGTTAGGATGTACGGTTGGTGCAATTATTGGTACAACCTCAGCTTTTTATGGTGGTAAGGTTGACCTTTTAATACAAAGATTTATAGATTTAATGTTGTCTTTTCCGATTGTTGTCTTAGCTATTGTTGTAATAGCAATTTTTCCTAAAACAGTTGTAGTTGGTATAGATATAAACGTTATAATTGCTATAGCAATACCATTTACTCCTAAAGTAGCTAGAGTAATTAGAGCTCAAGCTTTAACTATTGTTACATTACCTTATATTGACGCAGCTAAAGCTAGTGGTTACAGTGCATCAAGAATTATTTTTCGACATATTTTACCCAATGTCACGGCTCCTTATCTAATTATGTTAACTGCTTTTATTGGCCAGGCTATTTTATTGGAGGCAAGTCTGTCATATTTAGGACTTGGTGTTGTAGAACCAACTCCTTCCTGGGGCTTAATGTTATCTGGAGTTAACAGTGACTACTATAGAACTGCTGCATGGATGATTATATATCCAGGGTTAGCTGTAAGCATAGCAGTGTTTTCATTTAATTTATTAGGCGACTCTTTAAGAGATTGGTTGGATCCCAAATTAAAACTTTAAAATTTTATAATAATGAATAATCCAATTATATCAGTAGTAGGCCTTGGTAAAATGGGCTTAGGTATTTATAAAAGATTATGTCATGAAAATATTATACTTTATGGTTATGATAATAACTCTAAAATTATAAAAAATAATACTTATGTAAATTTTTTAGAAATTGAAAAACTTTTAGAATTATCTGACTTAGTTCTATTTGTAGTACCATCAAATGATGAAATTTTTGATATAATTAATAAATATAAACTTAAAAAAAATAGTGTTTTTTTAGATTTAACAACATCTATGCCTGATCAAACTATTAAAATTAAAAAATATCTTAGTAAAAAAAATGTTGAATATTTTGATGCTGCAATGTCTGGCGGTGCAAATGGTGCAAATAATGGAACATTAACTTTAATGGTTGGAGCAAGAGAAACCCAATTAAATAAATATAAATCCGTCCTTGATAAAATTTCACAAAATAGATTTTTCTATGGCAAAGTTGGTTCTGGTCATTCAATGAAACTTCTCCATAACTCAGTATGTCATGGTATATTTCTTATGATGTGTGAAATAGGACATTTAGGCGAGGAAATGGGTATTAAATTAAATGATTTAATTGAAACTTTTAATGTTTCAAACGCAAGAAGTTTTATAAGCGAACATAGATTTCCAAATCATATTCTTAACAATAAATTCGATGGTAATTCATATTTGAAAAATTTAAAAAAAGACTTAGATATGATTGAATCAATTTCAAATAAAAGTAAAAACAGTAATAATTATATTCAACTGACAAATAAACTTTTAAAAAATTTCAACAAAAATCATGATAACCACGATTTCACAGAATTGTATAAATTGTGGCAAAATAATATAAAAAAATAATTTAATTTCTTTTGATATTAGCGTTGTTCTCAATTGCTTTTAATACAGATGCAGCATCTTTATTAAAATGTCCTTGAGAAATTGCAGCATAGTAATATTGAAGTGCTACTTGATAGATTGGTAATGGCATCATGAATTTTTTAGATAAATCAGTAATGAAAGCAGAATCTTTAATTGGAGTTGAAAAGTTCATGCCTTCTCTGTTGTAATCCTCTTCAACCATTAATTTACCTCTATTTTCAAAAACTCCCGACGATGAGAACGTGCCTGATATTGCATCGTGAATTATTTTAGGATCTAGACCAGATTTAATACCTAATCCTATAACCTCTGCTGAAACTGCGTTATGTACTAAATTTAATATATTACCAATCAACTTCATAATTGTTCCATTACCAAAATCACCAACATCAGTGACTTTTTGACAAAAAATTTCTAAAATTTTTTGAATTTCTTTTTTATTTTTATCACAGCCGCTCAAATATGCAGATAGCTTTCCCTCTAAAGCTGCTATCCTATTTCCTGATAAAGGAACATCAAAAATTGTTATTTTCTTTTCTAGCAAAATATTTTTTGCTTCTAACTTACAATCTAACGGCAAAGTAGAGGTTTCAATAATGATCAATTTATCATTTTTAGACAATGACTTAGCAACTTTTATTAAACTGGTCTCTGAAGGTAGGGAGGTAATTAAAATTTCACACTTATAACTAATTTCATCGATTGAATCATAGGCTTTAATTTTATTACTTTTAAGTCCCTCAAATACTTTTTCATTTATATCATATCCGCTAATAGATATATTTTTATATATAAAGTTTTTTGCTATTGCAGAGCCTAAAACTCCTAAACCTATAATACCAATATTTTTTTCGAAAGATGATTTTTTCATTTTTTATAATAATTTGTTAATCTACTTATCATAGGTGATATGATAATTTTTAACAATTCATATCTATGGAGAACATTAATGGAACAAAATAATATTAAAAGTTACCAAAATAAAATGAATTCACTACTTAATCTTAATTTTTCTAACTTATGTGTATTAACTGTAGACATGCAAAACGAATACTTAGACAAAGATCATGGTACCTCTCCTCTGGCTTCGGATGATATAAAAAATATTATTAAAAATACTACTGAATTTCTTGCAAACATGAGAAAAAATAATGTGCCAATTATCCATTGCTATGTTGTTAGAAGAAAAGAGGAAATTAAAAAAAATTTTTTTATAAGCCCATATATTGATGTAAGTCAGTCAAATAACATATCTCAAAATATTCAAGCACAAGCAAGAAAAAAGCCCGAAAGAGTAGAAGGAACTATGTCTTCTTTGTTACAAGAATGTCTTATTGGAGAGCGAGATATCCATGTGACAAGTAAGAGGAATTTTGATTCTTTTCATGAAACAGAACTCCATCAATTAATTAGCCGAATACTAGGTATAGAAAATATATTAATATGTGGTGTTAATACTGATACTTGCGTTTATGGAACAACTTTTGGTGCTAGTAATAGAGGCTACAAACCCATAATAGTAGAAGATTGTGTTGGTAGTATGAGAGGAAAAGATCAACATGCTTCAGCGCTTAAAATTATTTCAAAATCTATTGGTTGGGTAATTAAAAAGAAAGAAATTTATGAAAAGCTTGGAATTAAAAAATAATTCCAGCTCTTCCAATTACGTTCCCTTTTTCTATTCTTTCGTGCAAATCATTAGCTTGATAAGGGCTAACTTTTTCAGTAACAAGTGGTGTTATTAAACCATTTGATACAAGATTTAAGCTATCTATTACCTCTTGTTTTGAGCAATACCTACTTCCAATAATTTCAATTTCTTTTAACAGCATATTCCCTGAATCAATATTAAAAAATTCTCCACTTCCTCCTAAAGTTACAAGACGACCTCCGCTTCCTAATAATTCAGTTCCTGTTTCTAATGAGCTCTTACTGGAAACAAAATCTATTACAACATCAAGGCCACTATTGTTAGTAAAATCTTCGATGACTTCTTTTTTAGAGTTTGAATTAGGATTTATGAATTCAGAAGCTCCTGAGTCACGACAAGATTTTTCTTTAATTTGTTTTGTCTCAATAGCAATAGTCTTAACATTATATAAATTTAACATTCTAAGCATATGGATACCTAATCCACCTCCTGCTCCAATTACTCCTACCTTATCAGTTATGACAATTCTTGCTTTTTTAATAACTTTAAGAGGTGTTGCAATTGCATCAGAAATTATCCCAGTTTCTATAGGATTTTCTTTATAATTAATAGATAAAGGAATAGGTATAAAGTTCTTAGCTGGAAGAGAAATATATTCTGCGTAACCACCATTGATCTGCCTACCAATGTAACCTTTAAAATTATTACATAAAGTTTCTCTATTAATTTTGCACCATTTGCAATAACCGCAAGTAAGGTAAAAATAAGCAGTCACTGGCATACCAACTTTTAATTCACCACAATCGCCTCTTAAATCAACAATCTCTGCAGTAATTTCATGGCCTATAATTATTGGAAAATTTACTTTAGTTCTTCCCGCTTTGACATGTTGAATAGTTAAACCAGAACCACAGGCTAAAACCTTAGCAACGGCTTCTCCATTTTGAGGAATTGGATCAGGAACGTCTTCAAATGTAAATGGTTCGTTGGGTCCTTTTAAAATAAGAGCTTTCAAGTTTATATACCTATATATTAAATATCTTGAATTTTTAATATTTCCTTTTCTATATCTTCTGATATTTCAATTTTTTCTCCAATTTTACTTGAAGCATCCATTGCCATTGTCATAACTAGATTTCTATGGCCATCATTTGCTGTTGCGTGTGGGGTATCGGAACCAACATAAAGTCTTTGAAACCACGAATTAGTTTCTTCTCTCATCGGTCCCCATAATTGATTGTTATAAATATCGCCTGGAGGATATGATGTTAAAAAATCTACGTGCCTAGCTGCAGTGGGTTCAAAACCAGAAGGATTATATCCATGACCTTGTGGTTTAGTACTTGCAAGGACTAAATCCCTATGCGTATCTTCAATATCAATAACGCCTTCAGTTCCAACTATTCCAATTTCTAGTCCGTATACTGATCCAGGCCAAACTGTAGGAAGAGCCCAACTAATATTCATGCTAAAAATTGTTCCATCGTCCATAGTAAAAATACCAAAAGTAGCATCTTTAGTTCCATGACTTTGGAGTTTTTTATCTACAGATTGTGCAAAAATAGTTTTTGGATTTTTTCCTTCTAATAACCATAAAGACATATCTAAGCTATGAGTACCAGAAACTACCATTGGTGTTAAATTCTTTCTCTCATTTGTTCGTCTGACAGTTGCAATTGGCACCATACTATTCATAAAAGCTCTTGTTATAACAGAAGTGACATCTCCTATATTATTGTCATTTAATTTCTGTTTTACAGCTAGAAATCTTCTTCTAAATCTTTGAGTGTATCCTAAAACGGCATCAATGTTAGCAGCATTAATTGCATCTAAAACTTGTCTTGACTCAATTAAATCTGTTGCAAGAGGTTTTTCTATAAATAAAGATGCTTTAGCCTCTATTGCGGCCATAGTAGGTCCAAAGTGATGATTTTCGTCAGTAGCTATTATAACAGCATCAACCTCAGTTCTTTTTAATAATTCATTATAATCTTTAGTAAAAAAATCTGCTTCACAATCATCAAGTAATTTATTCCCTAGATCACTATTAATGTCACATAAACCTATCCAGCCTATTCCGGGATAGTCTCTAGCCATTAGAGCTCTAATTCTTCCAATTGTTCCACATCCAACAATAGCTAAACCTATTTGTTTTTTATTATTCAAAACAATTGCCTCCTAGTTTTCTAATAGTTCTCTAGTAATAATTTCTTTCGTAAATGGCATGGTTTTAATTGTTTGCCCCAAAGCTTCACTTATTGCATTTGAAATGGCTGCTCCAGTTGGTCCAGCAACAACCTCTCCTACTCCTAAATAAGGCATACCTTTTTTATCTATAACACTTGTTTTTATATTTGGTATATTATCAAATTCAATTATTTTATAAGTGTCCCAATCTTTTGAAATTATCTCTTTCGTATCAAATTTAACTTCTTCATATAAACTCCAACTTGCTGCTTGTATAAAACCACCCTCTACTTGAGCTTTAATACCATCTTCGTAGGCTGCTTCCCCAGCATCAACAGAAATCCAAGCATTAATTAATTTTATGTTTAAATCATCATTGACTTTTAATTCCACACCTACAGCACAAAAGGCTGCAGAATTTTTATATCTTGAAAATCCTATTCCTCGATACAAACCATTGTTTTGAGTATCTTTTGTCATTAGATCTTTTAGATTTTTTATAACGTTTATAGCTCTTTCATCTCTTAAGTGATTAATTCTAATTTCAAATGGATCAATATTTTTAGTTTTTGCTAACTCATTCAAAAAACACTCTAATGCTATTACATTTGAAAATGCACCTAGAGTTCTAAGCGCTGAAGTGCGAAGTGGTAAATTATGAACCAAATTTTTAACAAGTCTATTTTCTCCAAAATCATAAAGAGGATCTAAGTTTCTATGAATACCCATATGGGCTCTAGTTTTTGGGGTAGATTTATGTTTAATGAAATCATTATTAATGAAGTTATAACTAATAAAGTTATGAAGTTCTGTATTTGAAGGCCTAGTCATATAAGTATCTGAAAATGCCTCATTGGACCAATAAACTATTTTACCTTCACTATCTATTACTCCTGTTAGCTTGTTTAAAGAGGCACTTCCATAAGGTTCCCAACAATGTTCGTCTTCACGTGTCCATTTAAGTAAAATATGAATATCAGGAAATTCTTTAGACAATACAGCTGCCTCAAATGCAACATCATCTGCTCCGTTATGTCCATAGCAGCCTGAGCCAGGTCTAAATTTTAGTGTAATATTATTTGGATCTACTTTAAAATATTCACTACAAGATAATTTTAGGTCATATAAGGCTTGACTATGTGAGTAAATAGTGAACCTTTTATTGGTAAAAATCGCACAAGCGGCAGAAGGCCCAATGGGACCGTGCATAAGATAGCCTTTTTTATATTCACTAGTAAGAGTTTTATATTTCTTATCTTTAAATTCTTTTATACAAGGAATATTTTCATAAAAAGCTTCACCACCTGATTTGACCAAAAGACTTTCTTTATCATTATTTTTCAGAGAGTTGTAGATAGTATCTTCAGAAAGTTTTTTAACTTCCTCCCAAACAATATTTTGTTTAATAATATCTAAGTACTTAACAACTAAATATTCATCAGTTGATAAAATAGCTAAAAACGAATTTTTAACTATAATCTTAATATCCAATTTGTTAATTTTTTGATCTATATTATTTGTAAATTTTATAAATTTTGAAAAGTAATTTGGTGGTCTTATAATTCTAGCATGAAGCATTTTGGGAAATATCATGTCGTGAACATATTCGTATTTTCCAGTAACTATGTCATTAATTGTTTTGATTTCTACCTTATGATCATTTTTATACATAAATTCTCTAATTTCTTTTTCACCAAACTTTTCAGGAATAGTTAATTCGTTAAATTCATTTGTTTTTGCATAATCCCAATAAGAAATACTTCTATTAGATTTAATATCTTTAATAATTCCATTATCAAAAACTATATCTTCAAAATTTACATTCAAAGTTTTTAAAGAGTATTTCATAAAAGCTTTTCTTAAACTCAATGATGCAGCTTTGATGGCAGAGCCAGAATCTGAGACAGATAAACTACTTGCGGTTTTACCTTCATTTGGAGATATATCTGTGTCTAATTTTATTATCTCAACTTGATCATAATTAATGCCAGTTATTTTTGACGAAATTAATGCAAGTGTTGAACTAATATGCTGACCAATGTCAATTTTACCAGAATAGACTTGTAAAACATTATTTTTATCGAAATTGAACCAATTTCTTAATTTTCCATATAATTTTATACTTGGGCCAGAATAAAAACTATTCATTTTAACTTTAACTCGCTTTTAGTTTGTCTATAGCTTTCATAACAGAAGCATGAGATCCACAACGACATAATTGTCCCTCTAGACAAGAAAGAATTTCATTTTTTGTAGGATCATGTTTCTTAAGAAAAACTGATGAGAGAGAGATAATAATCCCACTCGTACAGTAACCACATTGAGCGGCATTAAAATGTTTAAAAGCTTCTTGAACAGCGTTTAAACCTTTATCAGTTTGTAAGCCTTCAATAGTAGTTATTTTACAATTTTGATAGTCTTTAGCTAAAATATTGCAGGAATTTTTTTTCTCACCTTCTATTAAAACCGCACAACTTCCACATTGACCTAAACCACATCCTAACTTTGTTCCAATTAATCCCAATTCATCTCTAATAACAAATATTAAAGGTTTGTCTTCATGGATATTTACAGTTTTATTCTTTCCATTTATATTTAAGTTACATTTAATTTTAGCCATAGTATAGTTTGCTTTTTATTAATCTGGTAACAACACTAATTTACCAAAGTGTCTGTTTTCATTCATTATATTTAATGCATCACTAGCTTCATTTAATCGAAATGTCTTAAAAATTACATGACGAATTTTTCCATCAATAACATGATCCCAAAGGTCCTTATTTGCAACTCTAGCTACATCTAAATTTTCTTCAACAGATCTAGTTCTACCTGTAGTCCCAACATAATGAAGTCGTCTTTTAGCGTGCAAATCATAGTTAAAGTTACCGTTCATACCGGCAAGTCTACCAATATTTATTAAATGACCATTAATTTTAGTAGCTTCCATGTTTTTAGTTACAAAATCACCAGATAGCATATCTATTAAAACATCTACACCTTTTCCCTTAGTAACTTCTAGGACTTTGTCTAACCAATTTTCTTTAGATGTATCAATTAAAATGTCTGCTCCATAGCTTGATAGTTTAGATAATTTATTCTGATTTGTAGATGACCCTAAAACTAAAGATGCTCCTAGTGCTTTTGCAATCTGCAACCCTATAATTCCAACCCCACTACTCGCTCCTTGAATAAAAACAGTTTGACCAGTGATAAATTTGCCGTTGGTAACTATTGCATCATGCATAGTTTGAAGATTACCTTGGATTGACGCAGCTTGTTCCCATGAAATTTGTTCTGGATTAAATTTTATAGCTCTTTTATGATTTGCAACAGCATATTCTGCCCAGCCAGAACCTCCTCTACACATAACTTTGTCTCCAACTTTAAGGTCTTCGACACCTTCACCTAATTCAACAATCTCTCCAGCAAATTCTCCACCAATAATTTTAGTATCACCACCAGTATGCCCAAAGGATTGCCCTTGTGTTTCAAGAAGATCGGATCTATTTAAACCACAAGATTTTACTTTGACTAACACCTGTTCACTAGTGGGTTCTGGTTTCGGTAAATCTTTTATTTCAACTCCATCATCTCCAAGTGTTACAGCCTTCATTTTGTCCTCCAATAAGTGATAAATTTTATAGATAAATCTCTAATAAAATAACATGTAAAAATAAAGGTCAAGTTTAAAATACCGATTAGTATTTAATATCCTATCTAGCAGTCCAACCACCATCTACTAACACACTTGATCCAGTCATCAACGAAGAAGCATCAGATGCCAGAAAAACAAATGGACCCATTAGATCTTTCACTTCTCCAAGTCTTCCTAATGGTATCATTCCAATTGTTGCTTTTTTAAAATCATCATCTTTTAAAAAAGGTTCTGTCATTGGAGTTTTTATGAAGGTTGGACAAATAGTATTCACCCTTATTCCCTCTGGACCTAATTCAATTGCTAGAGACTTCGTAAATCCCTCGATAGCAAACTTACTTGTGCAATATGTAGTTCTGCTAGGACCGCCTACGTGTCCCATCTGAGAAGAAACGTTAACTATAGAACCTTTAATATTACTATCCAACATTTTTTTAACAACTAATCTTGTAAGGTTAATTACTGATCTTACATTTAAAGACATTACGTAAACGAAATCTTCAATTTTGGTATCAATTAATTTTGCAGGCCTGTTAGTGCCAGCGTTATTAATGAGAATGTCAAAGGGAGCACTATTATTTATAAAATTTGATACTTCGTCTTCCATGCTTACATCTAATACTTCATAGGAAGCTTTATAGCTTTGGTTATTAATATGTTTTGTTAAATTTTGTAATTCAGTTTCAGTTCTTGAAACCAAAGTAACATCTGCTCCAGATTCTGCCAAGGCAATGGAAGCGCCCACTCCGATTCCACGACCAGCTCCAGTAATTAAGGCTCTTTTACCATCAAGTCTAAAACTTGGTAACTTTGGATAATTCATAAGTTCTCCTATTCAGCTGCAGCATATGGCTCGATGTTTTTTCTACCATATCTTCTAACTCTAACATTAGCTTGCTCACCGTGACCAGAAAAACCTTCAAGCGCACATAACCTAGAACAATATTCACCTACAAGAGCTGATGCTTCGTCAGTTAAAACTTTTTGATATGTACAAGTTTTTAAAAACTTACCTACCCATAAACCACCTGTATATCTTGCAGCTGTTTTAGTTGGTAAAGTATGATTTGTTCCTATTACCTTATCACCAAAAGCCACATTTGTTCTAGAACCCAAAAATAAGGCTCCATAATTAGTCATATTTTTATGAAAATAATCAGGATCTTCTGTCATTACTTGGACATGCTCAAAAGCTAAATCATCAGCAACTTCAACCATTTCTTCAATATTATCACAAACAATAACTTGACCATATTCTTTCCATGATTCCTTTGCAATTTCAGCAGTTGGTAAAATATTCAATTGTCTTTCAACTTCCTTGATTGTATCAACAGCAAGCTTATTTGAGTCCGTTAATAATATAGCAGGACTTGTAGGGCCGTGTTCTGCTTGTCCTAAAAGGTCAATTGCACAAATTTCAGGATCAGAAGTTTTGTCTGCAATTATTAGTGTTTCAGTAGGTCCAGCAAATAAATCAATGCCAACTCTTCCAAATAATTGTCTTTTAGCTTCTGCAACAAACATATTACCTGGTCCAACTAACATATCAACACCATTTATTGTTTCAGTACCTATAGCCATAGCTGCCACAGCTTGAATGCCTCCGAGGCATAAAATTTTATCTGCTCCACCCATATGCATAGCTGCAACAATCGCTGGATGCGGCTCACCTCCTTGTGGAGGGGCAGAAGCTATAATTTCTTTCACACCTGCTACTTTAGCTGTTAATACTGACATATGAGCAGATGCTACCATAGGATATTTACCACCCGGCACATAACAACCAACCCTGTTCATAGGTATATTTTTATGACCTAAAATTACACCTGGCAAAGTTTCTACTTCTAAATCTTTTATACATTCTAATTGTTTTTTGGCAAAATTTCTGACTTGAGTTTGAGCAAATTTAATGTCCTCAATATCTCTATCCGAAACTTTGCTGATTGCATTTTCAATTTCTACTTTACTCAAAATAAAATTATTTGGAGAGTAATTATCAAATTTTTTTGACAATTCTCTGACTGCCTGATCACCTCTTGAGCTAACGTCAGCTAAAATTGACTCTACTGTATTTCTTACTTTTGCGTCAGCCTCAATTATTTCATTTTCTGACTTGCCTTCTTTAATCCACTTTGCCATTAATTCCTCTTTTTTCCTCTTAATTTGTTTGTTTTAAATAATATAAAATATTTAGAATATATCAATTAAGTAATCTTACCATTCCAGTAAAGCAATGGTTCATCTTCAATATAATAATATGATTTAACCTCACCAACTAAAATTTGATGGTCACCACCATCGTAATCCTTCCATTTAATACAATTAAACCATGCTAAGGTATTTTTAATTATTGGATGCCCATCATCGCTTAGTTCCCAATCTAAATTTTTAAATTTATCCTCAATTGGGGACGAAAATAAAGAACACAAGTTTTCTTGTTTTTTTGTTAGTATATTTACTACATAACCATCTGACTTTAAAAAAGTATCATAGCTTGGTTGTTTTTTGTCGATGCTCCACAGCACTAAAGCTGGGCTTAGTGAGACAGAAGCAAAGCTGTTTACAGTCATTCCAATAGGATTTTTATTTTCATCAACTGTCGTCACAACTGTTATTCCAGTTGAAAACATTGAAAGGGATTTTTTTAAGCTTGATGCATCATCAGTATCTTTATTTACAAAGTTTTTATTTGGTTCATTCATTAATTTCTCAATCTAAAATTATTTGTTTTTTTTAACATGGTTTTATATATGATAAGAAATTATTTATTTATATGAAATATATCAAATTAACTGATATAAGGTTCTTATGACAGTTTCCATTAAACAATTAAAAGCATTTGTTGCTGTTGTAGAAGAAAAGTCTTTTAGTGTAGCTGCACATAGATTAAATGCTACTCAATCAGGAATGTCGATGCTTGTTCAAAACTTAGAGTTAAGCATTGGTAAAAAACTTATCAATAGAATTCCTGGAAAAATGATTCTAACAGAAAGTGGTAAAAGTTTTTATAAATATTCTTTGGACATTTTAAAATTAATGGAAAAGGCCCTAATAGATGTTAGAGCCGAAGAAAAAGAATTAACTGGAACTTTTAATTGTGGTTTAATGCCAACATTCACAAGATCTGCATTGCCTATAACGTTATCTCAATTTCTTAAAGAGCATCCAAAAGTTGATATAAAGATTACTGAAGCTTATTCAGGAGTTTTAGAAGAAATGGTTCGATCAAACAAACTAGAGTTTGCAATTGTTCCATCAGTTAAAAACCCAACTGGATTAAATGTAGAATTTGTGTCAAGTGATATTAACTTATTAGTGACTAGTAAAAAATCAGAGTTTAAACATTTAGAACCCGTAAATCTTTCTTTAATTAAAAATATTAAAATTATATTGCCAGGCCCTGATAATTCGAGAAGAATTGCCCAAAACCAGTATTTTGCCACACATAATATTGATATTTCTAAAATGTTGGAAATGGATGGTATGATCGGCACACTTGAGTTAGTTGCTAATAGCGACTGGTGTGCTATTTTACCTGCGGCATTATGCGATTTAGACTTGTCTGGAGATTTTAGAACCTTATCACCCTTAATGTCCCCTCCACTAACAACAGATTACGTTATAATAACTTCCGCAAGTAAAGAATTAAGTCCAGTGGCAGAAATTTTTAGTAAAAGAATACGAAAAGAAATCAAAAATATAAGTGAAAAATTAAATAAAAAGGTAAATTATAATTTAATTAATAATAATAACTGATATCCTATATTACTATATTTGATTTGATAAGAACGATACTATTATTGATAGTAAATATTAAATGAGGCAAAATTGACTAAATTTTTAAAAAAAGTACCAGAATATTTACAATCAATTGCTGCAATTTGGCTTATATTGGTAGCTTTAACAATTTTTGCTGAAGTAACTTTTAGAAATTTTGGTTTTTTTCTTGGCGCAGATCAAATAGTCCAGAACTCTGTGCCAGCAATTGTCTTTCTTCAAGTTCCTTTCGCAATTGCCTCAGGAACTATGTTGAGAACTACATTAATTTTTGATTTTTTTAAAGCTAGAGGTAAAAAAATTATAAATATAATTTCATACATTATCGGGATAATGCTGTTCATTGGAATAGCAGTAGGTGGCTGGACGGACATGATAAAAGGTTGGGAAATTGGTGAATATCAAGGTATTGGTGCTATTGAGTTTCCAGTTTACCCGATTAGAACTGTAATCATATTTTCTTCAATTATAGTTGTTTTTATATACATTTCATTGATCATAAATTCATTTGCAAAAAAAAAATAAAGCTATCAAAGGAATAATAAATTGGAAATAGATTTAGACATACTTATGATTTTAACTTTGATGGGTATGCTTTTAGCAATCTTTTCTGGCGTGCATATAGCCCTTGCTCTTGGTGCAACTGCTATGGTTGGTACATATTTTATATTTGAAGATGCATATATGGCAGCAAGTCAAGTAGGAGGCGCAGCTTATGAACTAATTAGAGATCATATTTTTATGACTATACCTCTATTTGTTCTTATGGGTGACTTTTTATCAAGAAGTGGTGCTGCAGCAGATCTTTACACGCTTATTAACAAAGGTCTTAAAGGTGTTCCTGGAAGATTAGGTGTCGCAACAGTTACTGGTAATGCTGCTTTTGCTGCTGTAACAGGTACATCAATAGCGTCTGCAGCAGCATTTTCTAGAATTGCGTGGCCTCAAATGAAAAAAGCTGGTTATGATGAAAAACTTGCAGTTGGTTCCATCGCAGGCAGTGCTTGTCTTGGAATGTTAATTCCACCAAGTGTTCTTTTGATTGTTTGGGGAATAATAACTGAAGATTCTATAGGTAAATTATTCGTCGCTGGAGTAATTCCTGGTATTATTTTATCTCTTATGTTTGCTTTTTATAATTTTTACAAGGCAAAGTTAAATCCTAAATTGGCTCCGGAACCAGACAGTATTGGTGATACTGCGTCAATATCCAGAGAACAGTTTTTTTCTGGAATGTCGATTTTAGGATTAATATTTGTTGTTCTTGGAGGTATTTGGGGTGGTATTTTTACACCAACCGAAGCTGCAGGCATGGGAGCTTTGGCAAGCTTTATTATAGCTATATGTAAAGGTATGAAGTGGAACGGTATTGTTGACTCCGTTATTGACGCAGGCAAAACATCTGCCCCAATTATGATACTTCTAATAACTGCAGGTATGTATTCTAGATTTCTTTCTTTATCAGACATTGACTCAGTTATAGTTGATGCAATGTCATCTGTTGGACTAAATGAATACATGATTTTGGTAATGATGGTAGTAATTTGGCTAATACTTGGTATGCTTTTGGACTCAGTATCAATCATCTTATTAACTGTACCATTATTTATTTTGTTAGCAGGTGATATGAATCCATATGCATTTGCTATTTTTGGAATATTAGCTATAGAAGCGGGTTTACTAACGCCACCATTTGGTCTTATAGTTTATACAGTCAAGGGAGTTTTGGCTGCTGGCGGGGACAATGTATCACTTGGTTCAATTTTCAAAGGATCTATTCCTTATTGGATAATGATGTTAATAGTTATGCTTTTAGTAGCATTCTTTCCAGAATTAGCAAGCTGGCCAACACAATTTGTTTAGTAAAAACGTGGGGTTAAATACTAAACTTAACACTACCTAAGGAGGATATTATGATTAGGTATTTTAAAAAAGCTATTCCACTTAGCATTTTAGCTACAGGTATAATAGCAACTGCTTCAATGGCAGATACATTTACATTAAGGGTTGGATCTGGTCATCCATCAAAGCCAACTGCTTATGTAACTAATATGGAAAAGGTTTTAGTTCCAAATATTAAAAAAAGAGTAAAAGCTGAAACGGATCATAAAGTTAGAATAATTGAAGCTTATGCTGGTAAAATTGCTAAAGTTCACGAAACTTTAGAGGCTGTTGAAAAAGGGCTTTTAGATATAGGTTCATATTGTGTATGTTTTGAAACTGCAAAATTGTTACCTTGGAATTTTGACTATTTCGTCCCTTTTACTACTACTAATTTAGAAACTAATTGGGCCGTTAAGCATAAAATTCTAAAACAGTTCCCAACATTAACAAAAATGCTTGAAGATAAATACAATCAAAAATTCATTGCTATGCAAGGGTTTGATGATTATGGAATTGGTACTGTTAAACAATGGCAAAAAGCAAATGAATTAAAGGGAGTCAAAGTAATTGCTGCTGGTCCAAATTTACCTTGGGTTTCTTTATTTGGATCAATTCCTGTAACATCAACACTTCCAACTATGTATAATGATCTAGCTACTGGTGTTGCTAAAGGAGTTATAATTTTTCCGTCTGCACATGCTGGTGGGTTTAAATTTTATGAACAAGCTCCGTATTGGAAAGTTATAGGTTTCGGTGCCATGGCTCAAACAATCACAACCATAAATTTAGATACCATGAAAAAACTACCTCCTGAAATAGTAAAAATTATTATGGAAGAGGCTGTAAATTATGAAAAGGCTGCAGTTAAAGATGGTCAGAGGAGATATCAAAAAGGTTTAACTGATTTAGTTAAATTAGGTAAGAAGAAAGGCATTAATGACGCAGTAACTTATTTACCAGTTGAGCAACAGAAGATTTGGGCTGAAACTATTAAAGATTGGCCAAATTCAAGAGCTAAAGATATTACTAAAGACTATGGAATGGACGGCGCTGCTCTCATGAACGCTTACATGGACGAAATGGAAAAGACTGGCCATAAATTCCCTGTTCGTTATAAAATTGGTGGCTAGATATATTATAATTTAAATTTCAAAGACGACCTGATTATTAGGTCGTCTTTTTTATAAACCAACTTGAGATATAAACTTTACATTTAAATAAGGTTCAATACCTTCAGCACCCATTTCAGAACCAACACCTGAGCCCTTTACACCGCCAAACGGATTTTCAACCAAACCTAAACCATGATGATTTATCGATATCTGACCACTTTCTATGTTAGATCCTAATTCTTGAGCTAATTTTAGATTATTTGTATAAACATAAGCAGCAAGTCCATATTCTAGACGATTAGCTTCATCCAAAGCATCATCCAAGTGGTCGAAAGATAAAATAGGAGCTAAAGGTCCAAATGGTTCTTCATTCATAAGCTTTGAGTCTTTAGAGACTTCAGTTAAAACTGTTGGTTCAAAAAAATATCCTTTATTTCCAATCCTCTTTCCACCAGTAACTATATTTGCTCCCCGATCAGCGGCATCTTTAACTAGTTTCTCGATAGTTTGTAAACGTTTTTCATGAATTAATGGACCCATTTTAATATCATCTTCAAGACCGTTACCCACTTTTATTGATCGAACGTTTGCAACAAAAAGATTTAGAAACTTTTCATATACTTTTTTGTGAACTAAAAAACGTGAAGGAGAAATACAAATTTGGCCTGCATTTCTAAATTTAGTCCCTACTAAAATATTAGCAGCAGTCTCTATGTTTGCGTCTTCGCAAATAATAGCAGGTGAATGACCACCAAGCTCCATAGTTACTTTTTTCATATAACGACCAGCTAAAGACATAAGCTGCTTTCCTACTTGTGTAGAACCAGTAAATGTTACTTTTTTAACAATTGGATGAGGAATAAGATATTCTGAAATTTCAGAAGGAATTCCAAAAACTAAGTTTAATGTTCCTTTAGGAATTCCAGCCTCCTCAAAAGCTTTAACAAACTCTGCAGTACTTGTAGGAGTTTCTTCAGGACCTTTAACTATAATACTACATCCAGAAGCTAGTGCAGGTGCAATTTTTCTTGCAGTCTGTTGAACTGGCCAATTCCATGGTGTAAATGCTGCAACAACACCAACTGGTTCTTTAAATACAAATTGATTTACTCCTTTTGATCTTGATGGAATTATCCTTCCATATGCCCTTCTCCCTTCTTCTGCAAACCACTCTATTTGGTCAATACCCATACCCAATTCAATTTCAGCGTCTGCAATTGGTTTTCCAGACTCAATAGTCATTAATTTTGCAATATCTTTAGTTCTTGATTTTAAAATATCAGCAGCTTTTCTCATTATTTTTGATCTTTCAAGAGCAGAAAAATTTTTCCAAGTTAAAAATCCTTTTTGGGCTGAATTGAGAGCTAAATCCAAATCTTCTTTTCTTGCATGAGAGACAGAACCGATATACTCTTCTGTGGCTGGATTATAAATGTCCATTGTTTCATTCTTTACTGAATCAACCCAAGATCCATTTATAAAGAGTTTAGTTGATATACACTTATCTTTCATCAATGAGCACCTCCAATTTGGGAATTACTTTTATGAGTTTTAAGAAACAATAATAACAATATAAATTTCTTGATTTAATTCAAATACCATTTAAGTTGAATTTTAACAAGATTATAGTACCAATCAGTATCTTATTATGATTAATCAAAAAAATATTAAAAAAAAAGGTCGTCCAAAAACAATTGATTTGGAAAAAATAAAAAATGTTGCAATGAGTACTTATTGGTCAGATGGACCAACAAATGTTTCGTTAAATGAAATTTGTAATAAAGCTAAAATTTCAAAACCAGGTTTTTATCGTGAATTTGGAGGTGAAGATGGTTTAATGAAATCAGTATTACTTCTATATAAAAATTCATTAATACAACAAATATTGAATATATTGCAATTAGAAAAAACTTTTGATGAGACATTAGATTTATTAATATCCTACGTAATCGGCAACAGAGATAAAGAACATATAAAAAATGGATGTCTTCTTGCTAAATTTCGTCAATCTCGAAGCAAGTTTGGTAAAAAAACACAAGAACAGATAGATATTATTTTAAAAGAAAGACATTTAGTCTTTGAACTATGGATTAAAAAGGTTAAATCAAAAGGAGAATTTTCTTGTTCATTATCTTCAAAAGTAGTTGCAAATTACATTATTTCACAACTTGATTATGCTGTATCTGGACTTGCTAATGGAGAAAAAAACAGTAATATCAAAAATATCTTAACTCTTGCGTTATCTGTACTTAGAACATAAACATCTTAAATTTTATAATAAATATTGTTTTTAAAAGTCATTTTTAATTTCTTGATTTTAAATAAATACTAGTTAGTATTTATTTTTTTATTAAAAAAAGGGGGAGATTTAATGATTAATAATTTAAAAAACATTATACCAATAAGTTTCTTAGCTAGTGGTTTAATGATATCAGCATCTTTTGCAGATACAGTTCTTTTAAGAGTTGGCTCAGGTCATCCTGCTAAACCTACTGCTTATGTAACTAACATGGAAAAAGTTTTAGTTCCAAACATAAAAAAAAGAGTTGCAGCAGAAACAAATCATAAAATCAAAATCATAGAAGCTTATGCAGGTAAAATTGCAAAAGTTCATGAAACATTAGAAGCAGTAGAAAAGGGTTTATTAGATATAGGCTCATATTGCGTATGCTTTGAAGCATCAAAACTTTTACCATGGAATTTTGACTATTTTTTACCTTTTACGGCTCAAAATCTAGAAACTACATGGGCAGTGAAACATAAAGTTATTAAAAAATTTCCTGCATTAACTGAAATGTTAGAAGAAAAATACAATCAAAAATTCCTTGGTATGACAGGTTGGGATGATTACGGCATTGGTACAGTCAAGCCATGGAGTAAAGCAAATGATTTAAAAGGAGTTAAAATCGTTGCAGCTGGTCCAAATTTACCATGGGTTTCATTATTTGGTGCAGTGCCGGTTACATCAACACTACCTACTCTGTATAACGATTTAGCTACTGGGGTCGGTGAAGGTAATATAATTTTTCCATCTGCTCAAGCTGGTGGATTTAAATTTTATGAAGTTGCACCTTATTGGAAAGTCATGGGCTTTGGAGCAATGGCCGTTAACATTACAACTATAAACCTTGACACTCTAAAAAAACTGCCACCTGAAGTTGCTAAAATTATTCTAGAGGAAGCAAAAGTTTATGAATTAGCAGCAGTTAGAGACGCTCAGGCAAGATATCAAAAAGGTTTAGAAGATCTTGTTAAGTTTGGAAAGAAAAAAGGCATTAATGACGCTGTTACTTACTTGCCGTTAGAGCAACAAAAAATTTGGGCAAATGTTATTAAAGATTGGCCAAATACTAGAGCCCAAGATATTACAAAAGAATATGGAATTGATGGAGCCGCTCTAATGAATGCATATATGGAAGAAATTGAAAAAACAGGGCATAAATTTCCAGTTCGTTACAAAATCGGTGGATAACACATTAAAATTATTTCATTAAAAGGGATCTTTTTAAAGGTCCCTTTTTTCTTTGAAAAATTATAATAAAAGAAAATTTTTAACTTTTATTATTTTTTAATTACGATTTTTAGTGGTGCTTAATTAATTTTATAGCTTTATCAAACGCTAATATTCATTTTAGCAGTATATTTGAATAAATTTTTTGTTAATATTTACGAACATAATTTATGATATAGTAATAGTATTAAGAGTAAACTGAACTTTAATTCAATATAGCTACTACTCTTACAAAACCAGCTGAACCATTTTTTATTTTAAATGGGAATGCAGACACAGTAAAACCAAAATCTGGCAATTTATCTAAATTAGCTAACTTTTCAATATGTGAATATCCCTTAACCATTCCAGCTCTGTGTCCTTCCCAAATAATTGAAGGGTCATTAGTTGTTTTATATTTTTCTGCAGTATGAATAAACGGTGCATCCCAACTCCAAGCATCAGTCCCAGTAACTCTTACTCCTTGATCTAGTAAAAAAAGTGTTGCTTCTTTTCCGATACCACACCCTTTCGATAAAAAATCATCTTGTCCATATCTTTCACCAGCAGAAGTGTTAATTAATATTATATCAAGTGGTTTTACTGTGTAATTAATTTTTTTTAGTTCCGTACTTAAATCGTTTTTTGTTAAAACATAACCATCATCATAAGAGCGCAAATCTAACTTAACACCATCACTAAAACACCATTCTAATGGTATCTCATCTATTGTAACGGCTCTTTCTCCATTATTCATTGTAGAATGATAATGATATGGAGCATCCATATGTGTACCGTTATGAGTGCTTACGGTTATTGTTTCCATGGCCCAACCTTCACCACCTGGCAAATCTGATTGTTTTAAACCAGGAAAAAGACTTGTCATTTCCTCAGCAGTTTCTTGATGATGATGATATTTAATCTTCGGTAACATAAAATCAGGATCAGATTTTATTCCCTCTTGCAAACTTACTGACAAATCTATGAATTTTTTTTTCATCACACCCTCAATTCAAACTATTAGACAAATTATCTACCCTCTTATTAAAAGGTGAAATTGTAATTTCATCCCATACGCCAGCTTTATATATTGGATCATTAATCTGAAAATCTTTTATTTCTTCAATAGTTTCAGCTTCTACCATAAAGAAAGAACCATTCATTATATCGCCTGCTTCATTAGTCAACGGACCAGATAAAAGTGTTTTAATTGGGTTCGTTGATAAATACTTTCTGTGTTCATCAATTACATCCATTCTTTTTTTAAAAGAATTTGGCTTATCTTTACATAATATAACCCAGATCATTTCAAAACCTTAATGCTATTTAGTTATTAGTAGTTTCAAATTGTTTTATTCTTTCATATGCCAGATCTGTAAATTCAGCCTTGGGTGCATTTCCAGCAATAACTACAAGCAAAAGATGGTCCTTATCTTCTTCACCTTCTGTTATATTCATAAAACGCCGAGAACAACCAGGTGGGAATGATATTACATCACATGGGCCGAGATCTACGTGCTCAAGTTCATCACCTTCATTCCACTCACATCTCCATTTACCCGTTATTGGCATAAAAGTTTCATTAGTATCATGATTATGCATCAAAGGACCCTTTCCTGGTCTACATCTACAAAAACCAAGATTAAAACCCTCAGAGATATTTATAGCAGGCATCTGTGCATTATCATTACCAAGCGGTGATACGTGCTTGCTATCACCCTTTGGTGGCTCAAATCCAATAATATTAATTAGCTCTCTAGTACATTCTGGAAGTTTGCTATCTGGCAAACCTAATTTAGAACCACTCTGATTGGAAAAAAATGCAATTCTTTTATCCATATCTTCTCTTGATAATGTTTTTATCTCTGGAAGTTTTGTTTCTGTTTTCATAATAATCCCCTATTTATTATTAATTTTTAGTTGTTCAAAAATTGCAGCAGTATCATATGTTATTGGAATATTATCTTTAGATTGATTATACAATGAAGCTGCAGCGTCAAAAGTTGGAGAAATCATGCTATTATGTTTTAAAAAATTACTGATAACATCAATATCTTTTAAAAAAATTCTCATAGAAGCAGTTGCAGGCTCATAATCTTCACTTATCATTAATGGCATACGTTTATCTAGCATGACAGATGTTGCAGCTCCTTCATTAAGTACTTCATAAATCTTTTGGCTATCTAGCCCCACCTTTTGGCCTAATAATAAAGCTTCAGCAGTTACTGTATTATGAACTGTTACTAATAGATTAGCTAAAATTTTAAACTTAATGCCGTTACCAAATTCACCAACAAAGATATTTTTCCTAGCAAAGCTATCAAAAATATCTTTACAGTCATCAATTATCTTTTCATTTCCACTTGACATTACGACTAGATCTTTTGTTTTAGCTTGTGCTCCGGTACCACTTACAGGCGCATCTACAAAGGAAATATTTAGTTTTTCTAATTTATTTTTGGCGCCTAGTTTGTCTTCTAAAGATATTGTATTCATGTCGATAATGACTTTTGGATCTGTAAAATAACTACAGTTTTCTATTTCATTTATAACATTATGAAAAATAGGAATGGTTGGCAAACTTAAAATAATCACATTACTTTTCTTCAGTAAATCATTGATATTACTTAATAATACACCCCCATATGTTATAAAGGAACTCGAGTTTTTTTTATCTGGATCAATACCAAAAACTTTGAAATTATTTTCAAGTAAATGCTTTGCATATTCGCCGCCCATAGTGCCAAGGCCTATTGAACCTATAATCTTTGACAAAGCAATTCCCCCAATTATCTTAATTTAACTTTACCTAAATATATAAGATAATTAAATCATACTTTCTGATAGAGTTCATAAAAAATAATCATTTAATATTTTTTGATCAATATTTTATGTTATAGTTTTACTGGAGGTTTTTAAAATGGATGTTGGATTTTTTACTATGCCTATACACCCGATCGATAAAGATTACAAAAAATCTTTATTAGAGGACAGGCATGCTTTTTTATTAGCAGATAGGTTAGGTTTTTCAGAAGCATATTGTGGTGAACACGTTACAGATGCTGCAGAAAATATAACTTCAAGTGCACTATTCATAGCTTCGATTGCGTCATGTACAAAGAACATAAGGCTTGGAACAGGAACTGTAAATATGCCTAACTCTCATCCTGCAGCTATTGCGGGACAAATTGCAATGTTAGACCATATGCTAGATGGTCGTTTAAATTTTGGTATTAGTCCTGGAGGCCTTGCTTCAGACGCGGAAGTCTTTGGAAATCTTGATAAAAATAGAAATGAAATGTTTGTTGAATGTATTGATATGGTTTTAGAAATCTGGAAAAGAGATGCACCATATAATATCAAGGGAAAATACTGGAATGTTTCAACCGAAAGAACACAAATGACTGAAATTGGTCAGGGAATAATGCAAAAGCCTCTACAAAAGCCCTACCCTCCAATTATTTGTACTGTTGTTGCACCCTTTTCAAAAGGCCTTGTGGCGGCTGCTGCACGCGGCTGGCAACCTATATCTGCTAACTTTTTATTACCAAAGTGGGCAAAAACTCATTGGCCTAGCTATGTTCAAGGCTGTGAAGAGAGTGGATTAGAAGTAGATTCAAAAAATTGGAGAGTTGCTAAATCTATATTTGTTTGTGAAGATAGAAACAAAGCAAAGGAATATGCTTTAGGAAATGGTAGCCCCTATGTTTTTTATTATAAACAACTGCTTACAAAAATGTTGAAGCATGGCAGAGCTAATTTATTTAAAGAAGATCAAAACATGGCAGATAGTGATTTAAAATTGGAAGATATCTGTAATAAATTAATTTTATATGGATCTGCTGACGAAGTTGCTGACAAAATACTAGAATTTAGAGAAGAAGTTGGTGATTTTGGAACCTTATTATACGCAGGTCACGATTGGGCAGATGTTGATTTAGCAAAAAAATCTATGGAGTTAATGGCAGAAAAAGTAATGCCTAAAATAAATGATAATATTAAGATTGCTGCTGAGTAGGATATATTATGCAAAAAGTTTCAATAGAAAATGGTAATTTTTTAAATGTTAAAATAGATGGCGATAAAAATTTACCAAAAGTAATTCTATCGAATTCTTTAGGAGCTGATACACGCATGTGGGATCTTCAGGTTGAGGCATTAAAGAATAAATTTTGTGTAATACGTTATGATAAAAGAGGTCATGGTAAAAGTAGCCCAGTTGAAGGACCATATTCTTTTGAAATGCTTGAAGGTGATGTAATTACAATTTTAGATGAACTTGAAATTGAGAAAGCTCATTTTGTAGGACTTTCAATTGGTGGAATGACATCGTTAGGCTTAGCTTTAAAACAACAAAATAGATTTAATAAAATTATTTGCTGTGCGGCAAGAGCTGACATGCCACCCCCAATGACAGAAACT
>QBZG01000004.1 GCA_003282435.1 SAR116 cluster bacterium AG-335-B03
ATATTCCCGAAAGATATAAATCAACTCATAGAATTTTTATAAAAGCTGATAATATAAATTTAATTTTAATTTATGATGATGTTACTTCTTTAATGAATTTTAACTTTAAAGCAGATACTTGGTTTTTAGACGGCTTTTCTCCAAAAAAAAATCCATTGGTGTGGACTGATAAACTTTTCAAACAACTTTATAATTTTACTAATTTAGATGGATCTTTAAGTACATTTTCTGTTGTAGGTCATATCAGAAGAGGTTTATTTAAGGCTGGTTTTAAAGTCTCAAAAGTAAGTGGATACGGTAACAAAAAAGAAATTTCTTATGCCATTAAAAAGGATTTAATTAGAAGTAATCAATACAAATTTAGCTATGAAAAAAAAATAGGTCCTGTTGCAATAATTGGGTCAGGTATCTCTGGTGCTTCCCTAGCTTATGCTTTAAGGAAAAGAAACATTGAGTGTTTTATAATTGATAAGTCTTATAAACTAGCTAATGGAGCAAGTGGAAATAAAATAGCTCTTCAAATGCCAAAATTAACTATGGATAATTCTCCTTATGGTCAGTTGTCACTTGAAGCTTTTCTATTTTCAAGGAAAATTGCAAAAAGCTTAAATGCAATCCCAAGATCAGACGGTCTTGTTCTAATTCCCTCTAGAGACAGAGATATACTTAAATTTAAAAGACTACTAGAAAATAATTGGCCCTTAGACTTGCTTAATAATAATTATGATAAACTTAATTTTTTAAAATTTATTAACCATATCTATATGAAATCTAGTGGTATAGTAGATAATAGTAAATTCATTCAAAATCTTATAAAAGACGTAGAATTTATATCAAAATTTGATGTTAAAAAAATAACTTCAAAGGATAGTTTTAACATTATTATTGATAAATTTGGAAACAGATTGAAAGCGAAAACAGTAATTTGGGCCAATGGATTTGAAATGACTAATCTTAGTCAAAATTTACCAATAAACCCAATTTCGGGCCAGGTAACTTATTTAAAAGCAAATGAGTTAAGTTCAAATTTAAAAATTAATTTCAGCTATGGTCATCATTTATCCCAAGCTTTTAGGGGTTATCATCAAATAGGAGCTTCATTTAATAGAAATGCCAATACATGTTTTAGAGAAATTGACCAAAATGCTAATATAAACTCTATACCAAAATTTTTAAGAAAAAATATTTTTTATAATATTACTGAAAGTGGCCATAGAGTAAGTGTAAGAGCGAGCACTAAAGATAGAATGCCATTTTTCGGTGATTTAAGCACGTTAACAGGTCAAAAATCAAATAATATATATATTTTAGGTGGGATGGGTGCTTGGGGATTTGTTTATGCGCCATATTACGCAGAACTTTTGGTAACAAAAATCATAAATGACCAATTAGTAATTAACAGCAAACTTGAGAAACTATTAACAATTGAAAGATTGCTGTAATTACTCAGCAGCATATTTTGTATATAGATTAAAATTTTCTAAAGTTTTTTTAAAAATTTCTTGCAATGGTTTTAAATTACTTATTAAAAGCTTTTCTTCATTCATATATAACGATCTATTAACTTCAATTTGAATAGTTTCAACGCCTTTTGATGGATTGCCGTAGTTTCTAGTAATAAACCCACCTGCATAAGGATTATTTAATTGAACGATTAAACCATTATTTTCAAAATTCTTCCGCATATAATCTATTAATTCATTCGAAGAGCTTCTTCCATGATTGTTTCCTAAGACAATATCTGGTTTTTTCTTGAACCTTTTTAGAGCATTGGATGGCATGGTATGTAAATCAAAGTGATAACAAATCCCAAATCTTTTTAATAATTTATTTATTTGGTTTGATAAAATTTTATGAAAAGGATCATAATAATTTTCTAAAATAAAATTAGCATATGAAACTGGTAATTTATTCTTAAATATATTTTCATTTAAAATAATTCTTGGGAAAACACCAAGGCCAAATGAAATCATTTTTTTCTCATCTATTGGATGACTGTTTACCCTATTGATAAACATATCGTTATCTATAGCATTTCTAGATCTATTTAAGTCTACAACTACCCTAGAGCATTTAGCTATAATAACATCTGCACTTTTAAAATCCATTAAATCTAATATTCTATTAGATTGAAAATCTTCAATTTTTCTAACTTTATTTAATTTTAATCTTAAGTATTGTATAAAAATATTGGGATAAAAATTTCCAGAATGTGGAACAGTTAATAACACTGGATTTTTGGGATTTCTCCTAATAAACTTTTCTAGCATGAAAATTTCTAAACCAATATAATTTGTTTTTGTTTATCAATTAAATATATTTACTTTATATGAATTTATTTTAAAAACTAATTAATAATTATTGAAAGTTTAATATGAGATATTTTAATATTCCAGACCCTTTACTTGATTCAACCAGACAAATGTTTAAAGATTTAGAAAATGACGGAAGAGATACAAAAATTGACTTGGGAATTGGAATTTACAGGGATGAAAAGGGTGAGGCTCCAGTTTTTAAAGCTGTAAAAAAAGCTGAGAGTATTTTGTATCAAAATGAAAAGTCAAAATCATATAAAACTCCTGCAGGAAATAGTGAATATTGTAAAAATATTTTAGATTTAGTTCTTGGTAAAGATATTCTTTCTGAACGAAAAGACAAGGTTGGCGCTATACAAATACCAGGCGCTGGTTCTGGGTTACGAATTGCAGGTGAATTGATAAAAAATAATGTACAAAATAGACTTATATCTATACCTGATCCTACTTGGGGACAACAGCCATTTATGTTTGAAAAAGCTGGATTGCAAATTTCCAAACATAGTTATTATAATGAACAAAATAATTTCTTAGATTTTGATAATATGATTAATGACCTGAATAAACTTAAATCAGGAGATTCATTATTATTACATGGATGTTGTCATAATCCAACTGGTGCAGATTTATCTTTAGAACAATGGGAACAAGTTGCCAATATTTGTGTTAAAAAAGGAATATTACCATTTATTGATTTAGTCTATCAAGGATTAGGAAAAAGTATTATAGATGATGTTCTTGGAATTAGAAAATTAGTCCAAATAGTACCAGAAGTAATTATTACAGTTTCATCAAGTAAAACGTTTGGTGTATATAGAGATCGATGTGGAATGATTGCGGTTATAACTGATGTTGATAAAGTTAAAAGCAAATCTTTAGAAACTATGTTAAGTGAGATAGCGCGAGAACTTTATTTTCATCCACCTGATCATGCTGCAGAAATAATTAATACCTTATTAAAAGATCAAATTTTAAAAAAAGATTGGCTTTCAGAAATCAGAACAATGCAGAACAGAATTGTCTCTTTGAGACATAAACTTGCAAATTCTTTACAAGAAAAGCAACAAACAGATTATTTTAGTTTTTTAAAAGTACAAAACGGTATGTTTTCTCTTTTACCTATATCCCGTGAAGGTATAATGATCTTGAGAAAAGAAAATGGAATATACCTTATGCCGGATGGTCGTGTGAATATCGCGTCTTTGCCTGAAAATAAAATAGATTTTATTTCATCTAAAATATGTTCTCTTGAAGAATTTAAGGGCAAAGGAATTTAAATTGAAAAAAAAACCCTCTAATAGAAGTGAATATAATTTTTTTTCTAAAATAAGCACAAGGTGGAATGATAATGATATTTATGGCCATATGAATAATATTGTTTATTACGCATTATTTGATACTGCAGTTAATAAATGGCTAATTCAAAACAATTTAATTGATATAAAACATGGTAAAAATATCGGTTTAATTGTTCAATCAGGCTGCAATTATTTTTCTTCTTTTCAATATCCAGAAGAAATTGATGCGGGGATAAGAGTAACCAAAATTGGAACTAGTTCGGTAAGATATGAAGTAGGTTTATTTCATGAAAAAGATGAAATTTCTTCTGCGGATGGTTTTTTTGTGCATGTATATGTAAATAGAGAAACAAATACTCCAATACCTCTAAATTATGATTTCAAAAAAACATTAGATACTATATTTGTAGAACTATAAATCTAAACCTTTTCTAAGATAATTGTCTCATTTTCTTTTATGTTTTCAATGTAACTTTTATCAAATTTGCAGTCTGCCCATATATTGCAAGGTGAGATTAGTCTTATTTCGTTACCATTAGAAATTGGAGTTTTTCCATATCCTATGGCTATAGCAGATCCACTATTCCAAAAAGCAATTTCACCAATATTTACAACTGATTTAGCGTTTTTTTCTAATTCAATACTTAGTCCAGTTTCAAAATAAATTTCTTCTCCCCATTTCTGTATTTTTGATTTTAGTGGTAATGAATTATAAATTATGTCAGCAGTTAAAGTATCTCTTAACTCGAAAACTAATTCTTTTCCCTTACACTTCAAAATAACTTTTCTCATGATTATTTAACTTTACATTTTATCTTTTAATATTATTTATATTAGTATCACATAATGAATAATTTGATAATGGGACTATAGCTCAGCGGGAGAGCACTTCGTTGACATCGAAGGGGTCACTGGTTCAATCCCAGTTAGTCCCACCATTTTTTAAGTTTTATTTAGTTGCTGAAACATAATTGAGACAAGCCTTGTAAATTATTTTACCATTTTTTTGTCTTTTCTTAGACATCGCTTCTATGTCTTTTTTTATACTTAAAAGCTGATCGTCTGATAAATCCTCTTCTGCTAGTAATCTAGCTCCCATGCCTAAGTTCAAAAGAAGATCAGCATCTTTTTTAACAGTGTCTTGTGTTGAAATTGTGGTATATGTCTCTTCAACTTTAATATTTTTAAATCCAGAATTATTTAAAATCTCTTGAATATATTCTTTGTCACTAAATGCAAAAGGACCAGGATCTCTTGTTAATTTTGGATATTCTTTATTAATGTGTCGTAGAATTATATTTGTTGCAGCAGTATGGAATTCATTTTCTATCATATTTGTCCAACATACAAAATTTAAAGAACCTCCATTTTTTATTGATTTGTTGATATTTTGAAAAGCGTGAATAGGGTTTTTAAAAAACATAACTCCAAATCTTGATATAACTTTATTAAAATTATTTTTTTCAAAATCAAAGTTTTCAGCATCGCAATTTTTGAAATCTAAATTTTTTATTGTTGAATATTTATTTTTTGCTAAATCCAACAAAAGGTTAGAAATATCAGCTCCCAACACATAACCACTTTCTCCAACTAACTGAGATGCTTTAAAAGATGTTTGTCCACCTCCACATCCTATATCCAAAACTTTGTCACCCTCTTCAATATTAGTTTTTAAAAAAAGTGCTTTGGTTAAAATAGTTAATCTTTCATTCATAGAATTATCATTATCCACCCACTTATGACCATATTTTTTATTCCAATATTCAGACTGCTCATGATTAATGATCGAAGATGACATTGTAAACCTCCCTAGGGGTATTTTAAAACATGGTCATTAATTAAATATCAAATTGCAAACTAATTTTAGATTTAATAATAAATTAAGTAATTATGAAAAGAGTATAGGGTGTAACAAATCTAAAGTGTCTTGTTAAATAATATGACCTGTCTTGTTAATCCAAATTATAATGTAGACAGTAAAAAATAGACAAAAGGGTGTCTCGTGCTGACTTGTACGAAAAACAAACTTTATGATTTAAATGGTTTACAGGGTCATGCGACAGGTTCAAACCCAATTAGTTCAACCATAAACTTAATTAATTATTCAACAACCTCGCTTGTATAACCATATTTGAGGCAGTCTTATACGTTACTTTAGTATCTTTAAATCCTGCTTGATTTAATATAGAAAATAATTTTTTTGGACCCGCTTGAGCTCCAAGTGCTAAACCAACTTCTTGAGATTTAGAAGCTGGAATACAAGCAATTGTAGAAAATGAATAGTACATTTGTCCTATTAAATTAAAATTATTTTCTGGTAAATCATCAGCTGTAGGTTCGACGAGCATAATTATTCCATTTGTGTTAAGTTTTGTTTTTGCATATTTTATTGCTCCTATTGGATCACCCATATCGTGAAGACAATCAAAAAAAGCAATTATGTCGTATTTTCCTTGATAATTCTTAGCATTATTTACTCTAAATTCTAAATTTTCAAGATTTGTGTTATGTTTTTTTGCTTCTGTAATTGAAGGTTCATGTGGATCAATTCCTATTACTCTTGAATTACTATATTTTTCAGCTATTAGTGAGGTTGAATATCCATGGCCACAACCAATATCTGCAAAAGTAGCACCTTTACGAAGCATTTCGTCTGCTCCATCAAGACTAGGTATCCATTTTTTAATTAAAAAAATAGAATATGACGGCTTAAAAAATCTTGCAGATCCAGATAAACAACATGGATGTAGATTTCCCCAACCTGTTCCTTTACCATTTTTAAAATTGTCTTTTATGATATCTATATTATGAATTGCTCCTACTAAATTTTCAAAACCTCCAATCATTAGAGAAATGCTATTTTCATCTCCTAAAACTGCAAATTGCTCCTTACTTAGAAAAAATTCCTGACTTTTTTTATCATAATTAATATATCTAGCAGCGGCTAAGGAAAGTAACCATTCTCTTATATATCTTTGATCCATTTTAACTTGAGCACTAAATTTATCTGAGGTACATGGACCTAACCTAAATAAATTTTTAAATAGATTGAGCTCATCTCCAATTCTCATCATGGGTATTAGTGCGCCTGCTGCCATATCTTGCATAATTTTGTATTGTAGCTTTCTTGTTTCTTCAATATTTGTCATACATAAACTCCATAAAACATATAAAAATTGTACTATCTGTTTTTTTAAATACAATTAATAATCTAAATTATTAACCTTAAGAGCTGAGTTATGTTTTTTTTATTGTTGTGAGTGCTTATCAATTATATTTGGCTTATGTATAATATATATGAGAGTCTGAAATGGATGAAAAAAGAATACCAATATTAGTTGGCAGTGGTCAAATTACGCAACGTGAGCAAGATCCTTTAGTTGCTCAATCTCCCATGGATCTAACTGCTTCAGCTGGATTTAAAGCAGCCGACGATACTCACATTGGTAAATCTATATTAAAAAAGTTAGATACAATTGTTGTTATTCGTTCATTTTCAGACACAAGTTGGCGTTTTAAATGCCCATTTGGTAAATACAGTAATCCACCATTTTCATTATCAAAACGTTTGGGGGCAGAAAATGTTAATCGTTTAATATATACCTATCCAGGAGGAAACATGCCTCAGTGGTGTGTTAATAGAATGTTTGAAATGGTTACTCGAGGAGAGCTAGAGATTGGCATAATTGCAGGTGGTGAGTCATTAGCCACCCAAAAAAGAGCTGAACGTGCTGGTATTTCTCTTGATTGGAATGAAGATCCTGGAGGTGAATACGAAGAGTGGGGCGTTGAAAAACGTGGATGGTCAGAAATTGAGGATAGACATCTCATGTCTGGAGCCATATTTGCTTACCCAATGATCGAAAATTCAATTAGAGGAAAAAAAGGTCGTACAATTAAAGATCATTCCTTAGAAATGGGTAAGTTGTTTTCTGGTTTTGCTTCAGTTGCTGCTAATAATTTGTTAGCTGATAGGAGGCAGGGTTTTACCCCAGAACAAATAGCCAATGTTAATCCTAACAATCCATACATAGGTTTTCCATATACAAAATTAATGAATTCCAATGCATTTATAGACCAGTCAGCAGCAATAATATTAACGTCAGTTGCAAAAGCAAAAGAGTTAGGTATACCTAAGCATAAATGGGTTTATTTGCATGGATGTGCTGATGCTTATGATCATTGGTACTTAAGTGATAGAGTAAATTATTATTCTTCTCCTGCCATGAGGATTGTTGCTCGTGAGACCTTCGAAATGGCTGGTTGTACAATCAATGATATTGATGCTCTCGACTTATATAGTTGTTTTCCCTCTGCAGTTCAGATTGCCTGTGATGAAATGGGTATTTGCATAAATGATTCCAGAGGTCTAACTATAACCGGAGGTCTCCCTTATTTTGGTGGTCCAGGAAATAACTATGTAACACATTCTATATCTGAAATGATGAACAAGGTTAGGGCTCGACCTGGTATAAAAGGGTTGGTTACGGCCAATGGTAATTATATAACAAAGCAATCAGCAGGAATTTACTCTACAGAACCTCTGCAAAAACTGTTTTCTCCAAAAGATCCAAGTGCTTACCAAGTTGAAATTAATACACAAAAAGGACCCGTTTTTTCGGAATTTGCTGAAGGAAATGCTATAATTGAAACTTATACAATTATGCATAATCGAGAGGGTCCTTCATTTGGAATTATATTTGGACGACTTAATAACGGAAACAGATTTATAGCAAACATACCTCAAGAAAAAAGCTTAATGAATGCAATGGTTTTAGAAGACTACCTAGGCAAAAGTGGAAAAGTAAAAAATTCAAAAGATATTAATATATTTACACCTGATTAACGCTATTTATTGGTAACTAGAATTTGTTATTTAGTAATAAGTTTAGAAAAAATTAATTATTTGCCTAAATAATATCCATTTTTTTAATTTATTAATTAAATGATTTATTTTTAATCATGTATTTAAGTTGTAATGATTTCAGGTTGTGAATTTATTATTTAATATATCTTGTTAAATTGATTGAATTAATGGGGATACAGTTTGTTTGATTTTCGTTTTTTTGAAATATATAGGTCATCAGAATATTTACAATTAATTCTTGATGGCATTTTAATAAGCTCAAGTTTAACGATTGCCTCTGGTTTTTTAGGTTTTATTATTGCCTTTTTTTTAGCAGCTATGATTTATTGGAAATTTTTTCCTTTAAATTTTTTTTCAATTTGTTGGATTGATTTTATTAGAAACACTCCATTAATAGTTCAATTATTTTTTGTAACTTTTGGTTTACCGCTAATATTTGAGTATGTATGGCCATTTTGGGCACATGCATTGCTGGCTTTAACTATAAATTTTACTGGTTATTTTGGCGAAATTTTGAGATCAGGTTATAATTCAACCCCAAAAAATCAGCTAGAAGCTGCTTACTCTTTAAATTTGAATAAGATAACAATTTTTAGGAAAATTGTTCTTCCACATACACTCATTAAAATGTTTCCTTCATTATCAAGTCAATTTATTTTTATTTTTTTAACAACAGGAATTATTTCTGAAATAGGCGTTAACGATCTTACTCATGCAGGTCTATATATAGATAGTAGAATCTTTAGGACGTTTGAAATATTTATCATTTTATCAATGTTGTATGTATCGCTTTCTTTATTATTTAAGTCTTCATTAGAAATTATTTTCAATAGAACATTAAAAAAGAGAATGTAATTGCAAGATTTATTAATAAACATATTTGATAAACCATTAGGGATAATTTTAACTCAACTGATATTGGCGACTAGATTTACAATTTATTTATCATTAATTGCTTTTCTGGGGGGAGGATTAGTTGCTGTAATAATAACTTTTTTAAGAATATATCCATCTAAAATTCTTAACCATATAAGTTTTTGTTATACATGGTTGTTTCAATCTCTTCCTCTTTTAATGCTGTTATTTATAATTGGGCTTGGTATTCCAAGGTTTATTGGTCAAGACTTCGATCCTTGGTACGCTGCAAGCATATCGTTGATAATATTTACCTCGGCTTACTTATCAGAAGTTTGGCGAGGTGCAATTATGGCAATCCCTTCTGGTCAATGGGAGGGAGGAGTAGCTCTTAATCTAAACTTTACGCAGACATTAAGGCTTATCATTATACCACAAGTTTATAAGTATAGTATTGCTCCTACAGTAAGCTTTCTTATTCAAATTATAAAAGGAACTTCTCTTGCTTATATAATTGGCTTTCAAGATTTAATGTTATTAGGGAAAAGGTGGGCTAACGCTCCTGTAATAGGTTCAGAACCATTTATAATTTTTCCTATAATGGCAGTTTTGTATTTCTGCCTATGTTACCCCCTGGCCATTTACGCCAAATATTTAGAAAAAAAATACATCATTGAAAATTAATTTATTGAAAGGAAAAAAAATGTTTTCAAAAAAAATAATTTATAGTTTTTTATTAAGTCTATTTTTTCTAAGTTTTTCAGCTAATTCCGCTGACCTTAATGGTATATTAAAAAGTGGTGAAGTTAAAATTGCTGTACCAGAGGCTTTTGCGCCTTTTGGCTCAGTTGGGAAAACTGGTGAACATGAAGGTTATGATGTTGACGTTGCAAAACTTATTGCAAAAGACTTGGGAGTCAAACTTAAAATAGTACCTGTTGTTTCAAAGCAAAGAATACCTTTTCTTGAAACAGATAAGGTTGATTTAGTAATATCTACAATGGGAGCTAATCCTTCTAGAGCTAAGTCAATTAATTTTTCTAGTGCCTATGCACCATTCTATTCAGGAGTATTTGCACCCTCTACAATTAAAGTTTCTTCGTACAAAGATTTAGATGGTCTCACAATAGGAGTAACTGGAGGAACTCTAGAGGATTTAGAACTTACTAAAATGGCTCCTAAAGGTGCTAAAATAACAAGATTTGGTGATAATGCTGCTACTTTAAGCGCTATTAAATCAAAGCAAGTTCAAGTGCTCGTCGCAGGTAATACTGTTGCAGCTTCTGTAACTGAAGCAAATCCAGACTTTGATTTAGAGAGGAAGTTTATTATCAAAGATAGTCCTTGTTTTATAGGTGTTAAAAAGGGAAATGAAGATTTATTGAGATGGGTAAACGTTTTTATACTTCATAAAAAGCTGGGAGGGGCTTTAAATAAAATCTCTCAAAAATGGCTTGGTCAAGATCTTCCTGCATTACCATCATTATAAAATTAACTTAAAAGATGTCTGATAAAATTACATTTTCAGGCATCTTTTTTATAAAAAATAATTAAAGCATAGGATATAAAGCAATTAATCAATTTTAAATTAAAATATACGTTTCGAATTATTTTTTTTACTTTTTAATGCTTCTATGAAATTGACTATTAAATTTCAAATAGATAAAATTAAAATAAGTATAATATCAATGAAACATTTTAATAATGTATAAACTTGATACTGATAATAAAGATCATGATTCTATAATATTTTGGTTTAAAACTTGGGAAAATAAAGTCCAAAATAAAGATTTTGAATCAGCTAAAAATCTTTTTGGAAATGATGTTGTTAGTTTTGGTACTTGGATGAATGTAGTTGAAGGTTTAGAAAAACTTTGTGCTAACCAATGGAAAAGTGTTTGGCCAACTATTAATAATTTAAATTCTTGACCGACACACTTTATATTCAAATCTCTCCTGACAGATTACTTGCTAACTCTATTTTAGTTTGGGTCTCTACAGGGTATAAAAAAAATGGCAGTTCTTTTAAAAGAAATGGAAGGGCAACAGTTACGCTAAAGAGGATTAATATAAACGATGCTTGGAAGTGCATACATACACATTTTTCATTGAATCGTGGTATTCCTCAAAAATCTTATGGTGGTATTTAAATAAAATTATTAAATTTATAGCTTTTAGTATATTTTGCTAATATTGCTAAAAATCGGGCCATAGCGCAGCTTGGTAGCGCGTCCGTCTGGGGGGCGGAAGGTCGTGGGTTCAAATCCCGCTGGCCCGACCATTAATCATCAAAAAAGATTTCGAATGAAAACTACATATGTTACTAACGAATAATAATTCAAATATTCCTCTTGGAGTTTCCTTTTCCGTAACTGAAGTTATATGCACGATAACTATAGCCAGTTTAGTAAAACTGATAGCAGGTGATCTTTCAGTTTTTATGGTTTTATTTTTTAGATATTTGTTTTGTATCCCTTTGTTAATGATAACGGCATATTTTCAACGCAAATCATATGCGTTTCAAATAGAATCTAAATCTGGTCTGATGATTAGGACTATAACTGGTTTAGGCTCTTTTGGATGCTTGTTTGCGGCACTTCAATTTATAGATCTAAGCCTTATGACTACTTTATTTCAAACAATGCCAATATTTATTACCTTACTTGCACCTATTGTCATAAAGGAAGTTGTTGGATGGTTTAGACGAATAATAGCTTTAATTGGATTTATAGGAGTAATCCTAATACTTGATCCTTTAAAAGAAAATTGGTTTAACTTTGGATTAGTGTTTGGTGTTTTTTCACCTTTTTTTGGAGCACTTATGACGCTATCTGTTAGAAAACTTGGTCAAACAGATCACCCTGCAACTACAGCATTATGGTATAATATATTCGGAGCCATAGTTTTCTTAGTTATTTGTATGTTAATAAAAACTGAATGGCCTGATTATGATCAGGTTCTAATTGTTTTGATTGTTATTGGTGTGGTTTCTAGCTTGCAACAAATTTGTTTAGCATATAGCCTGAAGTTAGCACCAGCAAGCCTGTTGGCTCCTTTAAGATATATATCAGTTCCAATTGGTATTTTGATAGGTGTTCATTTATTCAATGAATCCTTAACTTCAACTTTTTATATTGGAACTTTAATAATAATTTCCTGTTCATTAATTATTATAAGAAGAGAAACTCAAAAAAAATCATAAAAAAGTTTGTAGGATTTATAATGCCTTGTATTTTAAACTAATGTTCAGATCACTTTTAATATCTATTTTTTGCATTTTATTAGGCAACAACACTCATGCAAGTGAAGATTACATTTTAATAGAAAACTTTAAAAAAGCCAGTCACAACAAAATAATTTTTATGAGACACGCTTTGGCACCTGGAAACGGAGATCCTTCAAATTTTAAGATAGATGATTGTTCTACTCAAAGAAATCTTGATGTGAATGGGATTTACCAAAGTGAGATGATAGGAGAAATTTTTAAAAAATTTCAAATAACATTTACAAAAATTTTTTCAAGTTTTTGGTGTAGGTGTAAAGATACTGCATCATTCTTAAAAATAGGTAAATTTTTTACTCACAAAGGTCTTAATTCTTTTTACCAAGGACATGTTAATAGAGATGAAACGCTAGCTGGGCTAAATAAATTGATTAGCAAACTCCAAATAATAAAAGGCACTTATTTGATGGTTACTCATTATGTGGTAATTCAAGCTTTTACTGGGATTTCATTACCAAGTGGGGGAATGGTAGTTTATGATATGGAAACAAAAAATTCATACCATTTAAAATTAAATGATTAATTTTTATTTTTATCATTTTCATTAATAATCTCATAATCTCCATCAATTACTTCATTATTTTGAGATTTAGTTTTAAATCTTTTCATAGTCTGTTCTCTGTTAGTATTAGTATACTCATCAAAATCATTATCTTTCTTTTCTGTGTTTTTTGCACCCATTTTAAAGTTAAGAATTTGTTTAGGAAAAATAAAAAGAAGACTTGGTAAAGTGAATAAAATAGCAAATATTAGATGCCACTCTAGTACGTTTATAATACCAAAAAAAACACCAATAGTTAAAAGTAAAAAAGTAAACCTATAAAAAATACCAAATAAGATAATTACCCAGGCGAAAAAAGTCCCATATTTATATGGTTCCATAATATATTGTATACCTAGAAATCCAACAATCACATAAAAACAAAAAAGAGCTATTATAATCCCAATTGTTATTAATCCAAATTTAAGTAAGTTTGTCTGTCTTAATATATACATAATATTCCATCTATTATTTTTTAAATATTAATTTACCATCGTATTTTTTTAAATAGAAAATTTTTTTACCTGCCCAGAAGCACTTTTTTTCATCAGGTTTAGCTTCAACGTAATCTGTTTTATCTGTTAGGTGAAAGACTTGACCGCAACCTAAAAAGGTTAATATTAACTTACTATTTTCAAACTTTACTTTGTCCTCTCTACCTTGTCTTATCGTAATAAAGCTTAAGTTGCTTTGAAAACATTGACCAATTTTATTTTTTTTACAATTTGTTTCCTGACTATCAATCACTGATATATGTGCCGCAATATTGTTCGAGAAAATGAAACCGTCATTATCTAGCATGTTACAATTATCAGTTGGCTCTTTAGTTTTACCAGAGAATTCACATTCAAACCATGCACCATCTAATTTATCAATACCAAACACGTTAAAGTTTAAATTTAAAAATAACAAAGTTATTAATATTAATAATTTATTAGTTTTTATAAAATACATAAATTTACTCTTTTGATTTTACAACTTAGATTTTATAATTAATTATACACATATAACCATATATTTATTAAAAAAAATAAATTTGGAGATTAATATGATTATAGAAACAAGAACTGAATCCCCAGACTTTGTCGGGTTTGTTTCTGAAGTGGATTTAAAAAAAGATTTGGATAATAATATTGTAAAAGAGATTGATAATGCTATTAATAAATTAACTGTTTTAGTTTTTAGAAATCAAAATATAGATGATTATGAACAGGTAAAATTTACTAAATATTTTGGTGAAATCGAGGCTTCTGGAAATAAATCTAACATTACTAAAGCGCAGGATAGAAGATTGTCTACAGATTTAGCAGACGTATCTAATCTTGATAAAAACAATAAACCCTTTACTCAAGATGATCCAAGAAGAATATTTAACTTAGGTAATCGTTTATGGCATACCGACAGCTCCTTTAAAGAAATTCCTGCAAAATATTCTCTTCTGTCAGCTAGAAATGTATCTAAAGTAGGAGGTAATACAGAGTTTGCGGATATGAGAAATGCTTATGATAGTCTAGAGAACAAAACTAAAAATAAAATCGATAAAATGATTTGCGAACATTCTTTGATATATTCCCGACAAAGATTGGGTTTTGACATGGTTAAAGAGTTATCATTAGATGAAATTAAAAATTTTACTCCTGTTGAACAACCTCTTGTCAGAAAAAATAAATTAACTAATAGGAAAACAATTTTCTTATCGAGTCATATTGGTAAAATAAAAAATTGGATTAGGCCAGATTCAATGTGTTTTATTGACGATTTGATTGAATATTCTACACAATTAAAGTTCAAGTATATACATGAATGGTCAAAAAATGATCTAATAATTTGGGATAATAGACAAACCATGCATAGGGCAAGAGCTTATGATGATTTGAAAGAAAATAGGGATATGAGGAGAACAACTGTCTTGGGCGAAGAGAAATTGATCTAATTTTTTAAAGTTTTAAGAAGTTTCTTAAGACTTTTATTCCATTTTTGAAGTCATTTAATAAATCATTTATATTTTCTGAGCCAGTGTAAATCCTTAGATAAACACCTTTCGGGATATAACTTGTTTTAATCTTTCTAGATTCTGAAACATTCATCATTGATACTAAACTTGAGTATCCTCCCCAAGAAGAGCCAATTCCAAAAATTTCAAGACTATTAGCTAATTTATTAACTGCTTCTTCAGAGATATTGTCATTAAATTCGATAGCAAAAAGACCAGATGCACCTTTAAAATCTCTTTTCCATAATTTATGATCAGGATGTTGAGTTAAAGCAGGATGCATTACATATTTTACTTCTTTAAGATTTTCCAAAAATTTAGCTAATTTTAGACTGTTATATGATGATTGTTCCAATCTTAAAGGAAGTGTTCTTAAACCTCTAAGAGACATGAAAATATCGTCAGGGCTAACATAAACTCCAGCGTTTTTAGTCCACCTTTCAATTCCTACGAGATCATCATTATTTGCAAGAACTACCCCCATCATAATATCAGAATGACCAGAGATGTATTTTGTTATGGCTTCAATTACAACATTAACACCAAAATCAAATGGATTGAAATAAATTGCAGTAGCCCAAGTATTGTCTATTAAAGATTTTAATTCATATTTTTTACAAATTTCCATAACCTTAATTATGTCAATTACTTCAAAAGTATATGTACCAGGGCTTTCTAAATAAATTGCCTTTGTATTATTTTTGATAAGGGTTTCTAAATTTTTTAAATCTCTTGAGTTGTAAAAATCATAATCGATATTCAATCGTGGAAATTCTTCTTTAGCAAATCGTCTAGTTGATCCATATACAGAATCAGGTAACAAAATATGATCGCCAGATTTTATTAATGACATTAATCCAGTTGTAATAGCATTCATTCCAGACGAAGCAAGAACACATCCTTCTGCACTATATATTGAAGAAATTGCCTTAATCAATGACTCTGAAGTAGGCGTCCCATTTCTTCCATAAGTATATTTTAAATCTTTATTTTTGTAAGACTCCATTGTCTTGTTTAAAATAGTGCTCGTTCTATATACTGGAGGTGAAGGTATACCGTGGTTTTCATGAGGATTTTTTCCAACATGTGAAGTAATTGTTTCTACATATAAATTTTTATCATCTTGTTTCATTGATTATTAAATGAACCTAATTTCCGATTTCTAAATTAATATTGATATAATTTTATCCCAATTAATATTTAATCTATAAACATTTAAAAAAATTTTTTTATTTTTATCTTGAAACTATACTAAATAAGAACGAAAGTACTAACAAAATCATGATTATCATGAAAATTTTTAATAGTGGAGAAATAACATGAAAACAAAAATACTTTTAGCAGCTGCGACTGCTGGAGTGATGTTTGCTGGATCCGTTTTAGCAAGCACTTTAGACGATGTAAGAGCAAGAGGTAAGTTAAACTGTATTATTAATACTGGTTTAGCTGGTTTTGCTGCACCTGACGATAAAGGAAAGTGGACTGGTTTTGATGTCGACTTTTGTAGAGCAGTAGCAGCAGCAACATTAGGTGATGCAGATAAAGTTAATTACACGACTGCAACTGGTAAAACACGTTTTACAAAATTAGCTGCAGGTGAAGGTGAAATACTCTCAAGAAATACAACATGGACATTTTCGAGAGATGTTGATTTATCACAAACTTTTGTTGGTGTCAGTTATTATGACGGTCAAGGTTTTATGGTTCCAAAAGCTTTAGGTGTTAAATCTGCTAAAGGTTTGGACGGAGCATCAGTATGTATTCAAACTGGTACAACTACAGAATTAAACCTTGCTGAATTTTTTGCTGGAAATGGAATGAAATATAATCCTGTTCCTATTGAAACGAACGCAGAAGCACAAGAACTATATAAAGCTGGAAGATGTGATGTGTATACAACTGATGCTTCAGGACTATATGCAACAATGTCAAGTTTTGATAAACCTGGTGATCATATGGTTTTACCTGAGATTGTATCAAAAGAGCCTTTAGGTCCTGTTGTAAGACATGGTGATGATCAGTGGGCTGATATTGTAGCTTGGACTTTAAGAGCTATGATGGCAGGAGAAGAATTAAATATAACTTCATCTAACGTAAAATCTTTAGCAGCAAAAGATAACAAAAATAAAGAAATTAATCGTTTGTTAGGTAAAGATCCTTTACAAGGTCTCTCAAAACTTGGTTTGTCAGCTGATTGGGCTGTTCAAGTTATAAGTCAAGTTGGAAACTATGAAGAGGTATTTGAAAAGAACCTTGGTATGAGTACACCTTTAAAAATTGCCAGAGGTGCTAATCAACTTTACAAAGATGGTGGTCTTTTCTACATACCACCAATCAAATAATTATAGAAGGTTGCGTTTAACTATTAATAGACGCAACCTTTTTTTCCTAATTTTATAAAGACAGCTTATGACTTTTGTAAATAATCTATGGCGTAACGAAAAAAGCAGAGAGATTATTATACAACTACTTGTATTACTTTCCATTGGCTGGTTTTTATCCTGGTTAGTTGCGAACGTTGACGCAAATTTTAAAGCCCTTGGTAAAGATATTAGTTTTGAATTTTTATTCATACCTGCTGGGTATGATATTAATCAATATTTGATAGATTATAATAATAGGGATAGTCATTTGAGAGCGGGTATTGTAGGTTTACTAAATACCGGTTTGGTAGCTTTTTTTGGGATTATTTTGGCAACTGTGCTAGGTATATCGGTTGGAATTATCAGATTATCAAAAAATTGGTTAGCTAGTAAAATTGCATATTGGTATGTCGAATTTACTAGGAATGTACCTATATTGTTACAGATACTCTTATGGCACGGTATTATCATTAATACTCTTCCCCATCCAAAAAAAGCCATTAATATAGCTGATGTGACTTTTCTTTCTAATAGGGGTTTTTATATCCCAAAACCGTTGACTGAAAATGGTATTGAGTTTGTATATTTATTTTTCATTATCGCAATAATTTTTTCAATTTTATTTTATAAATATTGTAAGAAAAAACAAGATTTAACTGGTGCCCAGTATCCAGTATTTTGGATTAATTTATCAGTAATCATTAGCTTGCCACTTTTTGCTTTTTTTATTTCTGGTATGCCAATCTCTTTAGAGATACCTGCACTAAAGGGTTTCAATTTTAGAGGCGGCATGCACATGAGCCCTGAGTTGGCAGCATTAACTTTTGCATTAGGTATATATACTGCTGCGTTTATTGCAGAAATAGTAAGAGCAGGTATATTGGCTGTAGATAAGGGGCAAAGAGAAGCGGCAGAGTCAATTGGCCTAAAGCCATCTAAGGTAATGAACTTAGTAATTCTACCTCAAGCACGTAGAGTAATAATTCCGCCTTTAACAAGTCAGTATCTAAATTTAACTAAAAATTCATCATTAGCTATTGCTATAGGATATATGGATCTTGTTGCGACCCTTGGTGGAATTTCTCTTAATCAAACAGGAAGAGAAATGGAGACAATGGTAATAGTAATGTTAATATATCTCTCTGTTTCTTTGAGTATATCAGCTCTAATGAATTGGTATAATAATAAAGCTAAATTAGTAGGAAGATAATATGAGCCTAGAAACATACAAACCAGGTTCATATCCAAATCTTCCACCTCCAGCAGGTACTGTCGGGGTTTATGGATGGTTGAAAAACAATTTGTTTTCCTCTGTTTCTAATTCTTTACTCACAATTTTATCAGTTATTTTACTATATTACTTAATTGATAGTATTATAGGCTGGTTCTTTTTTGATGCTGTTTTTGATGCAGATTCAAAAATAGAATGTAGAAAAATTAACGATGGAGCCTGTTGGGCTGTAATTACTAGAAGAGTAGGTCAATTTGTCTATGGTTTTTATCCCGAAGCTGAAAGGTGGAGAATTGATTTAACATTCTATACAATGTTTTTTGCTTTTGCTCCTCTGTTATATCCAGACTTACCCAAGAGAAAATGGCTATTGTGGTTTAGTGGTATCTATCCGATTTTTGCATTTATTCTTATTAATGGTGGTTTTTTTGGTTTACCAAAGATTGAGTATAGTTTGTTTGGTGGATTTATGCTTACTGTAATATTAGGAGTTTCAGGTATTGTGTGTTCTCTTCCTATAGGTATTCTATTAGCATTGGGTAGACAATCTAAACTTACAGTAGTAAGAACTTTAAGTGTATGTTTTATAGAGTTTATGAGAGGGGTACCTCTAATAACACTTCTTTTTGTTGCATCTTCAATGCTTAATTACTTCATGCCACCAGGAACCAACTTTAGCATACTTGTAAGAGTTATAATAATGTTTACCTTCTTTTCTGCTGCGTATATAGCTGAAGTTATAAGAGGTGGTATACAGGCAATCCCAAAAGGACAATATGAAGCTGCTGACGCATTAGGACTTAATTATTGGCAAACAACTAGATTTATTACACTTCCACAGGCTTTGAAAATATCAATACCTGGTATAGTTAATACTTTCATAGGTCTATACAAAGACACAACTCTTGTTGTTGTTATTGGTTTATTAGATCCTCTTGGAATTGGAAGAGCAGCTTTAGCAGATACAAAATGGAATGGTTTATCAACAGAAACATATTTATTTGTGGCATTATTCTTCTTTGTAAGTTGCTTTGCTATGTCTAGATATTCGTTGTGGCTTGAGAATAAATTAAACACTGAAAATAAGTGAGAATAAAATGGTAATCAAGAAAAACACGTCTTCAAAGCCAGTTATTGAAATAAAAGAAATGCATAAATGGTTTGGAACTTTTCATGTTCTAAAAAACATATCTCTAGGTGTCAATCAGGGTGAACGTATTGTTATATGTGGTCCATCAGGATCGGGTAAATCTACACTTATAAGATGCATTAATCGTTTAGAAGTTCATCAAAGAGGAGATATTATAGTTAATGACGTTGAACTCACTGGTGATTTAAAAAATCTTGAAGCAATTAGAAGTGACGTTGGAATGGTATTTCAATCATTTAACCTATTCCCTCACTTAACCGTTCTTGAAAATTGTACTTTAGCACCAATTTGGGTCAAAGGTCTTCCTAAAAAAGATGCAAATGAACTTGCAATGGAATTATTAACACGTGTTAAAATACCGGAACAAGCTTTGAAATTTCCAGGCCAATTATCTGGTGGACAACAACAGAGAGTTGCCATAGCAAGATCATTATGTATGCAACCTAAAATTATGCTTTTTGATGAACCAACCTCAGCTTTAGATCCTGAAATGATCAAAGAGGTTTTAGACACTATGATAGAGCTTGCTGAAACGGGTATGACAATGTTAGTTGTAACTCATGAAATGGGTTTTGCAAAAAAAGTCGCTGATAGTGTTATTTTTATGGATGAAGGAGAAATAATTGAACAAAATGATCCTAAAAATTTCTTTAATAATCCTAAAAATGACAGAACAAAGTTATTTTTAAGTCAAATACTTAATCATTAAATTTCGTAGGTGAGGTCATTAAATACTTGTTTTTATTTCTTGTCCGGATGAGGCCCACTCTGTCCAAGAGCCGTCATAAATAGGGACATCTTCTTTACCTAAACAGTACAAAGCTATTGATATAACGCATGCAGAAACTCCTGATCCACATGTAGCTATGATATGATCTTTTTTATTTATATTTTTATCATAAAAATAATCGTTTAATTCTTCTAATGATTTCAAGTAACCATCACTTGAAATTAAATCTGAGGCTGGAATACTTTGTGAATTGGGAATATGACCTGAAGGTAATCCAGGTCTAGGTTCTTTTGCTTCACCCAAATATCTTTTTTCTGATCTAGCATCTAAAATTAATTTAGAATTATTTTTTGATTCTGTGATCATTTGATTCAAATTAACTACAAGTTCTTTTCTTTCAATAATGGCTTCAAAATTACCTTTTTTTGGATTTGTTTTTTTACTTGATACAGCACCATTACAATTTTTCCAATTCTTAAGTCCACCTTTTAAAATTAAAATATCATTGTGACCAAAGTACCTAAATAAAAACCAACCCCGAGAGGATGACAAAAAAGGAGAATTATCATAAAATATTATAACATCATCCTTGTTTACACCTAAATTTTGCATCATTAATGAGAATTCATTTTTTGAAGGGATCATATGTGGCAAGCTATTATCTGATGCAGCAATTTTATTTATATCAAAAAAAACTGAATTTTTTATGTGTTCACCGTTAAACTCTTGTTCTGCATCAAGCCCAGAATTAGGTAAATAAAAGGTTGCATCAAGAATTTTATAACGAAAATTTGGATCATCATTTATTTTATTTATTAATTTTTTTGGTTCTATAAATATATTTGTATTTTTTGGATTCATTTTTACCTCTTTTATTCAAGCCAATGTGGGACCACCAAATCTTTTGATTTAAGAAATTCAGGATTCCATATTTTTGATTGGTACCTTTGACCAGAGTCACATAATATAGTTACTATAGTATTACCAGGTCCAAGCTCTTTAGCTAATTGTATTGCTCCAGCTACGTTGATACCACTTGAACCACCAAGAAAAATTCCTTCCTCCTTTAGTAAATCAAAAATAATTGTAAGTGCATCATTATCATTAATTCTAAAAGATAAATCTACAGGACAGTTTTCTAAATTTTTTGTGACTCTACCTTGTCCAATTCCCTCAGTTATTGAGTTACCTTCTGCCTTCATTTCACCTTTTTGATAATGATTAAATAGTCCTGATCCGAATGGATCTGACAAAGCTATTTTAATTTCTCTATTTTTTTCTTTTAAAAATAAACCAGTCCCTGACAAAGTTCCACCTGTTCCAACAGCACATGTGAAACCGTCAATTTTACCATTGGTCTGATCCCATATCTCAGGACCAGTTGAATTATAATGAGATATTTGATTTGCGATATTGTCAAATTGATTTGCCCACAAAACCCCAGAATCATGTGTTTTTGCAAGATTTTCTGCAATTTGTCGTGATTGTCTTATATAATTTCTAGGGTTTGAATATGGTAATGCAGGAACCAATTTCAATTCACACCCAATTAATCTCAATGCATCTTTTTTCTCTTGGCTTTGTGTCTCAGGCATAACAATTAACGTCTTGTAACCAAGAGAATTTCCCACTAAGCCTAGACCGATTCCAGTATTTCCCGCTGTGCCCTCAACAATTAAACCTCCAGGGTGCAACTGTTTTTTGTTGATAGCGTCTAGTACTATTCCCTTAGCAGCTCTGTCTTTAATAGAAGAGCCTGGATTAAGAAATTCTGCTTTTCCGTAAATATCACAACCAGTAAGTTCACTTGCTTTATTTAATTTTATAAGTGGAGTGTTGCCTATAGTATCAATGAAATCTTCTTTAATATCTTTTTTCATAAATTTTACTTACTAATTATGTGTTTTTGTATATACAAATTGAATACTGCTTAAGCATAATATAACAATTGCTTCAAGAAAATAACTTAAATCTTTTAATTTAAGAATATTAATAATGATAAATTTTAAAAATATTTCTTTTTCTATTGGCGGTGTTTCTCTTTTTGATGACACATCAGCTTTTATTCCCACAGGTCATAAAATAGGTATAGTTGGAAGAAATGGGGCAGGAAAAACAACATTATTTAAACTAATTCTTAAGGAAATAACTCTAGATGGAGGAGTTATTGAACTGCCTAGAAACTATACAATTGGAGCAGTTGCTCAAGAAGCACCATCTAATGAAGAAAAACTTATAGACACAGTATTAGCAGCAGACATTGAAAGGGCAAAACTATTGTCTGCATCAGAAATAGAAACTGATCCAAATAAAATCGCTAATATACATACTAGATTAGCTGATATTAATGCTTATTCGGCTGAAGCAAGAGCATCATCAATTTTAAGTGGTTTAGGTTTTAGTCAAACTGATCAGCATAGTCCATGTTCAAGTTTTTCTGGTGGTTGGCAAATGAGAGTAGCGCTTGCAAGCGTATTATTTTCAAATCCAGATTTGTTATTATTAGATGAACCTACAAATTACTTAGACTTTGAAGGTACTGCATGGTTAGAAAATTATTTACAAAAATTTAAAAATACAGTTTTAGTTATTTCTCACGATAGAAATTTACTCAACAAATCTGTAAGTGGAATTTTACATTTATCTAGTAAGAAAATTCAGTTTTATACTGGAAATTATGATACTTTTGATAATGAAAGAAGAAGTCAATTAGAACAAAAAATTTCTCAAAAAAACAAACAAGACGTTCAAAGAGCTCATATACAAAGCTTTGTTGATCGTTTTAAAGCAAAAGCCTCAAAAGCTAGGCAAGCTCAATCAAGAATTAAAATTTTAGAAAAGATGAAACCAGTTGTTATAGAAGAAGATCAAAAAATTCCTAAGTTTAAATTTGAAGATGTTAGTAAGTTTGCTCCACCATTAGTTACTCTTGATCAGGCATCTGTTGGATACAATCAGGTAGAAGTTTTAAAAAACATTAATATACAAATCAATCCTGATGATCGAATTGGGTTATTAGGGGTAAATGGGGAGGGAAAATCTACGTTTTCTAAACTTATTGCAAAAAAAATTAATGTAATGAAAGGACATTTACTAATTCCTAAAAAATTAAAGATAGGATATTTTGCTCAACATCAATTAGATGAGCTAAGACCCAACGAAACACCATTTCAACATTTATTTCTAAAACTAAATAAAGAAATTCCTTCTAAAATTAGAGCAAAGCTTGGTTCAGCAGGGTTTACTTCTGAAACAATGGATCTTGAAGTCAGAAGGTTATCTGGTGGGCAAAAAGCAAGGTTATTAATGTTACTAGTTGTAATCGAAAAACCTGATTTATTAATTTTAGATGAGCCTACTAATCACCTTGATATAGAAAGTAGAGAAGCTCTTATCATGGCATTAAATGATTATAAAGGTTCCTTAATATTAGTAAGTCATGATGCATTTTTGGTTGAAAGATTAGTTGATAGACTTTTAATTATTAAAGATGGAAATGTATCTGAGTTCTCTGGTGATATTCATGATTATAGAAAATTGATATTAAGTAATAATAGTAAGAAAAAAAAACAAGAAAATATTTTAAAAAGCAAAAATTCAAATGTTTCAATTCCAAACTTCTCTCTTTCAGATTTAAAAAAGAGCTTAACTTATTCAGAAAAGAAAATACTTGAATTTGAAAAACAAAAAAAGACATTAGAAATTGAAATGTTAAATCAAAATTTTTATTCATCTAATAATCAAAAACGCGCTCAAGAAGTTAACTTTAACCTCCAAAAAGTGTTAATACAGATAGCTGAAGAAGAAAAAGTTTGGGAAAAAATAGTTGAGAGTATCGAGTTAATAAGTAAATGAACGCTATTTAGGTATATGCTAGTCTTTTTATATCTTCCTTCCTTTCCTTACCATACTTCCGGGTCATTCAGAGATAATATTAACAGCATTTATTTTTTTAAAGAAATATCCGATTATAGATCTTATTTTTTTTTGCAAGCATTGGTAATATTTTAGGTTCAATTTTAAATTGGTGTATAGGATATTTTCTTACAAACCTTAAAGATAGGAAATGGTTTCCTATAAATAAATCACAATTAACTAGAGCATCTTCATGGTTTTTAAAATATGGAAAATGGACATTATTTTTAAGTTGGGTTCCTATAATTAGAGATCCACTTACAATAATTGCTGGTATTTTTCGCGTTCCAATTCATACATTTATATTTATAGTTTCTTTAGCTAAAACAATGAGATACGTGTTTATATCTTTAGTTGTAACAAATGTTTTCTAGAGGATGGCTCCCCGGGACGGATTCGAACCGCCGGCCAGACGATTAACAGTCGTCTGCTCTACCGCTGAGCTACCGGGGAATAATGTTAATAGCCACTTTATTAAATGTTTTTAATGTAAATAATATAAATTGCAACTAATTAATACTAGTATACAAAGAGTAAAATATTAAATACCTTTGATTATAGAATTTGCAATTTTTGTAATTTCTGAAGAATTAAATGACAATGGTTTTATTTCCTTTATGACCTTTCTGTCATTTTTAATCGTATTTGAAGAATATGATGGATCGTAGTGATTTTCCAAAAAACTTGTTGTCAATTCTTGCCATTTTTTTTGGTTTATTAATTCTTTCCAACTATCTACTAATTGTTTACTTAACCTTTTTTTCAAGCCAAATATAATTGGATTTATCAATTCTGGATTTTTGCACATATATTCATAATCTTTTACAAGAAAATTAGACCTTAAATGAATATCTGCTTTTATTTCAATTCTTGGAGAAACTATCATTTTAGCCCAAATAGTTTTAGGTATATGAATATTTCCTATTTTACTACTCTCGGCCTCTACAAAAATTCGTTTTCTTAGATTTAGTTTTTTCAATTGATAATATAATTTACTTTCAAAAAATTTTTGAGAAGGTTGATTAAAATTAGGTATTTTTCCTAATAGAGAACCTTTATGATTAGCAAGTCCTTCTAGGTCTAATACCTGGCCACCTTGTTGCGCTATACTGTGTAAAATTTTTGTTTTAGCCGACCCAGTTTTTCCACTTATTAAAATTATTTTAAGTTTAGAACCTATATTATCCATAAACTCAAGAACATGATTTCTATATTCTTTATAACCTCCTTCTAATTGTTGAGTTCTCCAGCCAACTTCCGATAAAATAATTGCAAACGCTTTTGATCTTTGCCCACCCCTCCAACAGTAAACAAGAGGTTGCCAGGAGCCCTTATATTCTGAAAATCTTTCTTCAATATGTTTAGCTATATTTCTTGCAGTTAATGAAGAACCAATTATTTTGGCTTTAAAAGTACTCTGTCTTTTGTAAATAGTACCAACTTTCTCTCTTTCTAAGTCGGATAAAACTGGACAGTTTATAGCTCCAACAATATGGTCCTCTTCAAATTCAGAAGGCGATCTGACGTCAATTATTGTATCAAAATCTTTACATTTCCAATTTTTTTTTATTTTATATTTCTTAAGCATTATCTTTATAAAATTTCAATTTTATTTTCTAAATCATTCACATAACCAATTTCAGTAAAATTGATTTTATATTTCTTTAAGAGTTGAAATTGTTTTTCCTTTTCTTCTTTAGGTATTATAAAAGCCAGCCCCCCTACGGTTTGAGGATCATATAGTATTTCATCAACACTATCTTCATTTCTACTATAAACAATATTTTCTTTAGCTATGAGATAATTATTATCAAATAGTGACGACTTCACTCTTTTTTTTATTGCTTCCTTAACACCTTTAAATATTGGTATCTTTTTAGGAAATATAGTTAATCCAGTTTTGCCATTATCTCTTTTAATTAAATTTAAAAGATGATTGGCAAGTCCAAAACCTGTTATGTCAGTCATAGATAAAATTTTTAATTTTTCAGTAATATTTCCAAAAGCTATATTACCGTCTTCCATTTGCTTAATAACTTCAATTTGAAAATAACTATCAATTAAATCATTATTAATTCCAGCAAAAACAATGCCTGTGCCAATTTTATTAGTTAAAATTAAAATGTCATTAACTTTTATCTTTCTATTTATTTTTTTAAAATTTAAAGGCTTTTTTTGTTCACCAGTTATTGCAAATCCAATAACTGGATCTTGATCTTTTCCAATCATTGTATGTCCGCCATCAATATAACAGTTGTAAGACTCGAAGATTTTATTTGCTCCATATGAAACTTGTTCTAAATCTCTAGAATTGATAATAGATTTTGATAGAGGTAATTGTAAAATCATCATAGTAGAAATTATTTTAGAATTTACAGAAATAATATCACTTATTGCATGATTTGCTGCAATTTTCCCTAAAACATAAGGGTCAGATATAATTGCATTTATCATATCAACACTTTGAAATAAACTCGGATAATTATTAATAGGGGTAGCGTCTTCGGAAGTTGAGATTATTTTTTTTGACAAAGAATTTTTTAGAGCATTATATGGAACTTTTGCTGCACAACCTCTACATTGCATTTGTTTAATATCGTAATGTTTATAAACATTATTTATGTTAAAAATTTTATAAATATTACTTACAAAAATTCTCTTTATTTTTGAAATTTGGTTATGATTTAGTTCATTAAATTTTTTAATAAATCTATGATCAATATATTTTTTTAAGTAAAAGTTCAGTTTTGTAGAATATGAAAAATTATATTTTGTAGCAATTGCTAATCCATTTGAAAGTCCTATCAGAGCAAGATAATTTTTATTAAATTTGTATGTAAAATTTTTTTTATTAGAAATATAATTTTTTATACTTTTAGCTAGGGGTTTTCCTGATCTTACAGCGAAGACACCTGCTTTTTTTAAATTTTCTTTATTAAAATCAACAATGTCACCAGCAGCAAATATAAATTTGTGGTTAGTTTGAAATGCATTATTAACAACTATAAAGCTATCTTTGTTTAATTTTAAATCTGATTGTTCAATCCATTTAGGAGCCATTGCGTTAGTAGATAAAATAGATTTGTCAATATTTAAGAAAGTTCCATCTGACATTATTAACTTATTTGTTTTAACTTGAATGACTTCCTTGTTTTCTACTAGTTTTATACCAACTTCTTTAAGAAAATTTAAAGCAATTTGTTTTGTTTTCTTAGGAAAAGAGTTTAAAATTCCATTTTTTCCAGTAACGATAGTGATATCTAGATTTTTTTTTGTTTTATTGAAGCGTTTTTTAAGAGCTAAAGCCAACTCTACAGAGCCCGCTCCACCACCTATAAAAGCAATAGAATTAAAATTTTTAATTTCTTTTAAAAAATTGTTAGCTAATTTTGAAATAGGTTTAACTGGAACACAATTTCTTTGTGCTCCTTTAATTTTCTTATAATTACTTTCTATACCAGAATTAATTGATAAAACATCAAAATTTAATTTTGGTCGTCCTTTTAAATAGACTTCTTTGTTGATGGCAGAAATTTTAGTTACTTCAGCATGAATAAAACGAATATTTAATTTTATACATAATTTATATAGATCAATGTGACTCTCCCGCCAAGAATATATACCTTCTATAAAACCTGGTATCATTCCAGAATAAGGTGTGTCGATTTCGTTGCTTATTAAAGTAATTCTATTACCTTTTAATGGTTTCTTAGATAGTTCCATAATTACTGACAAGTGTGAATGACCCCCGCCAATTAATATTAGATCATTTGTAATAGGTGTTTCTTCGTTATTAATCATTATGATTTTATCTATTAAATGGAGGCCCGAAGCGGAATCGAACCGCTGTTAACGGCTTTGCAGGCCGCTGCATCACCACTCTGCCATCGGGCCAATAGTTAAGATGATTTCTTTCTATAACTCTAGAATACCATACAAGCAAATAAAAAAAATGTTATGGATATATATTTTTTAAATACTTAATACATTTAACAATATGTTTTATATCTTGAATACGAATTTACTTTTCAATTATTTATTAAATGTTATTTAATGAATGATGAACTATTTTTGAGGTTTCAATGTTTATCTTTTCTGGAAGAATAAATTTTTTAAGTATACTGCTCATTTTCTTTGTATGTTTTAATGTATCCAAGGTTAAGGGATCTGATCTTACATTTGAACACTCTATACATTTAGCCTTAAAAAATAGTCTTGAATTAAAAGCTCAAGATTATAGATTAGCAGCAGTAAAACATTCGCTTGGAGAAGCCAATTCTTCTAAGGATTGGATGAATTCTTTTTCTACAGTTTTCAATTCAACTAACAAAGATAGTAACTCTAATGGATTTTTTGGTGAAGATGACACGACTACTTCAACGATTTCTATAAGCAAAAATATATTTGATGGTGGAGAAGCATTTGAAAAGTACTCAATAGCTGAAGATAATTTAAAGCTACAAAAAGTTAGCTTAATTAAAGTTAAACAAAAGATAATTTTAGAGGCTATAAAAGCTTATTTGGACGTTTACTCAAATCAATCTGTTGTAAGATTAAGAAAAAGAAGTTTAAAAAGATTTAATGAAAACGTTGAAGCAACAAAACTTAAACTTGAAGCAGGTACAGTTACCCCAACCGTTTTAGCAGAAGCTCAATCGAAATACGCAAAAGCAAAGTATGAGTTAATTTTGGCTGAGGGTAATCTTAATAATTATGCATCTAAGTTAAAAAGTATAACAAAGTTAAAGAATGTACCTAGTAATCTAAGACTTCCTAAATTAAATTTCAAAATACCTAAAACAGTCAATAAGGCAATTAAAGTATCATTAGAGAATAATCCTATAATTTTAATTGCAAAACTAGAAAAAGATATAGCCAAAAAAAATGTTGAGTTAAAAAAATCAAATAACCGACCTTCACTTAAAATGGAATTTTTTGGGAAAGATAGTCAGTCATCAGTTAATACATCAACTAGTGACTACCAGAGCTATGGTGCAAACCTAACTTTTAGTACACCTTTATTTTATAATGATTCTACAAAAGATAATATTAGGCGGCTTGATAAATTATTCATTGCTACATCTTTTGATTTATCGGAAAAAAATAGACAAGTAGAATTAAGTACGATTTCTTCTTATCATAATTATAAAAGTACTTTAGCAAAAACTTCTGCCTCTAGAAGTGAAAAAATATCTTCTTTATTAGCTTTAAATGGAATTAAAAAAGAAGCACAATTTGGTATTAGAACTGTCTTAGACGTTTTAGATGCAGAAGTTGAGTATTTAAACGCATCTACAAATGTAATTAAGAGTAAAGCAGACGAAATTTATAGTCAGTTTTATATAAAATCTATATTAGGTAATTTATCAATTAGAGATATTAATCGTGAATATAAACTTAATCATGATTTAAAAGAAAATAATTTAAATTTTAAAATATTGGACCCTAAGGCTTTTAACTAATTCAAAATCATGGATAAATTCAAAATATGATGGATAAAAGGTTTGATTCTAAATCTATAGAGGATAAATGGTATAAAATATGGTTGGATAGTGGAGCTTTCTCATCTAATAGCTCTTCAACAAAAAAACCTTATGTTATAATGATGCCACCTCCTAATGTAACTGGCTCATTACATATTGGTCATGCACTAACTTTTACCATTCAAGATATATTAATAAGATTTCATAGAATGCAAGGGTTTGATGTTTTATGGCAACCTGGGACTGACCATGCAGGAATAGCTACTCAAATGGTTGTTGAAAGAGAGTTGGCAAAATTAAATCTTACTCGTCATAGTTTAGGTAGAGAGAAGTTTGTTGAAAAAGTATGGGAATGGAAGGAAAAATCAGGAGGGGAAATAACAAACCAGTTGAGAGCACTTGGGGCATCACCTGATTGGGAAAAAGAACGTTTTACAATGGATGATGGATTATCCAAAGCTGTTAATATTGTTTTTGTAAAATTATATAAAGAAGGTTTGATTTATAGGGATAAACGTCTTGTTAATTGGGATCCAAAATTATTTACAGCAATTTCTGACCTTGAAGTAGAACAAAAAGAAATGCAAGGTAAGTTCTGGTATTTCAAATATCCTGTTGAAGATAGTGATGAATTGTTAACTATAGCTACTACCAGACCAGAAACTATGTTGGGTGACACAGCTGTTGCTGTAAACCCAGAAGATGACAGATATAAACATTTAAGGGGTAAGAATGTTATTTTACCCATTATGAATAGACCTATTCCTATAATTTTTGATAATTATTCAGATCCTGAAAAAGGTTCAGGAGCTGTAAAGATTACGCCTGCTCACGATTTTAATGATTTTGAGGTAGGAAAGCGGCATAAACTAGAAATGATAAATATTTTTAATTCAGATGCTTCTATTAATGAAAACGGTCCAGATAGATACGTAGGGTTAGATAGATTTACGGCAAGAAAAAAAATAATAGAACATATGAAATCATTAAATTTGTTAGTTAAAGAGGAAAATATTACACACACTGTTCCTCACGGTGATAGATCTAACGTAATAGTTGAACCGTGGCTCATGGATCAGTGGTATGTAGATGCAAAAAAACTAGCTGTTCCTGCCATAAAAGCGGTTAAAAATGGTAATACTCAGTTTGTTCCTAAAAATTGGGATAAGACATATTTTGAGTGGATGAATAATATCCAACCTTGGTGTGTTTCTAGACAGCTATGGTGGGGCCATAGAATACCTGCTTGGTTTGGTCCAGATAAAAAAATATTTGTCGAGACTAATAAACAAGAAGCAGAAACAGCTGCTGAATTACATTATGGAAAAAAAGTTACTCTAGATCAAGACGAAGATGTTTTAGACACTTGGTTTTCTTCAGCTTTATGGCCTTTTTCTACGCTTGGATGGCCTGAAAATACATCTGAGCTAAAAAAGTACTATCCAACAGATGTTTTAGTGACTGGATTTGATATCATTTTCTTTTGGGTTGCAAGAATGATGATGATGGGAATTCATTTTATGGACAAAGAAGTTCCTTTTAAAGAAGTTTATATTCACGCTCTAGTGAGAGACGATAAAGGACAAAAAATGTCAAAGTCAAAAGGTAATGTTTTAGATCCTTTAGACTTATCTGAAAAGTATGGAGCGGACTCTTTAAGATTTACGCTAACAGCGATGGCAGCTCAGGGTAGGGATATTAAATTGTCAGAAGAGAGGATTGCTGGTTATAGAAATTTTAGTACTAAAATTTGGAATGGATGTAAATTTCTAGAATTCAATAATTGTATTACTGAATTAGAAAAAGATTTACTTATTATTAACCTTGACGTAAATAAATGGATAATTAACCTTTATAATAAATTAAATTTAAGAGTTAAAACTTCTATTAAAAATTATAAGTTTAATGATGCAGCGGATGCTTTATATCAATTTATTTGGAAAGATTATTGTGACTGGTATATTGAGTTTATTAAACCTATTTTAATAAATACTAATGATTTAGATGCGCTTAATGAAACTAAAAATGTCTCTATAAATATAATGAAAAATGTTTTATTAATGTTACATCCCATAATGCCATATGTAACTGAAGAAATTTTTGAAAATCTTTTTCAATCATCTGAATTAGCAATTTTATCCCCATGGCCCAAAACTATTAAAAGTAAAGATACATTAGAAAATGGCATAGATTTATCAATTCAATTAATTTCTGCAATAAGATCATTAAGAGTTGAAAAAAATATTCCTTCAAAGTCTAGACCTTACATTATATTTAAAAATGCAGATCCTGAAAAAAAGAAAATTATTATTGAAAATAAAAAACTAATAATTAATTTAGCAAAATTAACTGATATAAAATTTTCTTCTGATAAAGTTTTGAATGATAAATTTATTGTGACTACTGTTGAAAATATTACTTTAATGCTTCCACTTGAAGGTTTAATTGATGTTAATGAAGAGAAAAATAGGTTAAACAAAGAACTTACAAATATAAATCTTGAAATCGACATCATAAACAAACGATTAAATAATCCAATGTTTATAGAAAAAGCACCTTCGAATGTTATAAATGAAGTCAAAACTAAACAAAGCATTTACACTCAAAGAAAATTTGAAATAGAAAAAGCCTTATTAAATATATAAGATAGAAAATTAGAGGAAAAGATGAAAAATTCTAAAACAGTTTTAATTGATAAAAATCCCGGAAGAAATTCTCAAACATTTGGAGTTGCAAGGAATTTAAATACTGACTTAGATTTAATTCATGAACCTTCAATTGGAGTTGTCGGTAATAAAGGTGATTCACAATGTTATTTTGGTGTAGAAGAAAAAGTTAGGACAATACACGAGTGTTTAAGATTAAGAATAGGACAAAAACCAGGCGATATTTTTATGCGTTTAGTTCAACCTGAATACACTGTAGCGACATCAGACGGCATAAGAAATGGTACAAAAGAAATGCGTTACTCCTTAATTGGGCGAGAGGTTACTAACGACACATTATGTGAGCACCTCAGCGCATCAGGGCTAGAAGGAACTATTGCCGTTGTTGCTTGTGATAAGCCTCCTGTTGGAACCTTATCTGCTATTTTAGAACATAATAGGCCAGCAATAATTATGTCTGATGGATCGATTAGACCTGGAGTTGATTCAGTAACTAAAGAACCTATTGATTTAATTACAGCTTATCAACTTGCTGGAAGTGATGATGAAGTTTTAAAAAAAAGAATAGCATGTGAAGCATGCCCAGGTCATGGAAGTTGTGGAGGTATTTTTACATATAATACTATGCAGACTTTTATTGGTGTCGTTGGCATGCAACCATTAGAAATGGTTTCACCTGCCTCTGAAGATCAAAGAAGGTTAGAAGATTTTCCAAATAAATTAATTACTTATTTAGATAATATGATCAAAAATGATATTAAACCTAGAGATATAGTTACAAGAGATTCTATAAGAAATGCTATTATTGTCGCCATGTCTATAGGTGGTTCAACTAATGTGATGCTACATGCACCAGAATTAGCTCGTGCTGCAGGGTATAGTAACTTTAATAAAGATATTATGAGTTTCGAAGAATTTAATCATTTATCAAAAAATGTTGTTCCTGTTTTAGTTGATGCCAGACCTTTTGGTAAATATTCAATGGTTGATATAGATGCTAAGGGTGGTGTTCAAGTTTTTGTAAAAGATTTGCTAGATTCTGGTTTGTTAAATGGAAATACACTTACATGTACTGGCGAAACATTAAATGAGCAAATTACCAGACTAGATCCTAAAAGTCCTGATGGTAATGTTATATATCCTGTAAAAAAACCTTTTAAAGAAACAGGCGGCCTTAGGCTTCTAGGAGGTAACTTATCTCCTGAATACAGTTCAATTTTAAAGTTAGCGGGCGTTGAGGGCGGTCTAGAAAATAATGTATTTATAGGAAAAGCCAGGATTTTTGATGGTGAACAAAAACTACTTGATGCTCTGGAAAATGAACCAGAAAAATTCATGAATAAAGATATGATAATAGTTAGATATGAAGGACCTGTAGGTGGCCCTGGAATGCCAGAAATGTTAGATTCAACTTCTAGAATAACTGCATTATGCAGAGAGAAGGATATTATTGTGGGCTTAATGACTGATGGTCGCTTTTCTGGAGGATCAGTTGGTCTTGTTATTGGTCATGTTGGTCCAGAAGCTGCTGTTGGGGGGCCTATTGGTCTAATTAAGGATAAAGATGAAATTGTTGTTGATCTAAATAAAAATACTCTAACTTGCACTCAACTATTAGATGAAAATATTTTGAGGGAAAGAAAAAATGACTGGAAAAAAAATGTTGATGATAACAATGGATTACATCCTGCAGTGGGGATTGCAGATACTAGACTATTAAATAGAATGAGAAGCTCAGCCGTTTCAGCTATATATGGGGCAGGAATGCATCCCGACAGAAAAGTTTGGATACCTGACCCACGTGAGATTAAAAAGTCAGATTTCATCCCAAAAAATATTCATAAAAATTAATTTAAAAATTTTCTATTTTAATCCAAATTGGAGTGTGATCACTAGGTTTTTCGTGTCCCCTAGGTCTTTTATCTATGCCAACATCAATTAAAGTATCTACTATTTCTGGAGAAATGAGAAAAAAATCAATTCTTATACCATTATCTTTTTGCCAAGCCCCAGCCTGATAATCCCAAAAACTATACTCTTTTAAATTTGGATATTTTAACCTATATGAATCAATTAAACCTATATTTATTAACTCTTTCATGCTTCTTCTTGTTTCTTTAAGATATAGAGCATCATCTTGCCACTTTGAAACATCATAACAGTCATTATCTTCTTGAATGACGTTAAAGTCTCCTCCTAAAATTAGAGGTTCATTTTTATCATAGATTTCTTCTGTGTATTTTATAAGACGCTTCATCCAGTTGATTTTATAATCATATTTAGGGCCAGGAGCCGGATTACCGTTCGGTAAATATAAACAAATTATGTTAATACTTTCAATTTTAACATGTAAAAATCTAGCTTGATCGTCTTCAATTATATCTTGATTATAAAAAGGTAGTATACGATTTATTTCATTAATCTTAAATTTACTTGCAATTGCAACGCCATTGTAAGATTTTTGTCCAGATGCTATTACGTCAAATCCTATTTCATTAAAATCTTTAAAAGGAAAGTTTTCGTTAATAGTCTTTGTTTCTTGCATCAAAATGATATCAATTTCACTTTGATCTATCCAATTGATTACATTTGGCAACCGCATTTTAATTGAGTTAACATTAAAACTTGCTATTTTTAATGACATTTATTTTTTTAATAAAATCATATTGAAAAACTAGTTCCGCAACCACAGTTAGCTGTTGCGTTAGGGTTCTCAATTCTAAAATAGGTGCCAGCTAATTCAGATATATATTCTAAAGTACTACCATTAAGAAAATCCATTGATATTCTATCAACTAAATATTTAATTCCACTTTCTTTAAAAACTAAATCGTCGCTATTTGGTGAAGAAACAAAGGAAAAATCATATTGGAAACCAGAACATCCGCCACCCAGTACAGAAATTCTAAAGTAAGAGCCTTTTTCATTTTTCAATAAAAACTTAATTCTATTTATAGCTTCTTTAGATAATTTAAATTCTTGTTTACTGATTTCACTAACTTCATTCATTATAAAAACCTTGCAAAATTTACTAATTGAAAGAGCAAATACAAATGTTAAAGTATAAATATCATATAATTATATATAAATGAATTAATTATTGGAAATATTATTGAAAAATAATGACGACAATCGATATCTAAGTTCCTTTGCTTGTTATAGTTCTGAAAGTAGGGGGAGAATGTATACTGATGAACCTCTTATACTTGGACGCTCAGAATTTCAAAGAGATAGAGATAGAATTATTCATTCAGAGGCTTTTAGGCGGTTAAAAGATAAAACACAAGTTTTTGTATATCACGATGGAGATCATTATAGAACTCGTCTTACTCACACACTTGAAGTTTCCCAAATTGCAAGGTCAATTGCAAAAGCCCTTAAAATTAACGAAGATTTGGCTGAGACTATTGCATTAGCTCATGATTTAGGACATCCTCCACTTGGTCATAGAGGTGAAGATGTCCTGAAAAAACTAATGATAAAATGTGGTGGTTTTAATCATAATGAACAATCTATAAGAGTTGTAACATTACTAGAAAAAAAATATCCTTATTTTAATGGCTTAAATCTTACATTTGAAACATTAGAAGGATTGATCAAACATAATGGACCATTTCTAGATAAAAGAGAAATACCATACACTATTGACGAAATTAATAAAATATTTCCATTAGATTTAAATACTTATCCTTCTCTTGAAGGGCAGGTGGCAAATATTTCAGATGATATTGCTTACTTAACTCATGACTTTGACGATGGTCTTCGTGAGGGCTTATTTACAATAAATGATCTTCGTAAAATTAAAATTATTGATGAAATTTTACATAAGTTAAAAAAAGAATTTGTAAATATTAAAATTGATATTTTAATTCATCAATTTATAAGGCATTTGATAAGTTATTTTATAAATGACGTAGTTTCGAACTCGTTAATTGTCATAAATGTTAATAATTTTGAAAATGTTAACCAAATTCGGTGTTTTGAAAATAAAATAATCAAACTTAGTCCTACTGCTCACAGTAATATGGAAGAAATCAGAAATTTTTTATTTCAAAATATGTATAACAACGATATTTTGATAAATAAATTACAAAATAATTGTTTAATGATAGAAAAATTATTTTTTCTATTCCATAAAGATACAAATTTGTTACCAGAACAGTGGAAAAATTTAAAAGGAAGGCTCTCGGAGACTAAACAATCACGAGTAATTACAGATTATATTGCAGGTATGACAGATGGTTATTTAAAAAGAGAATACCAGAAATATTTTGACTAGGAAAATTGAAGTTTATGAACATTTATAAAATTTATTTTAATCATATTATTGAATTACTTGATAAGTTCAAATTAGATTCTAATTATAACTTTGAGAATACTGAAATACTTAAAAAGATTACATTAGAACCTCCAAAGAATAGTATTAATGGGGATATGTCCACTAATTTAGCAATGCTTTTAAGTAAAAGTTTAAAGTTAAATCCAAAAGAAATTGCTAATAAACTTAAACCATATATTTCAAAGCTGCCAAATGTTGAACTTGTCGATATCGCTGGACCTGGTTTTATTAATATCACATTAAAGCAAAAAAGTTGGTCAGATTGCATAAAGAAAATACTTCTAGACCCTGAAAATTGGTACAAACAGGATCTTGGAAAGGGTAAAAGAATTAATTTAGAATATATCTCTGCTAATCCAACCGGTCCGTTACATGCTGGTCACGCTAGAGGAGCTGTTTTTGGAGATGCGCTTGCTTCTCTTTTAAATGAGGTTGGATATAAAGTTATAAGAGAATATTATATCAATGATGCAGGAAGTCAGATAGAAAAATTAGTTGAGTCTTCTTTGCTAAGATATGATGAATGTAATGGTAAAAATATAAAAGATATTCCAGAAGGTCTTTATCCAGGCGAGTATTTAAAGGATGTAGGAAAAGCACTTTTAAAAAAATATGGAAAAAACTTAAAACAAAATTCAAAAGAAGATATTTTTAATTTAGTTAGAGAAGTTTCTTTAGAAGTTATAATGAAAATGATTAAAGAAGATCTTTATGAGTTAGGTATTGAAATGGATGTATTCACTAGTGAACATAATATCATTTCGGGAAATTTATTGACAGACATACTAACTATACTCCAGGATAAAAATCTGACTTATTATGGAACTCTTGATCCTCCAAAGGGTGTAGATCCAAAAAAATGGGAAAAGCGAGTACAATTTCTTTTTAAATCCACTGTTTATGGTGATGACTCTGATAGGGCCTTAAAAAAGTCAGATGGTAGTTGGACTTATTTTGCAACTGATATGGCTTATCATCTAGATAAAATTAATAGAACAAATGGAGATTTAATAAATGTCCTAGGTGCCGATCATACAGGATACATATCAAGAATTAATGCAGCAGTTAATGCTCTTTCGAATGGTTCAATTTCCATAGATACGAAAGTATGTGCGTTGGTAAACCTTATGGAAAATGGTAAGCCAATAAAAATGAGTAAAAGAGCAGGAAATTTTGTGACACTTTCTGATATAATAAATGCAGTTGGAAAAGACGTAATCAGATTTATAATGTTAACTAGAAGAAATGATCAATCTTTAGACTTTGATTTTAAAAAGGTTATGGAAAAGTCAAAAGAAAATCCAGTTTTTTATGTACAATATGCGCATGCTCGTTGCAATTCTATTTTTAAATCAGCAGAAATATTAGAAGAAAATCTTCATATTGAAAACACAGATTTATTAAGTGGAAAAGATGAAATTCAATTGATAAAATTTATTTCTCAATGGCCTAGAACATTAGAGTTGGCGGCTAAAAATCATGAACCTCACAGGATTTGTTATTATTTAATAGAGCTTTCTAGTATGTTTCATTCTTTATGGAATAAAGGTAAAGATAATATCAACGTTAAATTTATAGTTGAAAAAGATATCAATTTAACGAATGCAAGATTATTATTAGTTAAAGCAGTGGCTTTAACAATTAGAAAAGGGTTAAGTATTCTTAAAATAAAGCCAATTTTTGAAATGTAAAATGATGAAAAAATACTTAAAAATTTCTATAATTATTTTTTTAAGTACGGGAGTTTTTTTTTCTTTAGGTTTGTTTGCTTTGAAAATAATTTACGAAGAAAACAGTAAGAAAGAATTGATAGTTTTAGGTCCTGATAGTAAAGATATCTTTACAATTCCTAAAGATGTTGGCGGGAAAAAAGTATCTAATCTTGATATAGAAATATTGAACAACAAAAAAGCTCTAATCGCTGATGAGAAATTAAGACCAATTCCTGCTGAACCTGAACTTTTGCCTTTAGATGTTAGTGAAGAAAAGGTTATTAAAAAAACAGAAAAAACAAAAAAATCTAAAAACAATGATATTTCATACAATCAGATAAAAGTCCAAAGTTCTAGAAAAATTGTAGAAAAATCAAAAAAAGAACTTGGATTGTATAGAGTGCAGTTTGGTTCATTTAGAAATTTAGATAAGGCACAGTTTGCTAAAAATAGCATGAATAAAAAACATGTTAATTTATTGTCTAATATCAAGTTAGAAATTTATTCGTATACTAACAATGACAAAGTTGTTTTTCATAGAGTTTGGACTTCTCCTTTAACTAAAGTTAATGGTCTTGACTTATGCAGCAAGTTTAAAAAACAAAATATTGTTTGTATTTTACAAGTAAATAAATGAGCGACATATGTCAGAATTAATTAACCCTAAAATAGACGTATTCAGCCTGAGCTTAGATGGATTTGAAGGACCAATTGATTTACTTTTGAGTTTAGCTAGAGATCATAAAATTGATTTAACTAAATTATCAATACTTAAATTAGCAGAACAATATTTAGAATTCTTAGATCACGCTATAAAAAAGGATATTGATATCGCAGCTGAGTATTTGGTAATGGGAGCTTGGCTTGCTTTTTTAAAATCCAAACTTTTATTACCTGATGACAAAATTGAAAACTCTTATACTGCTGAAGAAATGTCCGAGTTATTGGAATTCCAAATAAAGAGATTAGAAGGCATTCAAAAAGTATCAAAACTTCTTTTTAAAAAGCATCAATTAGGAACGCATTTTTTTAAAAGAGGTGATCCAGAGTTTTTCAATAACAATAATAAGGTAAATTATGAGTTAAGTTTATATGATTTAATCAACACTTATGGAGAAATTGTTACAAAAGATAATAATAAATCAATAATAATTACTGAAACAAAATTTTATTCTGTTGAGGATGCTATAAATAGACTAAAAAGTTTTGTTAAAACATCTAATGGTTGGATAAATCTACTAGAATTTATTCCAAAAAATATAAAAGATAAGCTTGAGATAAAATCTGCTTTAGCTTCACATTTTGTAGCATCTTTGGAACTTGTAAAAGAGGGTGATATATCCTTAAGACAGGATAATTTTGATGACAAAATTTTAATAAGTTTTAATAAAAAATGAAATATACTTCCTAATAATATTTAACACATGATTTGGTGAATTTATGAAAAATTTAAATAAAGATTATAAAAATATTGATTTTGGTCTAAACCAAAAGATTGTTGAAGCTCTAATTTTTTCTTCAGCTGAACCTATTTCATATTCAGAATTACAAAAAACAATTACTGACGATAAACAACTCGATAAAATCCTAATTGCTTTAGAAAAAAAATATATGTCTAGTGGAGTAAATTTATATACAATAAGTAACTCTTATGCTTTTAGGACATCCTCCGAAGTCTCAGAATATTTGAAAATAGAAAGAATAGTTCCTAAACCTTTATCTAGAGCAGCAACTGAAACCTTGGCAATTATTGCTTATCATCAACCAATTACTCGATCAGAAATAGAAAATATAAGGGGTGTTTCTCTAAGTAGGGGTACTATAGATCTGTTATTAGAATTAGGTTGGATAAAACCTGGGCAAAGAAGAGCTACGCCTGGTAATCCCATAACTTGGAAAACATCTAATAATTTTTTAGATCATTTTGGTTTAAAAGAAATCAATGAACTTCCTGGAATTGAAGATTTAAAAAGTTCTGGGCTTCTTGATAAAAATAAAATAATTTTTGGTGATCAAACAATAGATTAAATACTCATTTAACTTTTTTTAATATTAGGTTCTTTTTTGTTAGAATTTTTAAATATATCTCACTCATATAATAATCAAAAAATTTTGAATGATTTTTCGATGAAGCTTGAATCAGGTGAAGTAGTTTCTTTATTAGGACCATCTGGATGCGGTAAAACCACCTTGCTTAAATTAGCCAGTGGTATTGAAAAACTGCAGAATGGCGAGATTAAATTAAATAACGAAATAGTATCATCTCCTAATATTCATCTTAATTCAGAAAAAAGAGATGTTGGTTATGTTTTTCAAGACTGCGCTCTATTCCCACATTTAACAATATTACAGAATATTTTTTTTGGAATGAAATCAATTGAAATAGAAAGACAGAAAAATAAGATACAAAGCTTAATGAAAGAAATTAATATTTCAAGTTTGTCAGAAAAATACCCACATGAATTGTCAGGAGGGCAACAACAGCAAGTAGCTTTGGTTAGAGCAATGGCAAGTGATCCAAAAATTATTTTTTTAGACGAACCTTATTCAAACCTTGATTCTAGGTTGAAAGAAAAAATTAGAGACCAAATGTTACACATACTAAGAGAGCATAATATTTCTGCCTTACTTGTAACTCATGACCCAGAAGAAGCGATGTTTATGTCAGATAAAATTGGTATTTTAAATAATGGTGCTATTGAACAATTTGGAAGTCCGATAGATTTGTATTTGCGGCCTAAATCTGCTTTCATTGCAGAATTTTTTGGAGAGATTAATGTTTTTGAAGGAATAGTCGAGGATGGATCTGTAAATACTGTTTTAGGTACTTTTAAATGTTCAAATAAATTCAATAAAAAAAAGGTAAAGATTGTTATAAGAAACGAAGCAATTAATGTTTTTGCAGAAAATAAATTAAATTTAAAGAAGTATAAACAACGTGAATTTGTTACTTCACCTTATTTTGGTCATGTAATGGAAGCTAGATTATTGGCAGGGTCAACGTTAGTTCACTTATCTTTAAAGGTTAACCGATCAAATTTTCATATTCATGCTAAAATTCCAGGATTAAACTTTTTTAACATAAATGAAAAAGTTTTTGTTACTAGTGATCCTTCACAAATTTTTGTTTTCAACAATAATAATTTTTAATATAAAAAAATAAAAATTACATATAATATTAAATAAGTTATAAATAATTTATAATTTTAGGAGTAAATATTATGGGTGCATTTAGTATTTGGCATTGGATTATCGTCTTGATAGTTGTTCTTATCTTATTTGGTGGGAAAGGTAAATTATCTAGCATAATGGGTGATTTTGGAAAAGGTTTAAAAAACTTCAAAGATCAAGTTAAATCTAATAAAGATAATGAAGAGGAAGTTGAGGTTATTTCTGAACAGAAAATCACCCCAAAAAAGAAAACAGTGAAAAAATCTGCAAAAAAGAAACAAACTGTTAAAAAGAAATCGTAATATTTTTCAGAAAGTTTTAAATGCTAGATATTGGTTTTCCAGAATTCCTTCTAATTTCTTTCGTATTACTTATTGTAGTTGGACCTAAAGATTTACCAAAAGTGTTAAGATCAATTACCACTTTTGTTAGAAAAATAAAAACGATGGCTTCTCAATTTCATTCTGGGATTGATGATTTAGCAAACGAATCTGAGATCTCAGACCTAAGAAAGGAAGTTAGTAAAATAGAAAATAATTCTATTATTGATTCTGAAATAAATGATATCAAGGATTTTCAAAATGAACTAAATGTAAAATCTTTGAAGGATGATGTAAATGAAATTAAAAACTCTCAAAATACATCATTTAAGCAAAACAAAACTTCTAAAATTATAAAAAAATAATATTTAAGAATTTACTATGGCAAAAGTAAAAAAATCAGAACATAATATGACACTATTAGATCACTTAATTGAATTAAGAAATAGGCTTTTAGTGTCTTTTTGTGCTTTTTTATTCCTGTTCTTTTTGTGCTTCATAAAATTTACAAGCAACAATCAAAATTTAGCTGATATAGTTTATAATTTTCTGCAAGCTCCTCTCGCATCACAAATATTAGAAAACGGTGGTAGGATGATTTATACAGCATTACATGAAGGTTTTTTTACTCAGGTTAAAGTAGCTTTTTTTATATCTATATGTGTTTCATTACCAATTTTTTTAATACAAGTATGGCGTTTTGTAGCTCCAGGTTTATACAAAAATGAAAAAAAAGCTTTTCTTCCTTTCTTGCTTGCTACTCCAGTCCTTTTTATAGCAGGTGCTGCAATGGTTTATTATATTGTAATCCCATTAGCATGGGACTTTTTCCTTTCATTCCAAGTTAGCAGTGTTGACGGTTCGTTACCTATTGAATTAGAGCCCAGGATATCTGAATATTTGTCTTTAATAATGAAATTAATTTTTGCTTTTGGATTATGTTTTGAATTACCCGTTATATTATTATTACTTGTCAAGACTGGCATAATTACTCCAGAAGATTTGGCTAGTAAGAGAAAATATGCAATTTTAACAGCTTTTGTGATTGCTGCAATTTTAACACCTCCTGATGTTATCTCACAAATTTTGCTTGCTTTACCTATCATTGCTTTATACGAAATTTCTATAATATTTTCAAAATTTCTTAGTACCAATTGAATTAAACGAGAAATATTATGCATGATATTAAATTTATAAGAAATTATCCCGAAGAATTTGAAAAATTAATGAGAAGAAGAGGTTTAGATATAAATTCTTCGTTCATTCTTGAAATTGATACCTCAATACGAGGTTATCAAACAGAAATTCAAACGATACAGCAAAAAAGAAATACTGCTTCTAAGGAAATTGGAAAGTTATTATCAATTGGTTCAGATGTATCAAGTTTAAAATTAAATTTAGAAAGTTATAAATCTGATTTAAGTCAATTAGACGATAAAATTAAAAAATTATCAAAGGACTTAAATGATATTTTAAAAGAACTTCCTAATTGTTTAGATGAAGATGTTCCTGATGGTGAAACTGAATATCAAAATGAATTTGTTAAAGATTGGGGGAGTAAGCCTGAATTCTCCTTCAAACCGAGAGATCATGTAGAGATTGGTGAAATATTAAACGAACTTGATTTTAAGACAGGTGTAAAAATCTCTGGTTCGAGGTTTGTTTTGTTGAGAGGTCAGTTAGCTTTATTGGAGAGGGCACTTTCGTCTTTTATGCTGGATACTCATTTAAGTGAATTTGATTTTGAAGAAGTTTCTCCTCCTTACATTGTTAGGGAAGACGCTTTATTTGGCACTGGACAGCTCCCAAAGTTTTCGGAAGACCTTTTTAATACAACAGATAATAGATGGTTAATTCCAACAGCCGAGGTTCCATTAACTAATATTGTAAGTAATGAAATAGTTGATAAAAAAATATTGCCCTTAAGGTTTGTTGCAAATACGCCTTGTTTTAGATCAGAAGCAGGTGCCGCTGGGGCAGATACAAGAGGAATGATAAGACAGCATCAGTTCTCTAAAGTTGAAATGGTTTTTATAACTAACCCTTTAGAGTCTAATCATGAATTAGATCGTTTAGTTATATGTGCAGAGACTATTCTCCAAAAATTAAAACTACCTTATAGAGTAATGAAATTATGTTCAGGAGATGTAGGTTTCTCTGCCAAAAAGACATATGATTTAGAAGTTTGGCTGCCTGGTCAAAACAAAGGTAAGGGTGCCTACAGAGAAATATCTTCTTGCTCTAATTGTGGAGATTTTCAAGCCAGAAGAATGAATGCAAAATTTAAAGATAGGGAAACTAACAAAATTGATTTTCTACATACTTTAAATGGATCTGGACTTGCTATAGGTAGAACAATAATAGCAATATTAGAAAATTATCAGCAAACTGATGGATCTGTTATCATACCGGATGTATTAGTATCTTACATGAAAGGGAAACAGAAGATTGACATTCCAAACTGAAATATATGAAAAAAAAATTAAATAATATTCTTATTACAAATGATGATGGGTTTGATGCCATTGGTATAAAAATATTATCAGAAATTGCAGAAAATCTTGGAAAAAATATTTATGTAATTTCTCCTGAAAAAAATCAATCAGCTAAATCTAAGTCTATAACTATTAGAAATAATATTAGTTATAAAAAAGTATCAAATTATAATTGGATTGTAGATGGAACTCCAACAGATTGTATGATTTTTGCTTTAAATCATGTTTTTAAATCGGATAAACCTGATCTTATTTTAAGTGGAATTAATGCAGGTAGTAACATTGGAGATGAGGTGTCTTATTCAGGAACTGTGGCTGCTGCTTGGGAAGGCGCAGTTAGAGGCATTAACTCTATTGCATTAAGTCAGTATGGTGGAGATAATAATATTTATTCCTATAAGAATTCTAAAAATAATGCTTTAAATGTTATAAATTATCTACTTGATTTAAATTTAGGTCATCCAAAATTTTATAATGTTAATTTTCCTTTTATATTTTCTGAAATTATAAAAAGTAAAGATTATTTATTTACTGAGTTAGCTTCCCAAAAAAAGGCAGATGAAATTATCTTCAGTCAAGATAATAATTCTTTTAGCATAGGAAGAATGATAAATCACAATGAATGTGTTTTAAATTCAGATTTAGAAACTCTAAAGAAAAATAAAATTTCAATAACTCCATTATTATTAAACTTAACTAATAATATAATAATTAATAATTTGAAGATCTCTTAGATGTTATATGAAAGCTCAATTCAAAAGGCTAATCTCATAATGGATTTGAGGTCAATGGGTATTTCATCTAATGATGTTCTTTCAGCCATAGAGAAAATTCCACGAGAAATTTTTTTACCATCTACTTTTCAATCATATGCTTATGAAAATAATCCTTTACCCATTGGTTTTGAGCAAACAATTAGTCAACCTTATATTGTCGCGCTTATGACTGAGGCTTTATCACTAAAGGGTAACGAAGTTATTTTAGAAATAGGTACAGGTTCTGGTTATCAAACCTCAATTTTATCTCTTTTATCTAGAAGGGTTTACTCTATAGAAAGAATAAAGGCATTGCTTGTTAATGCTCAAAGTTGTTTTAAAAAGCTAAAGTTAACTAATATAATTTCTGAATTTGGAGATGGATTTTTAGGTTGGCCAAAATTAGCACCTTTTGATCACATGATAATAACATGTGCAGTTAAAAAAATAGATAATAGATTATTAAACCAAATTAGAGTTAACGGTTCATGTGTTGTACCAATAGGTAAAACAAAATCGCAGCAAAGATTAAAGAAAATTATAATAGGAAATGACAGAAATGAAGATGTCTGGGAGGATTTAGGTAAAGTTAGTTTTGTACCATTAATTACTGAAAAAGATTGAATAATTTCTAATTTTTTGAAACATTAATGATATAGTATGGGGAATAAAAATTGTTTAAACTTCATTTAATTATATTAGTTTTTTTTATGTTTGGTTGCCAAACAAACAACTTAGTTGAAGATTTAAAAAATGACTATGCGCCAGAGACAAAAGCTGTAGTTTTTAATAAATATGAAGAATTAATTAAAAACAACATACCTTTAAATGGTATGATAATGGTAAAAGAAAATGAAACAATTTATAGCCTTGCAAATAAATATAATGTTATTCCAAAAGACATTATAGAGGATAACAAGCTTTCAAAACCCTATGATTTAAAGTTTAATCAAATTTTATTTTTAAGAAATAAAAATTTTTATGTTTTAAAAAAGGGAGATACTATTGATAAAATTTCTATAAGGTTTGCTGTTAACAAACTAGATATTATTAAACTTAATAAACTCGAAAAACCATACAAATTAATCGTAGGTAACAAAATTTTAATTCCAAAAATAAGAGACTATTCTGTTGTCGACCTAATAATTAATGAAAAAGTTTATAAATCTAAATTGGTAGTTCCTAAATTTAATAAAAATAATAAAAACATAATTAAAAATGCACCTAAATTTATTTGGCCAGCAAAAGGTACTGTTACTAAAAGTTTTGGTAAATTTGGCAAGGGGCAATATTATGATGGAATAGATTTAAAATTAGGTGTAAATAAGCCAATATATTCTACGTACGATGGAAAGATTGCTTTTATTGGATCTCAAATTAAAAAATTTGGAAACCTTGTCCTTGTAAAGCATGACAATGGCTGGTTGTCGGCATATTCAAATTTAGGGAAATACAACGTAAAACAAGGTGATATAATTAAAAAAGGGGAAATTATTGCTTTTACTTCTTCGGATAGTGGGTTATTTCATTTTCAATTAAGATATAATAGAACTCCAGTTAATCCAGTTAATTATCTTAATTAATATATTTTAATTTTATTTCTTCCTGCTAAATCTTGAATGAACTGCCATGCAACTCTCCCAGATCTAGCTCCTCTGGTAATTGACCATTCAAGTGCCTCTGATTTTAAAATATTTTTATCTATTGATATTTTAAATTCATCACAATATCCATAAACTATTTCTAGGAATGTATCTTGAGACATGTTATGGAATCCTATCCATAACCCAAACCTGTCTGACAAAGAAACTTTTTCTTCTACAGACTCAGATGGATTAATAGCTGTTGATCTTTCATTCTCCATCATATATCTTGGCATTAAGTGCCTTCTATTAGATGTTGCATAAAAAATTACATTATTAGGCTTTCCTTCAATTCCGCCGTCTAATGCAGCCTTAAGACTTTTATAAGTGTTTTCTCCAGCATCAAAGGATAGATCATCACATAATAAGATGAATTTAAAATTTTTATTTTGAGATAATAAGTAAAGTAATTCTGGAAGTTCAGAAATATCTTCACGATGAATTTCAACTAATTTTAAATGTGTAGATTTTGTCTTTAATAAAATTTCTGCATGTACAGCCTTAACCAAAGACGATTTCCCTGTTCCTCTTGCTCCCCACAAGAGCGCATTATTAGCTGTTAAGTTTTGAGAAAAATTTAATGTGTTATCAAGAAGTAACTTTTTTTGTGGTTCAATGCCTTGAAGAAGTGAAATTGGAATACGATTAATACCTTCAATGGGTCTAATAAGACCTGTCTTTGAGTCATAAACAAACCCCTCGCTTTTGTGTAAATTATCTATTTTTTTTTCTGGTGGTGCCAATCTATCCAAAGCGTTTGCTATGCGTTCTAATAAAAAAATTGATTTGTTGTTATTAATCATTTGAGAGCCCAAACCGTTGAAGTTGTAATATATATGTTTTTTGGAATTTATCTATGGTCTTTCTTAGATTTTTTTTATATAAGTTGTTATCTTAATTTTAGATTTTTATGGAGTTACCAATGATTTCAAGTGCATTCGCTCAATCGGCAGCTGGGCAAGCCGGAGGATTTTCTTTGCAAGGACTTCTTCCATTTGTTTTAATTTTTATAATTTTCTATTTTTTGTTAATAAGACCTCAACAAAAAAGAGTTAAACAACATAAATTAATGGTTGAAAGTTTAAAAAGGGGAAATAAAGTTTTGACTGCGGGAGGAATTCTTGGAGTTGTTACTAGAGCAATTGATGGTTCTGAAACAGTTAGTGTAGAAATTTCTTCAGGTGTAACCGTAGAATTGGCAAGACAAATGATTTCTGAAGTAAGAGGCGAAGAAAAAATTAAAGCAAAAGCAGTTGAAAATAAGACTAAACCAAAATCCAAAAAGTAACTAATTTTTTCACTCCTTAAATATGTAATAAAGTGATACAAAATGAAAAGTTTATCTAAATTTAGGATTATTCTAATATTGTTTAGTGTATTTTTAGGTCTTGTATATGCTGCACCTAATTTTTTAAATAGTTCTCTGCAAAACAATTCTACTAATTTATTGCCAGGAAAAAAAATAAATCTTGGTTTAGATTTAAAAGGTGGATCATATCTTTTGTTAAAAGCTGATATGGAGGTAGTATTTGCTGAAAAATTAGAATCGTTAATGTCTGATATTAGATCTTCTCTTAGAAAATCCAAAATTGGTTATAAGAAATTAAATGTAAAGGAAGATTTTGTTTCTTTTCAAATGCGGAAAGGAACATCTATAGAAAAAATAAAATCTGTTATATTAGGCATAGATAAAAATTTAATCGTTAAGAATAATATTGATATTTTTCAAATTGAATTCTCTGATGCTAACAAGCAAAAAATTACTAAAACAACAATGATGCAAGCAATTGAAATAGTCAGAAGAAGAATAGATGAAACTGGAACCAATGAGCCTAGTATTCAGCAACAAGGTACTGATAGAATCATTGTTCAATTACCAGGATTAGATGATCCAAGTCGTATAAAAAAGTTGTTAGGAAAAACTGCTAAATTAAACTTTCAATTAGTTCATCCTACCATTTTATCTGAAGATATTAACAAAGATTCGAAATCACCTCCAGGTTACATTGTGTTACCGGAAGATAAAAATTCTGATCGTTTTTATATGGTTAATAAAAGAGTAATGGTTTCAGGAGAAATGTTGAAAGATGCTAGTCCTACGTTTGACAGAAACAATAGTCCTTCTGTTTCATTTCAATTATCACCATTAGGAGGTAAAAAATTTGGAAGAGTAACTGGTAAACATGTTGGTAGAGCTTTTGCAATTGTCCTAGACGGTAAAGTTGTTAGTGCACCTGTTATTCAAACTCAAATTTTTTCAACAGGCCAAATAACAGGGGCTTTTAGTGTTCAAGAAACAAATGATCTAGCATTAGTTCTTAGATCAGGAGCATTGCCTGCACCAATGATTATTTTAGAAGAACGTTCAGTTGGCCCAGGGTTGGGTAGTGATTCAATATCATCAGGTAAAATAGCTAGTATAATAGGCTTAATAGCGGTTATGTTTTTTATGTTAATAACTTATGGCGTATTTGGGATTTTTGCCAATATTGCTCTTTGTTGTAACATAATTTTTATTATAGCTTTATTAAGCATCATTCAAGCAACTCTGACGTTACCAGGCATTGCTGGAATAGTTTTAACAATGGGCATGGCCGTAGATGCAAATGTTTTGATTTTTGAACGTATTAAAGAAGAGTTTAATGCCGGAAGAAAAATTGTAGACGCTATTGAAGCTGGTTTTCAAAGAGCTATTTCAACAATTGTTGATGCTAATTTAACAACATTATTTGCCGCTCTTGCGTTGTTTTCATTTGGAAGTGGTCCTATAAAAGGTTTTTCAGTTACTTTGATGATAGGAATAGCCACATCTATGTTTACTGCGATTATTATAACTAAATATCTTGTTTTATTCTATTCAAAGAAAAAAGATATAAATAATATTTTATTTTAAGGATTAAATATGAGATTATTACGATTAATTCCAAGTAATACAAACTTTGATTTTTTACATTTTAAAAAAATTGCTTTTATTTTCTCGGCTGTAATAATTTTAGGAACTTTCGTAAGTCTACTAATTAATAATTTGAACTATGGCATTGATTTTAAAGGTGGAATATTATTAGAATTAAGAAGTAATGATGAAAATAATAGCAACATTGATGATCTAAGAAAAAAAGTTTCCACTTTAAACGCTGGTGAAGTTTCAATACAAAACTTTGGAAAAGAAACAGATTTTTTAGTTAGAATTCAAAAGCAAGATGGTGACCAAAAACAACAAATTGCTATGATTGAAAAAGTTAAATCTGTTACCAATAAAGATTACAATGTAAGAAGATCCGAATTTGTTGGTCCAGTTGTTGGCGATGAGTTAAAAACTGCTGGAATGTTAGCTGTTTCTTTAGCTTTGTTATCAATCATGGTCTATATTTGGTTTAGGTTTGAGTGGCAATTTTCTATTGCTGCAATTATTGCTTTAACCCACGATGTTTTAACCACAGTTGGCTTATTTTCTATCCTCCAATTAGAGTTTAATTTAGCTACAATCGCAGCTATTTTAACCACTGCTGGATATTCTATAAATGACACTGTGGTTATTTTCGATAGAGTTAGAGAAAATTTAAGAAGATATAAGTCAAAAGACCATTACTTTATTTATAATAAATCTGTTAATGAAACCTTATCTAGAACTGTAATAACATCAGTCACTACTCTAATAGCATTATTTATTATTTTCTTTTTTGGTGGTGCTGTATTATCTGATTTTGCTCTTGCAATGATATGGGGAGTGTTAATAGGAACATTTTCTTCAATTTTTGTTGCAGTTTCGTTATTGACCTTTTTTAATATTAATAAAGGAGACAAAGTAGAGGATCAACCAAATGTTCCAGAATATGAAAGATAATTAAATATTAATTTCTTCTACCCATTTCTTAAATGAGTTTAACGCTTTACTAGCTTGTATTTTTTTCTTTTCTCTGCCTTTCAAATATTTCTTTTTATTTTGAATTGTACCAGTAAAGTTGATATCAGGCATTAGACCAAAATTAATGTTCATAGGTTGAAATGTTTTTGGATTTGCATTCATTGTAATATGTTTTAATAAAGCCCCATGAGCGGTATTATCTGGTGGAAGTTTGAAATCAGTTTTTTTAAAATCATGCGCAGCAACCATGCCTGAAATCAAACCTATTGCCGCAGACTCAACATAACCTTCAACCCCAGTAATTTGGCCAGCAAAAATAATATTTGGAGATTTTTTTAAACGTAAATATTGATCTAATAATATGGGAGATTTTATAAATGTATTTCTGTGAAGACCTCCAAGTCTTGCAAACTCAGCATCTTCTAAACCAGGGATTGTTTTGAAAACTTCTTTTTGTGCACTGTGTTTCATCTTGGTTTGAAAACCAACAATGTTAAATAATGTACCAGATTTATTATCTTGCCTTAATTGAACAATAGCATATGGTTCTTCACGACTGTTTGGATTTGTTAAACCTACAGGTTTCATAGGTCCATAACGCAGTGTTTCGTCACCTCTTCTAATTATTTCTTCTATAGGCATACATCCTTCAAAAAATGGTGTGTCTTCAAAATTTTTGAAGTCCATTTTAGGTGCTTTTTTAACTTTTTTTATAAACTCATAGTATTCCTTTTTTGATAACGGACAGTTTATATAATCATCTCCATCACCCTTATCATATCTAGATTGTTTCCAAGCAATAGTCATATTTATTGTATCTTTGTAAATAATTGGAGCTATTGCATCATAAAAAGCTAACGAATTTTCAGATGTTTTATTTTTAATATACTCTGTTAAATTAACTGACGTTAATGGGCCTGTGGAAACAATTACTATTTGATCTCTAAATTCATCAAGATTTTTAACTTCTTTATTTATAATTTTAATTTTTGAATTGCTTTTGATAATATTATTAATTTCTTTAGCAAAATCATCTCTATCTACAGCTAAAGCTGAGCCTGCAGGTACTTTATTCAAATCAGCAGTTTTCATAATTAATGAGTTAGACATTCTTAATTCTTCATGTAAAACTCCTACCGCGTTATACTCTTTATCGTCCGATCTAAAAGAATTAGAACACACCAGTTCAGCTAAATATTCAGTATTATGAGCTTCAGTTTTATTGCCGGGTCGCATTTCATAAAGGTCAACATCAATTCCTAATTTAGAAATTTGATAAGCAGCCTCGCATCCAGCTAAACCACCACCAATAACATTAATTTTATTTTGATTTTTCATGTTATTTTTTATTATCTAATATTCTTTTTAGGAAAATACCAGTATGACTTTCTTTCACTTTAGCAACTTCTTCAGGAGTACCTTGAGCAACTACGTATCCACCTTTGTCACCTCCTTCAGGTCCTAAGTCAATAATATGATCTGCTGTTTTAATTACATCAAGATTATGTTCAATCACAATCATTGTATTTCCATTATCTACGAGTTCTTGCATAACTTCTAAAAGTTTTTTTATATCATGAAAATGTAGACCTGTTGTTGGCTCATCTAATATGTAAATGGTTCTGCCTGTTCCTTTCCTTGATAACTCTTTTGCAAGCTTTATTCTTTGAGCTTCTCCGCCAGATAGCGTTGTAGATCGTTGACCAATTTTAATATACCCTAAACCAACTCTTTCTAATGTTTCTAATTTTTCATAAATTAATGGTACAGCCGTAAAAAGTTCTGCTCCTTCTGAAACAGTCATATCCAAAACGTCTGAAATAGATTTATCTCTCCACTTTACATCAAGTGTTTCTCTATTATATCTCATCCCTTTACATTGGTCACATTTAACATAGACGTCAGGTAAAAAATGCATTTCGATTTTAATTACTCCGTCACCTTGACATGCTTCGCATCTTCCCCCTTTCACATTAAATGAAAACCTACCTGGTAAATAACCTCTTGCTTTTGCTTCAGGTAGACCCGCAAACCAATCTCTAATATGATTAAAAGCTCCAGTGTAAGTGGCGGGATTTGATCTAGGAGTTCTTCCTATGGGTGACTGATCAATGTCTATAATTTTATCAATTTGTGATATGCCATTTATTGATTTATATGGTGAAGGCATTGAACTATTACCATTTAAAATTTTTGACAAACTTTTTTGAAGTGTTTGTATTACTAAAGTAGATTTTCCTCCACCAGACACGCCAGTAACACATGTAAGGACTCCTAGGGGAAACTCTACATCAACATTTTGAAGGTTGTTACCAGAGGCTCCTCTTAGTATAATATGTTTATTTGGATTAATTTTTCTTCTTTTTTTAGGAACGTCAATTTTTTTAACACCACAGAGATAATTTCCAGTAATACTATTTTTATTATTTTTAATTTCTTGAGGTGTCCCTTCAGCTATAATTGCTCCACCGTTAATTCCAGCACCAGGGCCAATGTCTACAACATGATCTGCTATTAAAATAGCTTCTTCATCATGCTCAACAACTATAACAGTGTTTCCAAGATCTCTTAATTTTTGTAATGTATGTAATAATCGTTCATTGTCTCTTTGATGTAATCCTATGCTCGGTTCGTCAAGTACGTATAATACTCCTGATAACCCAGAACCAATTTGACTAGCCAAACGTATCCTTTGACTTTCTCCTCCGGATAAAGTTCCACTATTTCTTGAAATTGATAAATAAGAAAGCCCAACACTTGTTAAAAAACCAAGTCGATCATTTATTTCTTTTAATACCTGCCTTGAAATTGCTAATTCTTGTTCATTCAGTATTGAATTTAGATTTAAAAACCATTCTCTAGCGTCTTCAATTGTTAATCTAGAAACATCTGCAATATCTTTTTTATTAATTTTAACTGCTAGAGTTTCTAATTTAAGTCTTTTTCCATTACATTTTTCACAATCTTTATCAGATTGAAATCTGCCCAGTTCTTCTTTAACCCACTTACTTTCACTCTCTTTGAGTCTTCTAGCCAAATTTGGTATTACACCTTCAAATGCTTTTTTAGATCTGTAAACTCTGGTTCCATCATTATATACGATTTCAATTTTTTCTTCACCAGAACCAAATAAAAGCATTTGTTTTATATCATCAGAGAGATCAAAAAACTTGCTATCAATATCAAATTTATAATGTTTTGCCAAAGATTGCAGTGTTTGAACGTATAATTTACTGGTATTTAAAGCCCAAGGTGCAATTGCTCCATCTCTTAAAGAAATAGTTTCATCTGGAACTACAAGGTTAACGTCAAATGCTACAGCATTACCTAATCCATCACATTTATCACAAGCACCAGCTGGATTATTAAAAGAGAAAATTCTAGGTTCAATTTCATCAATTGTAAAACCACTCTCAGGGCAAGAAAAATTAGATGAATATATTTCTTTTTTATTTGTATCGACCTCTAAGGTATATAACAAACCGTCTGATAATTGTAATGAAAGTTCAACAGAATCTGCGAGCCTTTGCAGTAAATCTTTATTTTCTTGCTCAGAAGTTTTTTTAATTATTAATCTATCAACAACAACTTCAATATCGTGTTTTTTATATCTGTCAAGTGTTGGTAATTCTTCTATATCATAAAATTCATTATTGATTCTAAGTCTTTGAAAGCCTTTTTTTCTTAAATCTATGAATTCTTTTCTATATTCTCCTTTTCTTCCTCTTACAATTGGGGATAGTATGTAAATTTTGGTGTTGTCTTCTTTTTTATAAATTTTATCAACCATTTGACTAACAGTTTGACTTTCTATAGGTAAACCTGTCGCTGGAGAATATGGAATTCCTACTCTTGCCCATAAAAGTCTCATGTAATCATATATTTCAGTTACTGTGCCAACCGTAGACCTTGGATTTTTATTAGTAGATTTTTGTTCAATTGAAATTGCAGGTGATAAGCCTTCAATAGCTTCCACATCAGGCTTTTGCATCATTTGTAAGAATTGTCTTGCATACGCTGAAAGTGATTCTACATATCTTCTTTGACCTTCTGCATAAATTGTATCAAAGGCGAGTGAACTTTTACCAGAACCAGAAACTCCAGTCATAACAATTAGTTTATTTTTTGGGATGTTTATATTAACGTTTTTTAAATTATGTTCATTGGCACTTCGAACTTTAAGAAATTGATTAGGCTCAAGAGTTATAGTCATTAGATAATTATGTCCTCATTAAAAGAAATTTAACTTTCCATTTAGTTAACTTTGAAACCCTAAAAGTCAATGAAAAAGATTAAATTATTGTTTTTTTTAATGGAATACTGTTCTATATTAAATACTGTTTTTTTATGGAGTTTAAATAATGAGCGGAAGTGTTAATAAAGTCACTTTAGTAGGCAATTTAGGTCGAGACCCTGAAATTAGAGCTATGCAAAATGGTGATAAAATTGTCCAACTTAGTATCGCTACATCTGATAGATGGAAAGATAAAAATTCTGGTGAACAAAGAGAAAGAACTGAATGGCATAGAGTTGTCATTTTTAACGATGCTTTAGGCAAAATTGCAGAACAATACTTAAAAAAAGGAAGTACTGTTTACTTAGAAGGCCAACTTCAAACAAGAAAATGGACTGACCAGCAATCTGGTCAAGATAAATATACAACCGAGGTTGTTCTTCAAAGATATAGAGGAGAATTGACATTACTTGGGTCTAGACAAGACAATCAATTAAACAATAATTACAATAAATCTGAAATTGATCAGTTAAGTGAACCTTCTGTTTCCAATATTGCGTCTGATTTAGATGACGAAATACCTTTTTAAAATTAATTTCAACACTTAATATAAAATAATACATATTGTTATATAAATTAAAAACATATACAATATTTAGTAATTTTTTTAATAAGAATATTATCCTTGGAGTATTTTTTTGTCTGAAGAAAACAACAAACCTTCAAATCATTCTCTAATTTCTATTACTGACGAAATGAAAAAATCTTATCTGGATTATGCTATGAGCGTAATAGTTTCTAGAGCTTTGCCGGATGTAAGAGATGGGTTGAAACCTGTTCATAGAAGAATTCTTTATGCAATGATTGAAGGTGGCTATGATTGGTCAAAGCCTTATCGAAAATCTGCAAGAGTTGTTGGTGATGTTATGGGTAATTATCATCCCCATGGTGATACGGCTATTTATGACTCAATGGTAAGAATGGCCCAAGATTTTTCTATGAGATTAATGCTCGTTGACGGTCAGGGTAATTTTGGATCCGTGGATGGAGATCCTCCTGCAGCAATGAGATATACTGAATCTAGATTGGCCAAATCCTCTGAGAGTTTATTAAGAGATATTGATAAAGATACTATTGACTTCATTCAAAATTATGATGAGTCGCAGTCTGAACCTTCTGTTTTACCTGCAGAATTTCCTAATATGTTAGTCAATGGGGCAGGTGGTATAGCAGTAGGTATGGCGACTAACATTCCTCCTCACAATCCAGGAGAAGTAGTAAGAGCATGCAAAGCCTTAATAGATAATCCAGAATTAAGTTTAGAAGAATTGATGGAAATCATTCCTGGACCAGATTTTCCTACAGCTGCTCTAATAATGGGCCGGTCGGGTATTACGGAGGCTTTTAAGTCTGGTAGAGGTAGCATAATCATGCGTTCTAGAGCAAAGATTATACAAACTGGCAAAAATGCTGATCGTGAAATGATCGTTATTACAGAAATACCATTTCAAGTTAATAAAGCCCTTGTTTTAGAAAAAATTGGAGAATTAATTAGGGATAAAACAATTGAAGGAATTTCTGATTTAAGGGATGAATCCGATAGAAATGGTATGAGAATTGTTATAGAGATAAAAAGAGATATCCAAGGGGATGTGGTTTTAAATCAGTTGTGGAGGCATACAAGGTTACAAACTAGTTTTCCAGTAAATATGCTTGCTTTAGATTGCGGACAGCCAAAGCAATTAGGACTGATTGAAATTCTAAAAGCCTTTATAGATTTCAGGTTTGAAGTTGTGATAAGAAGAACAAAGTTTCTTCTAAAAAAAGCAAGAAATAGAGCTCATATTTTAGCTGGGTTAATGGTCGCTATAACAAGTATTGATGAGATAATAGAGCTTATAAAATCTTCTACTGACCCAGAAAGTGCACGTAATCAATTATGTTCAAAAACTTGGCCTGCTAAAGATGTTGAAGCCTTCATTAATTTGATCGATGATCCAAATCATCAAATAGTTGATGATAATTATACTTTGTCTGTTACTCAAGCTAAGGCAATTTTAGAATTAAGGTTGCAAAGACTTACAGGTATGGAAAGAAATAAACTAGAAAAAGAGACCGAAGAATTATCAGAACAAATTAATAAGTATTTAATAATTCTTTCAGATAAAAATAAATTGACCAATGTTATTTTAACTGAACTTGATGAGGTTTTAACCCGAATTGATGACCCTAGACGTACTGAGATTAATAATAATGCTGTAGACCATGACGATGAAGATCTAATCCAGAAAGAGGACATGGTTGTAACAGTTAGTCATAGAGGTTACATCAAAAGAGTTTCATTATCTACATACAAAGCCCAAAGAAGGGGCGGAAAGGGTAGAGCTGGCATGAAAATGAGAGATGAAGACACAGTAACCTCTCTTTTTGTAACAAACACTCATACCCCAATATTGTTTTTCACTTCATCAGGTATGGTTTATCAATTAAAATGCTACAAACTACCTGATTCTGCGCCTCAAGCGCTTGGTAAACCCATGATTAATTTGTTACCTATTGATCAAGATGAAAATATACATACCGTAATGCCTATGCCTGAAGATGAAGAAACTTGGCAAAATTTACAAATTATTTTTGCTACTAAAAATGGAAATATTAGAAGAAATCAACTGAGTGATTTTACTAACATCAGACAAAACGGTAAAATTGCTATGAAGTTAAATGAGGAAGATGAACTGGTTTCAGTAATTCCGTGTGGTGATAAGGATAACATCCTTTTGGCTACCAGATTAGGAAAGGCAATAAGATTTGATGTGCATGATGTAAGAGTTTTTGTAGGTAGAGGTTCATCAGGAGTTAGAGGAATTAGATTAAAGCCAAACGATTATGTTGTATCAATGTCATTAATACCAAATTTAGAAAATAGATTTATACTGTCCGTTACCGAAAATGGTTTTGGAAAGCGTACACCGATTCACGATTACAGGATGACCAATAGAGGGGGGCAAGGTGTAGCTAATATAGAATGTTCTGCACGAAATGGCCCTGTTGTTGCTTCTTACGTCGCATCTGAAGATGATCAAATAATGTTAGTAACTAATTCAGGTAAGTTAATAAGAATAAGAGTTCACGGAGGAGAAGGTGATTCAATAAGAGTTGCAGGTAGGAAAACCCAGGGTGTAAGGTTGTTTGATGTTGAGGAGGGTGAAAAAGTCGTGTCAGTTGCATTGTTAAGTGAAAATGAAGATGACCAAGATGAAGATAGTTCAGAGGATGCTGTTGAGAATAAAAATGATGGCAAAGAACTTAAAAATTAAAATTTTAACTGAGGTTTGTATTTGAAAAGAATAGCATTATATCCAGGAACATTCGACCCTGTAACAAATGGCCATTTAGATATTATTTGCAGAGCTAGTTCGCTTTGTGACATTCTAATAATAGGAGTCGCAGAAAATATTGGTAAAAATCCTTTCTTTAACATTTCTCAAAGAAAATCCCTTATTGAAGAAGCCGTCAATACTAATGCAATTAAATCTAAAAGAAAATTAGGAGAGATAAAGGTTAAAAGTTTTGATAACCTGCTTATTGATTTTGCTAGATCTAATTCAGTAACTATGATTATTAGAGGTTTGAGAGCTGTATCTGACTTTGATTATGAATTTCAAATGGCAGGAATGAATGCAAGGTTAGCAAATGATATTGAAACAGTTTTTTTAACTGCCTCTGAGAGACATCAGTTTGTTGCTTCAAGATTTGTAAAAGAAATAGCTCATTTAGGAGGAGATATTTCTTCTTTTGTTCCTTCTAATGTTAATCAAGCTATTGAAAACAAAAAAAATACTGAAATTTAAACTTAAAACTTGATTATAATATTATAATCACATAATTTCTTTTTGTCTTAGGGCGCGTAGCTCAGTTGGTAGAGCAATTGACTTTTAATCAATGGGTCACAGGTTCGAATCCTGTCGCGCTCACCACTTTTCTTAATCTGAATAGTGGTAACGAATACAGTGACTAAGCCAACAACTCATTGAAAACATCACCTAATTTATAACCATCTATCAGATCTTGGTCTGAATTTGCTCCGAAGATAATTCGAGGAATTAGGTCAAAATTACCCTCAAATCGCATAAAAGTGTCTAGTAAGTGTCTAGTAAAATTAAATAGTGCTGACAAGGATAGAAAAGGGTTCACTGGTATGTATTTTTTTTAAGTAAAAGTATTTTGTTTAAATAATATTTATAAACTTGATTGTATATTGCTCTACAATATTATTTATAAGTCATGATCTGGCAGTTATTCGTCAAATGTGTGATAGGATAGCTGTGTTAAAAAAAGGTGGTAATTGCGAAATAAATAAAACTGAAAATATTTTTAATAATCCTAAACATTATTACACCAAAGAACTTTTAAGATTAATGCCAAAAATTGTATCTGTATTTTAAAATATTTAAGACCTTAGGATTGAAATTGGTTTGATCAACAATCTTAAATTTACTATTTATTTTAACTATTTTTTCTTATAAAACGTATTAATGTTTTTTATCGTATGCACATCATGAAGTCTATATTATTCGGCTCAATAGGTTCAGTAGTAGAAAGTTCTGAAATTCAAAGACAAGCTTTTAATGAAGCTTTTAAAGAGTTTGGTGTTGACTGGTATTGGAATGTAGCTAACTACATCAAAATGTTACAAAAGCCAGGAGGATTAAACCGTCTGATTGAATATTCAAAAAATGAAATAAATTCAGATGATGCTAAACAAATACATTTACTAAAAATTAAGCATTTCAAATTATTATCGGAAAATAATTTAAAGCCAAGAGACGGCGTTTTAGACTTAATTCAATATGCGTTGAAACATAATATTAAAATTGGTTTTATTACAACTACAACAAAAGGTACTCTTGATTTAGTAATCAATAATTTATCAAAATATATTGATTTTTCAAAATTTGACTTAATTACTCATGATGAGCTTGTCACTAATAGAAAACCTGACCCAGAGATTTATAAATTTGCTTTAAATTACCTTGGTTCAACTCAATCGAGCTCGATAGCAATTGAGAATACTTTAGAAAGTTGTAATTCTTCAATAAATGCAAAAATACAAACTTTTCTTTACCCAGGTGAATATACTATTTATGGCGAAAATTCTTTAATAAGCAGAGATATATTAAAATCTGTAAAATCATTCTTTGAAGAAGGTTAAATGATACCCAATGGCTGAGATTGAATTAATTAAAGTATCTAAAAGTTGGGGAGATTTCAATGCTGTAGTTGATTTTAATTTAACAATTAAAGATAAAGAGTTTTTAGTGTTATTAGGCCCTTCTGGATGTGGTAAAACAACTACAATGAGAATGATAGCTGGATTAGAGGATCTAACAGGCGGAATTATCAAAATTGATAATAAAATCGTAAATGATTTAGAACCTAAAGACAGAGATATTTCTATGGTATTTCAATCATATGGTCTATATCCAAATATGACAGTCTATGAAAATGTTAGATTTCCTCTAAAAATAAGAAAGGTACCTAAAGAAAACCATTATAATTTAGTTATGGAAGCAGTCAATTTAGTTGAATTAAATGATTTTTGCCATAGAAAACCTTCTGAACTATCTGGAGGACAAAAACAGAGAGTTGCATTAGCAAGAGCCTTAGTAAGAAAACCTAATGTTTTTTTAATGGATGAACCATTATCTAACCTTGATGCTAAATTGAGAGTTTCGACTAGAGGTCAGATTAAACACTTACAAAACCAACTTCAAATAACTACAATATACGTTACTCACGATCAAATTGAAGCAATGACTTTGGCTGATAGAGTTGTTGTTATGAATAAGGGTATTATTCAACAAATTGGTAAACCAAAACAAATTTATGACAAGCCGATAAATACATTTGTTGCTTCGTTCATAGGTAACCCCCCTATGAATTTAATTAATGGTCATATCAAGGATAATGATTTTATTGCAAAAGACATAAAAATTGAAAATTTCAATTACCAGAGTGGGAAATATAAACTTGGATTTCGTGCAGAAGATGGTAAAATAATCAAAAGTATTAATGGAAATATTAAAGGACCGATTTTTTCTATAGAACTTTTGGGGGATGCGACGATGGTTACAGTAAAAGTAAATGAAAATCTAATTTCAGTAAAAATGAAAAATACTTTTGATGCATCTATAGGAGATGTTGTTAGTATATCAATTTTATCATCTAAGTGTCAGATTTTTGATGATAAAACTGGTTTTAATTTAAGTTAATCAAGGAGAAATTATGAAACTATTATTAATTAAAATTTTTTCAACAATTGTTTTTTTAACCTCATCAAGTGCATTCGCTTGTAGCATTGATGCTAGGGTTAGTATTGTTGGAAATGAATTTCCAGCAATTCAAACTGTTGGATCGGGCGCAAAAGAATGTAAAGGAGCTAAAGTTTCTGCAAATTTAACTGCAGATCATCAAAAAATTAATGTTGCAGGTATGAGTAGTGAGCCAGCTGAATACACCTCAGCTATTGTCGCAAATACTTCAATTGTTGCATTGCTTAATGAAGACCTTATAAGACCGTTAGATAGTTTAGTTAAAAAACATGGTAAAGGTTTGAAAAAGAACCAACTTATTACTATTGATGGTAAAATAATGGCCGTAGCATTTATGGCTAATGCACAACATCTTGTTTATAGAAAAGATATTTTGAAAAAACTAAATATTAATGTTCCAAAGACCTATGAAGAAATGCTTTCTGCAGCAAAAAAAATTAGAGATGCTGGTCTTGTAAAAAACCCTGTAGGCGGAGCTTATAAAGCTGGCTGGAATTTAGCTCAAGAATTTAATAATATGTTTATAGGCTATGGAGGATCACATTTTAAAGGCAACACCGCAGAACCAAATGTAAATTCTGAGTCTGGTGTAAAAGCTCTTGAAATGATGAAAGCTTTGTCAAATTATATGAATCCAGATTTTCTTACCCATGATAGTAACGCTACTAATGCTGAGTTTAGAGCTGGAAACGTTGCTATTATGAATATGTGGGGTAGTAGAGCTGCAACATTAGTAGATGCTGATGGTGTTAGTGATGAAGTTAAAAATGGTATGGATATAGCTGGACCTATGACAGTTGGGGGAGGTAAAACTCCTGCTTCGACATTGTTTTGGGATGGTTGGACTGTAGCTAAAAAAATAAGTGATAAAGAAGCTGAGGCTACTTTTATTGCAATGACTAATGCTATTAGACCTTCAATAATGGATAACGATGACATAAGAAAGCAAGCTGTATGGTTAATTGATGGTTATAAGCCGACAGAAGCAGCTAAAGGTGTTTTTGCAGCAGCAAAAATGAGCACTACTCCCTATCCAATGTTACCATATGCAGGATTAATGCATTCAGCAATTGGAAAAGAAATATCTGATTTTATGCAAGGTAAAGAAACAGCAAAAAAGACTTTGTCTGACATAGAAGATGCTTACAGAGCTTCTGCAAAAGAAAAAGGTTTTTTATAAAAAGGCAACTAGAGAGTTTATGGCTCTCTAGTTTAAAAAGATGAAACATAGAACTTTCTTTTGGTTTATACTTCCAACATTCTTGGCAATGTTTTTCTTTATAACATTGCCAATAATTTCTGTTACAATTCAATCTTTGCACACCCCTCATGAAAATGTTCTAGTTACCGTAGAAAACTGCGATCCTTTTGGTTGTAAAAAGGCTACATCTATAAATCATGAGGCTACACAAAATTTAAAAAAAAATAATCCGTTAGGTAAATATGTTGGTTTAGATATCTATTTTGATAGAGGTCATTTAGCAATTGAACAGGTCAAAAATTTATGGTCAAAGACAAATAATTTTTTTGAATTCTTAAAATTAACTGCTGATTTACCATTTTATAAAGCCTTATTTTTTACCTTGACTTTCACATTTACAGTTACACCAATAATGCTTGTTCTTGGACTATTAATTGCCTTAGGAGTGAATTCATTTAATAAAAAATTAAAAGGGCTAATTATATTTTTTTCTCTTTTGCCAATGATAGTTACGCCATTAATAGGTTCGATAATATTATTTTGGATGATAGATAGTAGAGGAATTGTAGGAAACTTTTTACAAATATTGTTTGAAGACCCAGGTTTGTCTCTTAAAGCATCTACATTCTTAACTTGGATAATGTTAATAGTCTACGGGGTATGGCATGCAATTCCTTTTTCATTTATTGTTTTTTATGCAGGATTACAGACCCTTCCAAAAGATCAAATAGAATCCGCACAAATTGATGGTGCAAATACTTTCCAACAAACCATACACATAATAATACCGCACATAATGCCACTAATTACATTTGTGACATTAATGCAGCTAATGGACAATTTCAGGGTATTTGAACCAATTGTAGGGTTTAATGCAGAAGCTCACGCAACCTCATTGAGCTGGATTATTTTTAATGATCTTGGAGGCGAAACAAGGCAATTATCTGCTGCAGCAACTTCTTCTATCCTAACTATTTTTGGTATTATAATTTTACTGTTGCCAGTTTTAATAAAGACATGGAAAGAATTTGAGTTTAAAAAATGATTTTTAACTTGAATAAAGATATTAATAATAAGACTTTTATATCAATTATAATCTATTTTTTAATTTTTATATGGGTTTTTGTAGCGGCTTTTCCTTTTATCTGGACTTTTTGGGGTTCTTTCAAAGTAGAATTAGATTTTTTTTCAATTTCAAATTGGACAAATGCAATAACAGGTAAAAATACAGAGCAAACTTATGGTTCTCCTTTTACTTTTGTTGGTTATCATGGTGCATGGGTTCAAGAAGAGTTTTGGAAGGCTTTTATAAATACATCGTTAGTATGTTTTTTTGTGGTAATAACTTCACTAACAATAGGTACACTTGGCGCATACGCGCTTTCACGATCAAATTATAAATACACATTTTGGCTTTTAATAATGGCACTTATATTTAGAGCAATGCCTCCTATAACGCTTGTTGCTGGTTACCTTCCACCCTTTTTCGAATGGAATTTGTGGGGGACTTTACCAACAACAATTATAGTTCTAGTTTCAATAAATCAGCCATTTACCCTATGGATGTTGCATTCTTTTTTTCAAAATATACCTAAAGAACTTGATGAGAGTGCAAAGGTTGATGGTTGTTCACAATATCAAGCTTTTGGCCATGTAATTGTACCTGTCATGTGGCCAGGAATAATTACTACTGGATTATTTAGTTTTTTGTTAGCTTATAATGATTTTGCTGTTACTTCTATGCTTTTATCAGATGAAAACAGAACAATGGTACCAAAGATAGCTGCTTTCTTAGGTACAACTTATACTGAAGGAAATGTTATGTTTGCAGTTGCAGCTGTCGTTTCTGCTACTGTACCACTTTTCATATTAATAATGTTTTTTCAAACTAAATTAGTAAGTGGTTTAACCCAAGGTGCCGTGAAAGGTTAGGAGTGTTAAATATAAATGAAAGATAAAATAATAGAGCAATCAATTCTCACTTCTTGTAATGATTCATCTAAAACAAAAATTACTAAAGAAATTATTGAGAAAATGATTGTAGCACTTAATGACCACAGAATAGATGATATTGGAGAGTTTTTCTCTAATAATTTAAACTGGTTTGGGAATTATGGTTGTGGAACTAAATTAGGTTTAAAAGAATTTCAAGAAAATTGGCAAGTTCCATTTCAAAATGCTTTTTCAGAAAAAGTTTGTGTGGATGAGGCAAGATTGTTTGAAGGAGATTGGGGTGCTGCATTTGGAAGGCAAGAAGCAGTACATAGCGGAACATTTATGGGTATAAGCCCAACAAATAAAAAAGTTAACATAAGGTATATGGATTTTTGGCAAACCAAAGATAATAAAATTATTAATAATTGGGTGATGGTAGATTTTCCAGACGTGTTGAGACAATTAGGGGTTGATATTTTTAAAGGTGAAGGTTGGGAAAAATTTGATAGTCAAAAAAATTTAATTAATCAATATTCACTTGATCATAATGAAATTGAAGATTTTATATACAGAATTACAGAAGAAATTTGGGAAAATAAAAAAGTTGAAAATATCAGAAACTATTACTCATCAGATGTAATTGTAAGATCACCAAGTATTACAACATACGATTGTGATAGTGTAGTTCAAGAAACTTACAAAACACTTGAGCAATTCCCAGACAGACAGTTAATTGGCGAGGATGTCATTTCGTTTGGATCTATAAAAAGTACTTATCTTAGTTCTCATAGGATCCTATCTACAGGAACTCATTTAGGCGACGGATTTTATGGTAAAGCGACAGGTAAGAAAGTTATATATAGGGCCATAGCTGATTGTTTGGTTGTTAACAATAAAATCGTAGAAGAATGGATAATTAGAGATGAAGCAAGTATTTTAAATCAATTAGGCTTTAAAGTAAGTGAATTTGTTGAACAACGAATTAGTGATAGAACTTTTAAAAAAAATGACGTTGAAACTTCAAAAAATTCATTTATCAAAAAAAATATAATGAGTGATTGTGAAAATATTTACGCAAAAACATATAAAGATTCATTTATAAATCTTTTAGAGGATAAATTTTCATTTGAGAAAAAAGTTTATGAGCGTTCAGCACAGTTATACTGGTTTGGTGGAGAATTAATTAATACTGTTGAAAATATATATGAGAAATGGAACTTGTTTCTTTCATGCTTTAAAATTTTAAAATGTGAAGTTTCAAATAGCATTTCTTTAGATCAAAATAATATGAGGCCAAGGGCAGCATTGAGATGGAGGTTAATTTGCTTGCATAACTCTAATGGTTTTTTTGGCTTACCAACTAACAAAGAAATTGAAATTTATGGTATTTCTCACGCCGAGTTCGGCAAACAAGGAATTGTGAGGGAGTTTATTTTAATAGACGAAATTTCAATTTGGAAACAATTATTGCTTTAATATTTATAGGAAGATTATGAACGAATTAAATATAAATAATAGGTTAGTTAGATATGGAGAATTGATACCATGTAAAACTGCTTTTATAGACACGCATACACCAGGCTCAGATCAAAAAGAAAATTTTACTATTATTGGTTCTGGTGTTTCAGAAAATCCAGAACAACATGTTCATATAAGTATACCTCACGGTTTTAATATTGGTGCAGCTGGACAACCACCAAAATGTAATAACTCTCTTCATAGTCATCGGACCGCTGAAGTTTTTTTTGTTTTGTCTGGAAGGTGGAGGTTCTTTTGGGGGCGTTATGGTAAAGCCGGAGAAGTTATACTTGAAAAGGGTGATATTTTTAACATTCCGACAGGTATTTTCAGAGGATTTGAGAATATTGGAGAAACTTACGGAATGCTTATGGCTATATTAGGAGGCGATGATGCAGGTGGTGGTGTGATATGGGCACCTGAAGTGCTTTCAGAAGCAAAGAAACATGGTTTAATATTATCGGAAAAGGGTAAAATCTATGACACACTTAAAGATCAAAAAATACCTAACGATGAAAATGAAATGAAACCTCTAAAAGATGATGAACTGAAAAATTTTCCAGAATATACAACTAGTGAGGTTGTTCCTTATTATGTTGCAAGATATTTAGACCTGTATTCTTTATCATCTGAAACTTCATGTAAAGTAATAGGTGAAAAAGGAAAGATTTATGATAAACCAGGATTTGAAGTCGAATTTATTTCAGACAAGTCTAAAAACAAATATGGAATATACACTAAAGACGTTGTTTTTATGCCTGTTGATGGATATTGGAGAATAAAGTCTGAAATATTTGACATAATTTTAAATCCAGGCGATACGTTTTCACTTCCTAAAAATAACAAATATACATTAGAGCCTACAAAGCCAGGGATTGCTTCAATTTATAAAGTCATTCCAACGGATGACAACCCTGGCTCAACTCAAAGGAAATAGTAATTTATGACCATTTTAACAACACATGTAGGTTCTCTTCCAAGACCTAAGATAGTTTCTGAATTACTTTTCAAAAGAGAAAAGGAAGAGGAGTATAATCTGCAATATTTTGAAGAAGTAATATCAAAGAGTGTAGAAGAGGTTGTAAAAAAACAATTAGATGTTGGGGTCGATATAATTTCAGATGGTGAAATGTCTAAAATATCTTATGCAACTTATGTTAAAGATAGGTATAATGGTTTTGCTGGTGATAGCGAGAGAAATCCACCACAAGATTTAGAAAAGTTTCCAAATTATATGAAAAAAATTGCAGATAGTGGAGGTACACCAACTTATTCACGACCTTGCTGCGTTGCAGAAATATCTTCAAAAAAGAATAATGATTTAACTAATGATATTAAAAATATTTTGAGTGCATCAAAAAAGTTTAATCATAATAAAATTTTTATGAACGCAGCTTCTCCTGGAGTGATATCACTTTTTCTTAGCAATTCTTATTATTCAAATAGAAATGAATATTTAGATGCAATTGCATCAGCTATGCAAGATGAATATGAGACAATTGTAAATTCTGGAATCAAACTGCAGTTAGATTGCCCAGATTTAGCTTTATCTAGACATATGACTTTTAAAACTGAGAGTGATAAAGATTTTGTAAAAATTGCTTATGAAAATATGGAAATCCTTAATCAAAGCCTTGAAAATATTTCATCACAAATGTTGAGGCTCCATGTTTGTTGGGGAAATTATGAGGGTCCACATATACATGATATATCTATTGAACAGATTTTTGATGTTTTGATGTCATTTAAGGGTAATTATTTACTTTTTGAATCTTCAAATCCAAGACATCAACATGAGTGGGAAATTTTTGAGAAGTTAAAAAATAAAATACCTGAAAACAAAATACTCATCCCTGGAGTTCTCGATACTACTAGTAATTTTGTTGAACATAGTTCTCTAGTAAGACAAAGAATTGAAAAGTTTGTCAATATTGTTGGAAAAGATAGAGTGATAGCTGGAACAGATTGTGGATTTGGAACGTTTGCAGGTTTTGGAAACGTAGATCCAGATATCGCTTATTTAAAGCTACAGTCTTTAGTTGAAGGTGCAAGTAGAGTTAAATAAAAATTTTACGGGTTTAAAATAATTGAATTTCCAATCTGAAAAACAATTAATTCTCAATTATTATAATGATATAGGTAATAGTAAAATTGAAGAAATACCAAAAGTATTATCTAATTATTGTTCAGAAGATTTATTGTGGCGTGGTTTTCATCCTTTTAATGAAATTATTGGATTAGATAATTTATATTTACAATTCTGGGTACCATTTAAAAAAAGTTTTTTTAATTCTCAAAGAAGGATGGATATCTTTTTAGCTGGATATAATAAAATATCTGGTAATGAAGGTGTTTGGGTTGTCTCAATGGGACATTTAATGAGCTTGTTTGATAATCCTTGGATTGGCATCAAAGATACCAAAAAAATTGCAATATTACGTTACTGTGAATTTAGTAAAATACAAAATGGTAAAATTACTGAAGTGGCGATGTTCTTTGATATACCTCATCTAATGCTACAAGCGGGAATAAAACCTTTCCCAAGTGAAACTGGTATTAGTTTGGTTCAACCAGGTCCTTTAACACATGATGGTTTAATGTTTAACGAACAAGATCCTAATGTAGGAAATAAAACATTAGAAATAATTGAAAATATGATTAATGACGTGAAAGTTTGGACAAGTACAAGTAGGGCATCATTAATTGATGAGCTAAAGAAAAGTTGGAACGATAATATGGTTTGGTGGGGACCAACAGGAATTGGTTCAACTTATACAATTGAAAGATATGCAGACCAACATGCAGGACCTTTTAGAGATTCTTTTAAAGACAGAAAATTTAACGGTCATCTTTGTAGAGTATCAGAAGGCAATTATGGTGGTTTTTTTGGTTGGCCTAATTTAACTTTAACACCCATAAAAAAGTTTATGGGAATTAAAACCACTCCAAAATCATCTGAAATGAGAGTGATAGATATGTATCGTAGAGAAGGTAAGAAATTAACAGAAAATTGGGTATTTATAGACTTGTTACATTTTTTGAAAATTTTAGGAATAGATATACTTAAGAACTTAAAGTAAATTTTTGTCTATTTAAAATACAGGGGTAAATGTATTAATAACCTTTTTAAACCCTTTTACTTTTATTTCATCATATTTTTTACAATCAATCTCATTTATTATTAGGGATTTTGTTTTTTCTGAAATTAAAATTTGTCCTATTGGAGATATGCTTTCTAACCTTGAAGCAAGGTTTACAGTTCCACCTATAACAGTGTAGTCTAAACGTTTTTCACTTCCAAAATTTCCTACCGTGCACTCACCAGAATTAATCCCTATTCTAATATTTAGGGGATTTAAAAGATTAAAATCATTCATAAAAACTTTAGATAGTTTTTTCATAGTATTTTGCATCTCTATTGCCATTTTTACACAATTTATAGCGTCCTGATTTTTCCCAGCAGTTTGAGGGTCGCCAAAAAAAATCATCACAGAGTCACCAATATACTTGTCAATAGTACCTCCATATTTGAGTGCTATTTCTGACATTTTAGTCAGGTATAAGTTTAACATTTCAGTTAGTGGAGCTGAGTCCATGTTATCAGAAATTGATGTAAAAGAAACAATGTCAGAGAAAAAAACAGTAAGAAACTTTCTTTCACTTTCAATCAAAACTTTTTTTTCACCAGAGAATATAGAACTAAATAATTGAGGCGAAAGATATTTTGAAAGTTGACTAGCTATTCCCTCAATTTCTCTACTTTTTTCCTTAGCTACCTCTTCGGCATTTTTAGCTATTTGTTTTTGTTTGTCAATTTCAGAAGCTAAATTACGACGTAATTTGGATTCAAGTTGTAATTTTGCAACTTGCATCTTAAGGGTTCTAATTTCATTACTTTGGCTGGTTTCCATTTTAATTAACGATTATCAATTAATGTAAAAATTTTACTTTTTTTAAGTTTCGAAAGGATCGACTAGTTTTTCATTCGTAATTTTCTCTGAAGAAACATATCTCTGCATTTCACTTGGCATAGTTACGATAACATCGTTTAAACCCACTTTTTCTAGTACGTCTATTATGGACTGTTCATCTTCAGCATACCAATGACAAAAAAAGAAGTCATCTTTACCCATCCAATGCTGTAAGGTCTCAGCCTTCTCTGTTTTTAATCCAGCAAAAAATTCTTTGTCTGTCATTTCGCCTTGTTGCTTAATTACGTCTTTAATTGTATCTGGATTAGACCAAGTATGTGTACAAATATAATGTTTTTTTTTCATTAATTACCTCCAAAATAGAAACTATTTTAGGATATAAAAAAAAGATATATCAATCAATATTAATTGGTAGATTGTTTATTAAGATTTGAAAAAATTATAGATTAATTAGCTTTTTATTACAGATCCCTCTTGAATAGAAACTTTTGCCATAGCCTGTTCACTTAGACCTTGCATTGCCTTCATAGTTTCAATTTTTTTACCAGCTATATTTATATTTTCAAAAATTTCTACTATAAATCCATTATTATCGCCCGTCTTAAATAACATTCTTTTATATTTGTCTTCCTCAATATTGGAACCAATAGCCTGAACTACCGCCCATAATGATGGAGCCAATAGAGTGAAATTAATATTGCGCCCGTACAATTAATCCTCCTGAGATTTTTGTTTTGCTGATATATATGTAGCCATATTTTTTGAGGCTAATTGAAAAATATTTTTCCAATCTTCTGCTTCAAATCCTCTATACCAATTAAATGAAGAAAAAGCTCCACTTGCATATATTAAATTTGTTGTTGCAGCAATATCTTCATCACTCTTAGCCATGACAACACACATAAAATCAAACTCAGGATGATTTAAGTATAAAAATTCAATAAATTTGGCTCCAAATGCTTCAGCTAAAGGTTCAGTAATTTCACGTCTGTTTTGGGGTTTATTTAACATAGATGCAGCTGTTTCTTGGGAAGTTTTACCAGTTATAATATATTTTTGCATGTTGATTTAGACCTTATCTAATTGAATGAAATTCGATATTACTTATAAAATTATAACAATTTCAATTAAATTAATTTTTATGTTTACTTATTAAGCAAATTAAACCTAATATTAATTTTAAAAAATTTAAGGGGGAGGAAAGTATTAATGGCTTTTAAATACAAAGAAAAATATGGGAACTATATTAATGGTAAATTTGTAGACCCAGTAGACGGTAAGTTTTTTGATAATATTACACCAATAAATGGTAAGGTTTTATGCCAGATTGCTAGATCAAACGAAAAAGATATAAATTCAGCTTTAGATGCAGCTCACGCAGCAAAAGATGCTTGGGGCACAACAAGTGTTACTGAAAGAAGTAACATTATGATACAAATTGCCCAAATATTAGAAGATAATCTTGCCATGTTAGCAGAGGCTGAGACTTGGGATAATGGAAAAGGCATAAGAGAAACTACTGCTGCGGATTTACCTTTAGGTATTGATCATTTTAGATATTTTGCTAGTGTAATTAGAGCTCAAGAAGGAACACTTGCGGAGCTTAATAATGACACTGTTTCTTATCTAATACCTGAACCATTAGGTGTGGTTGGTCAAATAATTCCATGGAACTTTCCTTTATTAATGGCTATTTGGAAATTAGCACCTGCTTTAGCAACTGGAAATTGTGTTGTTTTAAAACCTGCAGAACAAACACCAGCTTCAATAATGGTAATGATGGAATTAATTGGTCATTTGATACCATCAGGTGTTGTAAACATAGTTAATGGTTACGGACTAGAAGCTGGTAAACCATTAGCATCAAGTACAAGAATTGCCAAAATAGCATTTACTGGTGAGACGACTACAGGAAGAATGATATTACAATATGCGAGTCAAAACTTAATTCCTAGTACTTTAGAACTAGGTGGAAAGTCTCCAAATATTTTCTTTAAGGATATTGCTGAAGCAGATGATGACTTTTTCGATAAGTGTATTGAAGGTTTTGTTATGTTTGCTCTTAATCAAGGTGAAGTTTGCACCTGCCCTAGTAGAGCATTAATACATGAAGATATTTATGATAAATTTATAGAAAGGTGTATTGAAAGGACAAAAGCAATAACTCAAGGAGATCCTCTTGATTCAAATACTATGATAGGAGCAATGGCTTCTGCTGAGCAATATGAAAAAGTAAAATCATATTTAGACCTTGGAAAAAAAGAAGGTGCAGAAGTTCTTGTTGGTGGTGATGTCGCTCAAATGAGTGGTGATCTTGCAAATGGATATTATATACAACCTACAATATTTAAAGGTCATAATAAGATGAGAATATTCCAAGAAGAAATTTTTGGACCGGTTGTTTCTGTTTGTACTTTCAAAACAGATGAAGAGGCATTAGAAATAGCCAATGATACTCTTTATGGTCTAGGTGCTGGTATATGGACAAGAGATCTCAATACATCTTATAGATTTGGACGCGCCATTAAAGCTGGAAGGGTTTGGACAAATTGTTATCATGATTACCCAGCTCATGCTGCCTTTGGTGGTTATAAGCAATCTGGTATTGGTCGTGAAAACCATTTAATGATGTTAAACCATTATCAGCAAACTAAGAATTTATTAGTAAGCTACAGCCCAAAAAAGCTGGGTTTCTTTTAATTCAATTTGAAGGGCGCGAGTTGCGCCCTTTTTCATTTAGGAGATTTAATAAATGTTAGATCAGGTTGAAGCAACTCAAGAAGCTTTAGATTTAATTGAAGATATAAAAAAAGACTACGGTGAAGTTTTATTTCATCAATCTGGGGGATGTTGTGATGGGTCCGCACCAATGTGTTTTCAAAAAGGTGATTTCTTGATTGCGGATCACGATGTGCAGATGGGAGAGATCGGTGGCGTTCCTTTTTATATAGGTGGACTTCAGTTTGAGGCTTGGAAACACACAAGACTAATAATAGATGTCGTCGATGGACAGGGTGGCATGTTTTCCTTGGATAATGGTCGAGGAAAAAGATTCATTACTAGATCTGAGATATGTTCTATTTAAAAAATTAATATTTATTGACTTAATAAAATTTAATTTTAGAGAAATTTTTTAGAATTCATTTATTATTTAATAAACAAATGTCCTATCAGCCTCTAATGACAAATTCAACAACGTCTTTGGAAAAACTTTTCTTGCGTTAGCATCTTTGAGATCTTGTTCCGTCACACCTCTTATTTCACAAGATATTGCTGAAACGTACATTGGTACTTTTGCTTTTTTTAGTACTTCAAAGTGTTCTTTTAAGCTACCTGTTCCTAAACCAACTAAATTATCTAAAACAGGAGGTCTTATCAAACTAACCGCATCAGCATTAAGAAATACAATAACTTCATGACCCTCTTCAACAGCAGTCCTTGCCAACATAAAGCCAAGTGATGCTTTAGTTTGGTTGTTTGTACCATTAGTAATGTTAAATAAAATTTTAGCCATTGATTATTTAAAATTTTTAAAAACTAATTTATAGGTTATTTTGTTAGATAATCACATGATTTTCATTGAGTTGTAAAATTATGATTAAAACTTATACATTTGACTAAATATTATTGGCTCATTACAAATCCACCATTAGGTGAAATTGTCTGTCCAGTAACAAATTTAGCTTCCTCAGATGCTAAATAAACCGCAGCCCATGCTATATCGTCAACTTCTCCAAATGTTTTCATAGGTGTAGATGATTTAACAAGCTTTATCACATCTCCTAGGCCACTTGTCATATCAGTATCAATATAACCTGGAGCAATAGCATTAACTCTTATATTTCTAGATGCCAATTCCCTAGCAGTAGCCCTTGTGAAGCCAAGGATTGCTGCTTTAGCAGCAGAATAATGTGGAGAAGATGGACCGCCTGTTGTGCCCAAAACTGATCCCATATTTATTATTGAGGCACTTTCTTGATTGTTCATTATATTTAAGGCTTCTCTCGTACAAAAAAAAGTACCATTCAAATGAACTGATATCATTTTGTGCCATTCATCATCTGACATATTTACAGTCACATCAAAATGAGTGCTAATTTCTTCTGATTTTGAAAATTCTTTAATTTGAAGATTGTTTACTTTTATTCTTTCATCAATTAAGTCTTGTCTGTTTTCAAAACCATTAATGCCTGCATTATTTACTAGAATGTCTAATTGTTTAAAATCTGATTTAACTTTCGTGAACACATTTTTAACACTTTTGGAATTTGATACATCTATATAGTAGGCCGTGCCACCTAATTCTTTAGCTCTTTCAGAAGCTTGATTGATGTTAATATCACACAATATGACCACTGCGCCTTCATTAGTAAAATTCTTGGCAATTGCGGCCCCTAGGCCTTTAGCAGCGCCTGTAATTAAAGCAATTTTACCTTTTAATCGATCCATATTTGATTGCAGCACAAATTTGTTTATGAATAAAGTTTTTTTATGATTTCTTGCTATTTATATAGTAGGAACACATCTTATCATTATGGCAAAAATAGAATATAATAAAAATAGTAAGTATTTCGAGGATTTTTCAATTGGTGATAGATACTTAATACCATCTAGAACTCAAACTAGTGGTATATTTTCAATGTTTCAAGCGGCGTCAGGAGATAATGATCCTATTCATTATGATTTAGAATATTGCAAAAAAAGTGGACACCCAGAAATGTTAGCTCATGGATTACAAGTCATGATACAAACTGTAGCAGGTGCTGGAACATTTCCTTCTGAGGTTAGGGATAGTTTAATTGGTTTAATTGAGATTTCTGGAAAAATGTTAAAACCTGTTTATAGAGAAGATACTTTATACCCTGAACTAATAATTTCGAAACTGATTTCTCAAAACACTACAGGAATTTTAGAAGTGAAAGCGACTATTAAGAACCAAAAAAACATACTAGTTTTTGAAGGGTATCATAAATATTTAATCAAAAAATTAGTGAATTAAAATATTAATAAATATTAATAAGCACAAGTAATTATTAAATAATTATTTAATTCTCAAAGAAGGAAGGCCAACTCCTGTTGCTTCAAATCCTCCATCTACCGCCAAGACTTGACCCGTAATATAAGAAGCTTTTTCAGATGCTAAGAAATAAATTCCATTAGCAATTTCTTGTTCAGTGCCATATCTATTTAGTGGAATTGCGTCATGATAAGCGTCAATAATATCTTGAGTATGCACTGCCATTGCTAGTTTTGTTTTTACTGGACCTGGAGCTATACAATTAACTCTTATACCATGTTCACCTAACTCGACTGCTTGTTGCTTAGTTAGGTGAATAACGGCTGCCTTTGATGTTCCATAAGCCACTCTGAGGGTTGATGCACGTAAACCAGATATAGATGCTATATTGATTATATTTCCTTTTGTTTTTTTTAAATGAGCAATTGCTTTTTGTGAGCATAAAAAAACACCATCTAAATTTGTTTTCATAACTTCATTCCATCTTTTGAAATTAGTTTCCTCAATATTACCAAAATCTGCTACACCCGCATTGTTGACTAATACGTCAATTCTATTATGCCATTCCAATATTTGATTATACATTTTCTTTAATTCATAATCATTTGAAATATCAAAACAAAATGTTTTAATATCTTTATTTTTCAAAAGTAAATTATCAATCTCTTTCTTATCATTATCAACTACTGCAACTTTATAGCCATTTTCATTAAACATAAGAGCTGTAGCTAGCCCAATTCCTCTAGCGGCTCCTGTAACTATGGCTAACTTTTTACTGTCTTCGTTCAATGTTTGTACATACTTAACGTATTAGCTTAAGTTGTTAGTGGATTTGATGGCCTATCTTCAAGTTCTGATTTCCATCTAAAAACATTTTTGTATTCATCTTCAAGATTAATCTTTAAAATTTTTGATAAATTAAACATAAAATGTGCTGTTATGTCTGCAATAGAAAATTTTTCTCCAGCAATAAACTTGTTGTTTGAAAGATGTGGCTCAGTCCTACTAAGAAAAATTTTAAACATTTCAATTCCACGAACAACAATTTCAGGCGATTGATCAATTTTGTTCCGTGTGCCTGGAACAACTTTTCCTTTAAAAAAAGATGTTTTATTTCTTACAGAGTGCAAAAGAGGTAAAAATCCGTCTAACTCTATTCTCCTGTTCCACATGTCAATAATAGCTATCTCCTTGCTATTACTTCCAAATAAATTTGGATTTTGAAATTTATCTTCTAAATAACGACAAATTGATATTGTTTCAGAAATAATTGTACCTTCTTCTAATTCCAAAAACGGAACACAATTAAAAGGGTTCATTGTTTTATATGGCTCTTTAAATATTTCATCTTCTCTAACATTAACTTGAATAGTTTCTATATTTATATCTTTCTCTTTTAGGAACATTTCTACTCTAAGGGCGTTTGCTGCTGGGGTGAAAGTGTATAACTTCATTAATTACCTCTAAAATTTTTATTTAAAAAAAATTTGTTTATTATTCGAATTAGTTTTTTATTCTATATCCAGTTTTAAAAATATACCAAATTATACTAATACAAATGCTAGTGAACAAAAGTATAAAAAAAACACTTGTTAGTATCGGCACATCACCAATACCAAAAAAAGCCCATCTAAATCCAGATATTAGATAAACTATAGGATTTAATAAAGCAAAGTTTTGCCAGAATGGTGGTAACATATCTAATGTATAAAAACTTCCTCCTAAAAATACTAAGGGAGTTATTATTAACATTGGAGCTATATTTAACTGCTCAAAATTATCTGAAACAATGCCAATAATAAACCCTAGAAGGCTAAAACTTATACATGTTAACAATAAGAAAAAAACCATAAAAAATGGGTGTACAATATTTATAGTAACAAAAAGATAAGATGTTGCTAATATTATTAATCCAATAGAAAATGCTTTGGTAGTTGCAGCACCTACATAACCAATTACTATTTCGACAAATGATAATGGAGCTGATAAAAGTTCATAAGTAGTTCCAATAAATTTTGGAAAATAAATCCCAAAAGACGCATTGTTAACACTTTGCATTTGAACGGTTAACATTATTAAACCTGGGACAATAAATGCACCATATGAGACATTACTAATATTTTCCATTCTAGAACCAATAGCTGCACCAAAAACAATAAAATAAAGTATTGTTGATAAAACTGGCGAAACAAGACTTTGAATTAAAGTTCTAAAAGATCTATTCATTTCATATATGTATATTGCTTGAATTCCCCTTAGGTTCATTTACTAATCCTTAATAATTTTTACAAAAATATCTTCTAACGAAGTTTCTTCGGTTTGTATGTCAAATAAATTTATTCCAATTTCATTCATGTCAGAGAGAAGGGATGTTATGCCTGTTTTCTCTTTGCCTATATTATAATAATAGTTAAAAGAATTACCATCATCTATTAACTTTAATTTATATTTTGCTAGTTTCTGAGGTATCTTTTTAAGACGTTTTTTAAGCCTAACTTTTAAAATTTTAATACTCATTCTCTTAATTAATTTATTTTTTTCTTCAACTAATAGTAATTCTCCATTGTTTATAATTCCTATTCTGTCAGCTATCATTTCAGCCTCTTCGATATAATGTGTTGTTAAAATTATTGTAACTCCCTCATTTTTTAATTCTTTGACGATATTCCACATGTCTTTTCTAAGTTCGACATCTACGCCTGCTGTGGGTTCATCTAAAAATAAAATTTTTGGGTTATGACTTAATGCTTTTGCAATCATTACCCTGCGTTTCATACCTCCTGAAAGAGACTTAATAATATTATCTTTTTTGTCATATAACTGTAATTTTGTAAGAAGCTGTTCTATGTATTCGTTATTATTCTTTTTACCAAACAATCGTCTTGAAAATTTAACCGAATTAATTACTTTTTCAAATGGTTCTAGTGCTAATTCCTGAGGTACAAGCCCAATAATCTCTCTTGTTTTTCTATAATCTTGAATTACGTCTAATCCATTAACTGTGATGCTCCCAGATGTTATTGACGCAAGTCCACATATTGTGGAAATGAGAGTGGTTTTACCTGCTCCATTAGGACCGAGGAGGGCAATTATTTCCCCTTGATTAATTTTCAGACTTAAATTTTTAACTGCAATAAAATCATTGTCATATTTCTTGACTAAACTTTTAACTGAAATTATTTCTGACAATTCTTTTTCCTAAATTTATAACAATAAATCATTACATTGATTTTATGTAAAAAGTAATTTTTTTTAATTAAATAATTTTAAAAAATATAATCATTAACTTTGTGATACGAACAGCAATTAGAAAATTTAAATCAGTTTGCAATTATTAACATTCTTTTTTTAAGCTGTTTTTGAAGTGCTTTTACGTCAAATGGTTTCATTTTTTTCCATTTTTGGCATTCTTCTCTTGTTCTTCCACATCCTATGCACCAACCATTTTGACCGGTAAATTTACACACATCAATACAAGGACTTTTCTGACTTTTCATTCTTGTAATCCTAAAATTATCATTATATTTAATCACCTTGATGAGGTAATGAAGAATGATGAAGATTTATAATTAGTTCCCCATTATTATTCTTAATATACCCAAAAGTATACTCAACTTTAAACTCTTGACTTACATTGCTAGTTTGAAAATAATAATTGCCCATTACTAGAGCAGTATTTTCTTCCAAAATAAAATATCTATCGCCAAAACGAATTTTTTTCCATATTTTAAGAGCAAATCCTTTATCTTCTATAATTGAACCACCGATGAAATAGGATAAAGCATCATCAAATTTTAGTCGGAACTGGCTTTCTGAGGCTAAAGTTGGTTTGAAAAGTACGTTACTAAAACCATATGCGTAAAAATTAGATACAAAGTCGTATGCAGCTTTTTTATAGTCACCATTATTTGCGTAAAGATCCCCAATTTGAATAACATTATCTGCCCATAACCTTTGAGCATTAATCACATCCTCTTTTGAAATCTTATTTTTCAATTTTCTAATTATTTTTCAATTGTCATTACAAGATATATTTATAAAATTATGCTTAATAGATATAATATGAATATTATTAATCAACAAAAATATCTATAATTTTCTTCTTAGTAACCATACAAAAAAAATTCCACCAACTAAACCTGTGACAATTCCTATAGGCATATCTTCAGGAGCCATAATAGTGCGAGCAGCTATATCAGTCCAAAGTAACAGTATTGCACCAAAAAAAGCAGAAACTGGTAATACACGTAAATAATTCCCTCCAACTATCATACGAACAACATGAGGAACCATTAATCCTATAAATCCTATCATACCTGAGAATGCAACCATTACCCCTGTAATAAGGGCGCATATAGTAAACACAATTAAACGGAAATTTTGAACTCGAATACCAAGAGTAGTAGCTGTTTCATCACCTACAGTCATTGCATTTAAAATATCTGTTTTAAAAAAAAGCCAGATACCGCAACAAATTAGTGTTGCCAAAGGATAAATAAGGTGATCCCATTGGGCAAAGCCTAAACCTCCTAACATCCAAAAGACGACTGTGTGAGTAGCCCGGTGATCACCCAAAAATATTAAAATATTGGCTCCAGCCATAATTATGAATGATACCGCAACCCCAACTAATACCAAGCGGTCAGCACTTGTTGCAGCTGTAAAACGAGACACTCCCAATACAATAGAGGTTGCCACTAAAGCCCCCAAAAAAGCCATCAAAGGGACAGTCAACAGACCAATAAATAACCCTGTATGTAAAAGTGCAAGTATAGCTCCAAATGCACCACCCGAGGAAATGCCTAATAAATGAGGGTCGGCTAATGGATTTCTTGTAACAGCTTGAAGACTAGCTCCAACAATTGCAAGTCCAGATCCTACTATAATTGCTAAAAGAGAACGTGGAAATCGAACATTCCAAACAATTGATTCACGACCTTTACTCCAAATAGTTTCAAATGTTTCGGGATATAACTTATTTATTATAACTCCCCATACTGTACTTGTTGAGATTTGGACAGCACCAACAGAAATTGCTAGAGATAATGATATAATTAGTACGAATATACTCAATAAAATCAAAAGTCCTAACCCTTTATTTATTTTAAAGAGTGATAAAGAACCTTTGATTTTATTTTTCAAGTTATTTTTTCCAAAATGACTTAACTAGTTTTTTGACTGCTTTGATGTTACGAGGTCCTGGTGTAGCTTCTACATATTCCAGTGTCACAAAATGATCATTTTTAACTGCATCTATTTCTGCAAAAGCGGGATTTGTCATCATGAATTCTCTTTTTTGTTCAGCTGTTACGTTTCCATAATTTACTATGACGATAACTTCAGGGTTTCTATCAATTACTTCCTCCCAAGTAACAGTGCCCCAACTTTTTTTAAAATTGTCCATAACGTTTTTACCACCAGCTGCTTCTATAAGCGCAGTTGGCATCGCATACAATCCAGCTGTAAATGGTGTATCTTCTCCACTATCATATACAAAAACTTTTAAAGGATCTTTACTTTGAATATCCTTTGTTAAACTTGCAAGTTCATTACGATAACTTTTAACAATCGAATTAGCTTTATCTTTAATCTTAAAAATTTTACCTAAATTTAAAAGATCGTTATACATATCATCAATACTAGCTTTATTTTTCTTCATAATATGTGTACAACTTTCAGTTAATTCATAAACTTTAATTCCAAAAGGTTTTAACGTTTCAGGTGTAACTGGTCCACCAACCTTCATGCCATAGTTCCAGCCTGCAAAGAAAAAGTCAGCATCTGCACCTATAAGTACTTCTTTAGAAGGATATTTTGATGATAATTCTGGTAATTCTTTTACACCCTTTCGCATTTCTTCATCTAATGTCTTCCATCCAGAAATACCTGTGTATCCGACCATGCGATCACTAAGGCCAAGTACCAGCATCATCTCTGTCAAATTTACATCATTCGAGATAGCCTTTTTAGGCACTGAATCAAAAGTTACTGTGCGATTACAACTTTGAATTGAAGTCTTACTGATAGCTATCGAAGTAAAGCCAGTAATTAGGACCATATTTAAAATTAAAAATTTAATTATTGAAAGTATTTTCATTGATATTTCTCCATTATGCTAAATGAAAAGTTATGTGTTTTGAATTGCTTGGAACTAAAAACTCTTGTTTTGTTATAACTTCAAATGCTTCAGATATTTTTGATTTACAGAAAACATTGTCTGGGTGTCCAAATGCAAGGGAATGTCCTTCTTTCAACAGAAGGACTTCATCACAAATAGAAGCGGCCATATTTAAATCGTGAAGAGAAGTCACGACAGTAATTGGTAAGTCTTTAATTAATTCAAGAACTTCTAACTGTTGACGAATATCAAGATGATTTGTTGGCTCATCGAGAATTAATAATCTAGTTTCTTGTGCTAGAGCACGAGCAACCATTACGCGCTGTCGTTCTCCGCCAGATAAAGTATTTAATTGTCTATCTGCAAATTTAAGGATACATAACCGATTTAATGAATTTTCTATAATTTCTTCGTCATTTAAGTCATTTAAACTTCCAAACCATTGTTTATGAGGAGTTCGGCCCAAAGCAACAATTTCACGAACTGTTAGGGCAAAGTCTGTAATTTGTTCTTGTAAAACTGCTGCAATTATGCAGGCTACTTTCTTAGCGGACATTGACCAAATGTCCTTTCCATCTATCTTAATTACGCCAGTGCTTGGTTTTTGGTACCTATATAATAAGCGAAGAAGCGTGGACTTTCCTGCTCCATTAGGACCAACAATACCTAAAATTTTTCCAGGATCTAAATTAAAAGAAACTGGATGTAGTATCTTTTGCTTGTTTCTTGGTTCTGTCCAACTAATATCATTAACATCTATACTCACCGGTGATTTCATTGGAATTATCCTTTAAATAAATAACTAACTAACAAGTGAAGAATTAGTGGATATTGGAGGGAGTCTTCCAAGAATATTCGAGCGAAAAAGTTCTGGTCTATCGCTTCGTCTTAAAAAACCATCTGATGAAGAGTTATAAATTGATATGAGGTCCAATAATGAATCTACATATTCAAATTTAGATGGTTTTATGTCACCAAATATATATGTAAATGAATTTTCAGCAGTAAGTGATATTATACAAGAGCGTTTACATTGGCTCATGCAATTAACTCCTCTTACTTTCAACCCTCCAATTTTT
>QBZG01000005.1 GCA_003282435.1 SAR116 cluster bacterium AG-335-B03
AAGCACAAGCTCTAGGCAAAATACCAATTGCTTTTGACCATGGTGGAGCATCAGAAACAATAATAAATGGAAAAAATGGATTTTTGGCTGAACCTTTAAGTATACAAAGTTTATCAGAAAAGATATCACTCGCTCTTTCTTTAGAAACAATTAAAAGAGAAAAGATGGGTGATTATTCAAAAAAATTCGTGTCTAAGAATTTCAGTCATGATAGAATGTGCCAATTGACTTTGTCATTATATAAACAATGTATTGCAGAATATAAGTCGAACGGTTAGTGGTATAAATATAATTGATCCATTTTAGTCGCTCTCCCGTTTTAAATAGGTGGCTTTGCTTCATTTTTAATTACAGCTATAGCATCTTTCATGCTCATAGATTCATTACCCTGATAACCGAGGCGGCGAATGGCTACGCTATTCTCTGAGCTTTCATGTTTGCCCAACACGAAAATAACAGGTACTTTTTTGCTGGAGTGTTCCCGCACTTTATAACCGATTTTCTCATTGCGTATATCAAGTTCAGCTCGAACACCAACTCTTATTAGAGCATCTCTCACTTTATGAGCATAGCCTTCAGTGTCCCCGGTAATGGTGGCCACAACAACTTGTACTGGGGCAAGCCAGAGTGGGAATTTGCCAGCATAATGCTCTATCAAAACACCGATAAAACGTTCGACAGATCCAAGAATAGCGCGGTGGATCATATGGGGTGTATGGCGCTGGCCATCTTCACCTATATAACTCATCTCAAGACGGTTTGGCATATTCATATCAACTTGAATAGTACCACATTGCCACTCACGACCAATTGCATCAGTGAGAATAAAATCAAGCTTTGGTGCATAAAACGCCCCATCTCCAGCATTAAGCACCCATTTCATCTCGATGCGTTCCAGTACTTTTTGCAATGCTTCCTCAGCACGATCCCAGTCTTCATCCGATCCAATGCGCTCTTCTGGGCGCGTTGAGAAATTGATCACGATGTTTTCGGCAATGCCAAGATCGGTATAAACCTCTTTGATAAGATCGCACATCGCAATGACTTCATCCTCAAGTTGCTCATCCGAACAGAAAATATGTGCATCATCCTGCGTAAAAGCTTGAACACGCATGAGGCCATGGCGCGCTCCGGAGGCTTCTTGCCGGAACACGTGTCCGAATTCTGCCATGCGGATAGGAAGGTCGCGGTAGGATTTAACACCGTAATTATAAAGCTGTGCATTACCGGGGCAACTCATCGGTTTCAAAGCATAAGGGTTTTTGTCTATTTGAACTTGGCTGTCGTCATTGATAATGAACATATTTTCACGGTATTTGTCCCAGTGACCGGAAGCTTGCCAGAAACGGGAATCCAGCATTTGAGGAGTATTTACTTCGATGTAGTTATGGTTGTGAACCTTGCGACGCATATAGGATAGAAGCTCTGTATAGATCGTCCAGCCTTTGTGGTGCCAGAACACTTGGCCCGGTGCTTCATCTTGAAAATGAAATAGTTCCATTTCTTTGCCCAATTTACGGTGGTCACGCTTTTCTGCTTCCTCTAGTTGGTGTAAATGCGTATCAAGCTCTTCCTGAGTACGCCAAGCCGTTCCATAAATGCGGCTAAGCATAGGCTTGCCGGAATCGCCGCGCCAGTAAGCGCCAGCAACCTTCATCAGCTTGAAGGCCGTGCCAATATGGTTAGTGCTGGGCATATGTGGTCCACGACATAAATCAAGCCATTTGCCTTGCTTATAAATTGTGATCGTTTCGTCTTTTGGAAGATCTTGAATGAGTTCGACCTTGAAGTGTTCGCCCTTATTTTTGAAAAACTCAATAGCTTCCGCGCGGCTCCAGATTTCACGGGTGAAAGGTTGGTTTTGTTCAATGATCTGACGCATTTTCTTTTCGATTTTAGGAAGGTCTTCAGCTGAAAATGCCTTTTCAGTGTGGAAATCATAATAAAAACCGTTTTCGATAGCCGGGCCAATTGTGACTTGTGTTCCAGGGAATAGTTCTTGTACCGCTTCGGCCATCACGTGCGCAGCATCGTGTCGGATCAGTTCCAAAGCCCGATCATTATCGCGTGTAATGATATTCATTGTGCAATTTTGTTCTATAGCAAAAGATAGATCATGAAGCTGGTTATCCAGATCAACCGCAATTGCAGCTTTGGCCAAGGATTTTGCAATACTTTGTGCAACCTCTAGACCCGTTGTTTTAGAAGTGAATTCAAGGTTGTTGCCATCAGGAAGTGTAATTGTGATCATATTACTAGTTCTCTTTTTTTACGGTTAGGTAGCTACGAATCTTTAAATTGTTCATGTGGTTATCGCTTTCAATTATTCCTGACGATTAAGAGTTTTGTAAAATTGACCAGCATCAAGCCTTGTGCAAGAACATTAATGACATTTTTTAAGATTATGTTGAACTTTAATTGTATACTCATTAGTTTTGTGCTTGTACTCATAAATATATTGATTGAAAAGATGAGTAAACATTATAACACTTTGTATTTAGGTCAACTAAAAAACAGTATTCCGCATGTGTTGAAATTACATTGGATAAAGCTGAAAATAACGTATAGTAGCAAAATGAGCTATATGTAATACTTATAAGTTGTATCCTTGTGAATATATATTTTATGGTGCAAAATTTGGGGTAAATAAGATCAAGAAAATAAAAGTGTAGTAGTTCAGTAATTAGGTAAAAAATAAAGAATTGTTGCTTTGTTAACTATTTTTATTGAAATTTATTAACAAATTTATAAAAAATGTTGTAATAGTATCTGGAAATTAAACAAAAAAGGAGATTTTCATATAGTTGGATTAAATAACACACCACCAAGTCAGGATGGTCCAAGAATAAATGAGTTAATCAGAGCTGAAAATGTGCGTTGTATTGGAGCAAAAGGAGAGCAATTGGGTGTGATACCAATATTTGAGGCTTTAAAGTTGGCAGACAACTTAAACTTGGATCTTGTTGAAATTCAACCAAATGTTGAGCCTCCAGTTTGTAAAATTCTTGATTATGGTAAATTCAAATATGAAGCTCAAAAAAGGAAAAATGAAGCAAGAAAAAAACAAAAGATTATTGAAGTTAAAGAAATAAAATTAAGACCAAATATTGATAACAATGATTTCATTGTTAAAATGAAACAGGTAAAAAAATTTATAGATAATGGAGACAAAGTAAAAATCACCTTAAGATTTAGAGGGCGTGAAATGGCTCATCAAACCCTAGGAGCTACAGTTTTAGATAGAGTAAAAGAAGATACTGAAGAATTATGCAAAGTTGAAACGATACCTAAGTTAGAAGGCAGACAAATGGTGATGATTTTGGCTCCAAAATAATGTTTAATTAAATTAATTTAATAAAGTTCAACTTTATGTTGCTAACTTAGTTTAGCTTATGTATAAGCTTCGACTGTAATTATAATATTTTTTAAGAGATAACGATGCCTAAATTAAAAACTAAAAGTGGAGCAAAAAAAAGATTTAGCCTTACTGCGTCGGGTAAAGTTAAAGGTAGTCCAGCTTTTTTAAGCCATAATTTACGCAAAAGATCACAAAAAATGAAAAGGCAAGCTCGTGGCACTATGATACTAAACGACAGTGACGCTAAAATAGTTAAACAATTCATACCATACGCCTAAAGGAGTTTATTAATGGCTAGAGTTAAAAGAGGTGTCACAACTCACGCGAGACACCAGAAAGTTATTAAAGCTGCTAAAGGATATTATGGAGCAAGAAAAAAACTGTTCACTGTTGCCACACAAGCTGTCGAAAAGGCAAGCCAATATGCCTATAGAGATCGTAGAAATAAAAAACGTTCTTTTAGAGGTCTTTGGATACAAAGAATAAATGCTGGTTCTCGTTTATATGGTTTAAATTATTCAAGATTTATGAATGGGCTTAAATTAGCAGGTATTGAAATCGATAGGAAAATTTTGTCAGACTTAGCAGTTTACGAACCTTCAGCTTTTGAAGAACTTGTGTCAAAAGCAAAATCCGCATCTACTTAATCTTTTAAATCTTTAATACATTACTAAGATTATTGCAATTACATTAAATTAGGATTTAAATTAGATATGATTTCTGAATTAAAAGAAAAACTTTTAAATTTGTCAGATGAAATTACTAATTCAATATCTGAAGCTAAAAATATTAATGATGTTGAAGAAATCAGGGTAAATAGTCTGGGTAAAAAAGGTTCAATAACATCTCATCTTAAAAATCTAAGAGAATACAATGAAGTTTCAAAAAGAGAGATTGGGGCTTTGGTTAATGAAATTAAAAACAAAATTAATCATTTGATAATTGATAAGAAATCTTTTTTTAAAACTCAAATTCTGAACGAAAAACTCTTAACAGAAAAAATTGATGTTACTTTAACACCTCATGAAAATGAAACTGGCACTTTGCACCCATTATCGAGAACAATAGATGAATTGTGTGCGATATTTGCCGACATGGGTTTTTCAATTGTAGACGGACCAGATATTGAAACAGACTATTATAATTTTACTGCATTAAACATTCCATATGAGCATCCTGCTAGACAAGAGCATGATACTTTTTATTTTCAACCAGATCAAGATGGTAATAGAAAAGTTTTAAGAACTCACACCAGTCCAGTACAAATTAGAACAATGGAAAAACTCAATTTAGAAAATTTTGACGAAATCAGATATATTATACCTGGAAGAACTTATAGATCAGACCATGATGCTACTCACTCACCCATGTTTCATCAATGTGAGGGTCTAGTTCTTGGTAAAAATGTTAATATGGGACACCTAAAGGGTTGTTTAATTGATTTTTGTAGAACTTTTTTTAATAAAGAAGATCTTCCAGTTCGTTTCAGACCAAGTTATTTTCCATTTACTGAACCTTCCGCAGAAGTTGATATAGGTTGTAAAAAAGATATAGATGGAAGTCTATCAATAGGTAGTGGAGAAGACTGGCTAGAAATTTTAGGATCAGGAATGGTTCACCCTCGTGTTCTTGAAGGAGTTGGTATAGACCCTTCTATATATCAGGGGTTTGCTTTTGGAATGGGCCTAGAAAGGTTGACAATGTTAAAGTATGGTATTCCTGATTTGAGACCATTTTATGATAGTGATCTGAGATGGCTGAAACATTACGGTTTTATTCCTGTAGATAACCCTAGTTTACACTTTGGTCTAAATGGTGTTTTTTTATGAAATTTACATGGCATTGGCTCCTTGACCATCTTCAAACAGACAAGAATATAAATGAAATAGTAGAGGCTTTACCAAAATTGGGCTTGGAAGTCGCCTCAGTAATCAATCTTGCTGAAGAACTTAAAGAATTTATTTCTGTAAAAGTTATAGAGGTAAAAAAACATCCAAATGCCGATACTCTTAACTTATGTAAAGTATTTGACGGGAATAATACATTCAGTGTGGTTTGTGGTGCGTCTAATGTAAAAGCTGGAATGATTGGTGTTTTTGCTAATGTTGATACGTATGTTCCGGGTATAAATTTGACATTAAAAAAAGCTAAAATAAGGGGTGAGTTTTCCGAGGGAATGTTATGTTCGGAAAAAGAATTAACCTTATCAGATAATCATGAAGGTATCATAGAGCTCCCAAAGGATTCAAAAATTGGCTTGCCTGTTAGAGATGTTATGGAATTAACTGATCCAGTAATTGAAATAGAGATTACTCCTAACCGAGGGGATTGCCTAGGGGTAAGGGGAATTGCTAGAGATTTAGCCGCAGCACGGATGGGCGTTTTAAAAGATTTAGAAGTAATAGAAATTGAAGGTGATTTTGAAAGTTTAATTGATTGGAAAATAGATTTAAATGAAGACAAAAAAAATCTTTGTCCCAAAATATTTGGTAGATCTTTTCAAAATCTAGTTAATGTAGATTCTCCATCTTGGTTAAAGAAACGGTTATTAGCTGTAGATCAACGACCTATTTCATCGTTAGTTGATATAACTAATTATATAATGATTGATATAGGTAGACCTTTACATGCCTATGATGCAGAGAAAATAGTTGGAAACACACTTACAATTAAAGAAGCAAAACAAGGTGAAAAATTTTTTGCACTCAATGGCAATGAGTATGAATTAGATCAAGGAATGTTGGTTATAGCTGACAGCCACGGTATTGATGACTTAGCTGGTATTATGGGTGGAGAAAGGACTGGTGTAACCAATGATACTAGTAAAATGTTTTTGGAAGCAGCAATTTTTGACCCTATTTCAATTGCAAATACAGGTAGGAAGTTGAATATAAACTCTGACGCTAGGTATAGGTTTGAAAGGGGTCTAGATTATGACTCACCAGATTTAGTTATGCATTACGCTGCGTCAATGGTTAATAGAATATGTGGAGGTACTTACAGTAAAATAGTTAAATTTGAGTCAATCAAAGAAACTAAATCAATTATATTTAATCCTGATAACACTTATAAATTGACTGGTGTTGAAATTGAAAATCAAGTAGCTAAAGCAATTTTAGAAAAATTAGGATTTTTAATAACTATTAATACAGATATTTGGAGTATAATTCCTCCATCATGGAGACCAGACATTGATGGTGTTTCAGATATTGTTGAAGAAATTATAAGAGTATATGGTTATGATTTCATACCGTCGATAAAATTACCAAGAAAGAATTATATTGCAAAACCTGCAATGACTATAAAACATAGACAAACATCTATTGCTTCAAAAATATTAGCAAATAGGGGGTATAGTGAGGTCATAACCTTTTCCTTTTTAAATGAGGTGATGGCAAAACAATTTAACGGTGGTATCAAGGAGCTTGTTTTAGTTAATCCAATTTCTTCTGAATTAACTCATATGAGACCTTCAGTTATTCCTACATTATTAGTCGCTGCGCAAAGAAATTTAAATGTTGGTATAGATACTTTATCTTTATTTGAGGTTGGCCCAATTTTTAGAGGTGATAAACCAGATGATCAGATAAGTACTATATCAGGCTTAAGGTTAGGCAATAAAGTCAAAAGGGATTGGAAAAACTCTTCAAAGGAGTTTGATTTTTATGATGTAAAATTGGACGTCTTAAAAACTCTAGAGGCTATTGGTGCAAATATAAATAGTCTACAGACTCATGAAAACACATCAGGTTACTTCCATCCTGGAAGAAGCGCTGTTTTAAAAATAGGACAAAAACTTATAGCTAATGTAGGAGAAATACATCCGGAGATTTCAGATTTCTATGGCTTGGAAAAGTCCATTTTAGCTTTTGAAATATTTTATGAAAATATACCAATGCCTAAAAAAGTTAAAGTATCAAGGCCTATGTTGAAAATGTCACCCTTACAATCTGTTACCAGAGAGTTTGCATTTGTAATAGATGAAACAACACCCTCTGAAAAATTAGTTCAAATAGCAAAATCGACTAATAAGGATTTGATTAAAGAAGTTTTAATTTTTGACGTCTATAAAGGTGAAAATATTCCGAATGGTAAAAAATCAATTGCAATTAAAATAACTATTCAACCAAATCGAGAAACTTTAACCGATGACGATCTAGAAAAAATTAGTTCGGATCTGATTAACGTAATTGATACAAAATTATCAGGATCTCTAAGATCTCAATAATTTAAAAAACATAAATTAAGTTATAATGGTGCCGTCAACTGGATTTGAACCAGTGACCTCGTCATTACCAATGACGCGCTCTACCGCTGGAGCTATGACGGCACTTTCAAATTAACAATTTAATTATGTTTTCATTAATGACAAGTAATTTTATTATTATATAATATTATTATTATTCTTTATTTCAGATAATTAAAATAGATATGCGATATTACATATGATAAAAAAAAATATTAAAAATGATGAATTGTCTTCATCTTTAAAAAATAATTTAAAATTGAGAAAAAAACAAATTTTAGATAGAGATAAAAAAAAAATTATTGGTAAAAGAACAAAAAAAATTGGTGTTTCAGGGTTAGATTTAAATGTCAAATGGTAATAATTCGTAATATGTTCAACTTTGGTCAAAATAATAATGAGAGAATTTTTATAACTGGTGGCAAGAAACTCTATGGGAAAGTTAATATAAGTGGCGCTAAAAATGCGGCGTTACCATTAATGGCTTTATCACTAATTATTAATGAAGACTTTACATTATTAAATGTTCCAGATCTTGCAGATACAAGGTTGATGGTAAAAATATTAAACGATTTAGGCATAAAATCAATATGGAAAAATGGACATGTAAACTTTAATGGTATAGCCCAAAAAAATGAAGCTTCATACGAACTTGTAAGACAAATGAGAGCTTCAATTCTTATTTTAGGTCCTTTACTTGCTTCACAGGGTTCTGCAAAAGTTCCACTTCCTGGTGGATGTGCTATTGGGAGCAGACCTATTGATTTACACGTTATGGTTATGGAAGCATTAGGTGCTAATATAAAATTTGACTCAGGTTTTATAGTTGGTTCTGTGCCTTCAGAAGGTTTAAGGGGCGGTAAAATAAATTTTCCAAAAATTTCAGTGGGAGCAACAGAAAGTGCCATTATGACTGCAGTCCTAGCAAAAGGACAAACAATAATTTCTAATGCAGCTCAAGAACCTGAAATTGTAGATATTGTAACTTGCCTTAATAAGGCAGGTGCAAATATTGTGGGTGAGGGAAGTAATACAATCATTATAAATGGAGTAGATGAGTTGAAAAAGCTCCAACATGAGGTGGTAGCAGATAGGATAGAAGCAGGATCTTTTGCAATAGCTGCTAGTATAACAATGGGTGATATTGAAATAAAAAATATAATACCAAAATACTTAGAAAGGTTTTTAAAAGCTTTAGAAAATACAGGCAGTAAAGTTCAAATTTATAAAAATTCAATAAATATTTGTGCTTCTAAAAGACCACTGCCTTATAATATTTTTACAGAAGAACACCCGGGTTTTCCTACTGATCTTCAAGCACAATTCATGACACTAATGTCAATAGCAGACGGGGAGTGTGAAATAAGGGAAAACATATTTGAGAATAGATTTATGCATGTACCTGAACTAATTAGAATGGGAGCGAGAATATCCGTTAAAAATCAAACAGCAACTGTTACAGGTGTTAATTACTTAAAAGCATCGAAGGTAATGGCTTCAGATTTAAGGGCTTCTATGTGTTTGATTTTAGGTGGTTTAGCAGCGTTAGGCACAAGTGAAGTAGATGGTATATATCATTTAGACAGAGGGTACGAAAATTTAGAAGGCAAATTGTCTGATCTTGGTGCAAATATTCGAAGATCAAGATAAATTGTAAAAACACAGGTATGTTTTGACTATTGATAAAAAAATTAAATTACAAGCTTCTACAGAATATGATTTGGATATAATTTCACATCTGTGTCAGGATGCAATATTATCAAAAGAAGAATTTTTTTTTGACAAAGAAAAAAAATTATTTGTAGCAACTCTGTCTAGGTATTGTTGGGAAAAAGAAGACGCTAAATTTAACCAGGATAATACAGTTTATTATAGAGTAGTTTGTGGATTACAGATAAAAAATGTTAGTGCTATCAATTACAAAAACTATAACAACAAATGGTCGTTTCTTAATCTTTTGGCGATAACACATAAAGAAAATAAGATTTTCTTACATTTTTCTAAATCTATGGAATTTATATTAAAATGTAAAAAAATAAGTGTATTAATTGAAGATATAGATATCCCTTGGCCAACAAAGCTAAAACCTAACCATAATGTCAAATAGGTAATAGATATGAAACAAAATGGTAAATTTACTATAGCTTTACCAAAAGGAAGAATCTTAGATGCGGTTTTACCTATTTTGTCAAAAATTGGTATAGAACCAGAAGAAACTTTTTTTGATAATAAAGATCGTAAATTAAGATTTAACACTAATATTAGCGATATTGATATTATTAGAGTTAGATCATTTGATGTAGTAACTTTTTTAGCTTACGGTGCTGCTCAAATGGCATTTGTGGGAAGTGATGTTCTAACTGAATTTAATCACACAGAAGTATATTCACCATTTGATCTAAACATTGGACAATGTAGAATGGTAGTTGCAGCTCAAAAAGAAACTGTTGAAAATGAAGATCCTAGAACTTGGAGTCATGTAAGAGTTGCTACTAAATATCCAAATATTACACAGAATTATTTTGAAGCACGAGGTGTTCACGCAGAATGTATAAAATTGAATGGTGCAATGGAATTAGCTCCATCAATGGGTTTATGTAAAAGAATAGTCGATTTGGTAGAAACAGGATCAACTTTAACAGCTAATGGTTTAGTTGAAGTTGAAGAAATTTGTGAGGTGTCCACGAGATTGGCGGTTAATAGAAGTTATTTAAAAACTAATTCACAAATAATACAGCCATGGATTAATAAAGTTGGAGAGTTAATACATGGCTGAAACTGAAACTAAAATTATAAATATCAAAGATCGAAACTTTAAAAATAAATTAAACGCGCTCATGAGAGTTGATCAGAAAAATCAGTCAAATCTCTATAATATTGTTTTTAATATAATACAGAAAATTCAAAAATTAGGTGACAGTGCATTAATTGAATTTGTTAATAAATTTGATAGTAAGAAGATAAATAAAATCGAAGAGTTATTCATACCAAAAGATGTATTAAAAAATGCTTATAAAAGTTTAAAGAAAGAAGAAAAGCAAGCACTAAACATTGCCGCTAAAAGAATTAAGAAATTTCATACACACCAAATACCAATAGATCTTAAATACAAGGATAATATGGAAGTTAAGTTGGGACTTAAACATTCTCCAATAGTTTCAGCTGGCTTTTATGTTCCAGGTGGGAAAGCCATTTATCCATCTTCAGTATTGATGAATGCAATACCAGCACTTGTGGCTGGAGTCGAAAGAAGAGTTGTAGTAAGTCCAGTCTCAGATTTACATAAATCATCAATTGTCTTAGCTGCTGCTTATGTGGCTGATGTAACTGAATTTATATGTATGGGTGGCGCTCATGCTATAGCAGCGCTTGCATATGGAACAGAAACAATTACTAACGTTAATAAGATTGTTGGACCCGGTAATGCTTACGTTGCAGAAGCCAAAAGACAAGTGTTTGGCAAAGTAGGTATTGATTCAATTGCAGGGCCCTCTGAAGTTTTGATAGTTTGTGACAAGTCTGCCAATCCAAATCATGTTGCTATTGATCTTTTATCTCAAGCAGAACATGACGAATTAGCCCAGGCTATTCTTATAACTGATAATGAAGAACTTGCGCTAGAGGTGGAGTCTTCTATTAAAAAATTTCTTATAAAACTTCCAAGAACAAAAATTGCAAGTTCGTCATGGAATAATTTTGGTGCAATTATTCTTGTAGAAGATATGAACGAAGCGATTAAATTAGTTAACTTAATTGCCCCAGAACATTTACAATTAATTTTTAAAAATGCTGAAAGTTTAGCTAATAAAGTTAAAAATGCTGGAGCTATTTTTATAGGTCCCTTTACTCCTGAGGCTGTAGGAGACTATATTGCAGGTCCTAATCATGTTCTTCCAACGAGTGGAACTGCAAAATTTTCAAGTGGTTTGGGAGTGTTAGATTTCTATAAAAGAACAACAATTGTAAACTTTAATAAGAAAAATTTTAATAAGTTAGGTGAACATATAGTTACGTTAGCTAAAGCAGAAGGACTTGATGCTCATGCTATGTCTGTATCATTAAGATTAAATAAATGATTTATTTTCATAAAAATCTTGACTAATCAATTATAATAGTGAGATTAAGCTTAAAAATAATAAAAGAGGTTAAATGGCTAAAGAAGGTGTAATTGAATTTTCTGGTATTGTTGAAGAACTTTTACCTAATGCAATGTTTAGGGTGAAACTTGATAATGAACACGAAGTTCTTGCTCATACAAGCGGTAAAATGAGAAAAAATCGCATTAGGGTTTTGCTGGGTGATAGAGTTAACGTAGAAATGACCCCTTATGATTTGACAAAAGGAAGAATTACTTTTCGCTTTAAATAATTTTTATTTGTTAAAGTTTGTTTTATGAAAAAAATTAAATTAAACAAACAATTTATACTTGCTTCAGGTTCTAAAAGACGACTTGAACTATTGAATCAAATAAGAATAAAACCTGATTTGGTTCTAACTCCAGACATAAACGAAACTAATTATTCTCAAGAATTACCTCTAAATTATGTAAAAAGAATGTCTGTCGAAAAAAATAAAGTTTTTCAGACTAAATATTCTCAATCTATTATTCTAACTGCAGACACTGTAGTTTCATTAGGAAGAAGAATATTGCCTAAAACTATGAATTTAAAAATGGCTAAAGAATGTCTACAATTAATTTCAGGAAGAAGACATAAAGTTTTAACTAGTTTTGCTTTATACTCACCAGATTTTCCTCTTAAAGTAAAAACAATAAAATCTACTGTAAAGTTTAAAAGACTTCATCCTGACGAGCTAGATTATTATCTTAAATCCAAGGAATGGGAAGGCAAAGCTGGAGGTTATGCAATACAAGGAATTGCAGCTTCTTATATAAATTTTTTGTCAGGATCTTACAGTAATGTTGTAGGTTTACCTTTGGCAGAACTATATAGATCTCTTTTATCTATTGGATATAATTTTAATAATGATTGATAAAATTAATGATCATTTTATTTTAGTAGATAAATGTGCAGACCAAACAAGAATTATAGAAATTTTAAGTCATAAAATTATTAAAATGAATTTTTGGTTTGATAAATATCCACCATTAATTGGCAGCGTTCATAGTGCTATAATTATTAAAAAATTAAATGGTGGCGTGGTACGAGCAAAAATAGAAGATAAAACTATTTTATCAGTTAGAGGAATATCAAAATCTTTAAATGTAAATAATAAGATAAGAGTAATCATTACAAGCGAAAAATTTGAAGATAAGCCTATCCAAGCAAGAATGTTACCTGCGAACTCAAACAATTATGAAGTTTTAGATATTGTCCAAAGGATAATTAATCTTTTTTTTACAAAAAATATTCCTGTTATTGAGGATATGTATGCTATTTATTGGAATAATTTAGATCTCGATAGTCAATTTATTGCTGCTTTACAACCAAAAATAGAATTGAGTGACGGTGGACTTATTTGGATTGAAAAAACTAGAGCAGCAACACTCATTGACATAGATACACATAAATTATTACTTAAATCTGAGGAAGAAATCCTAGAATTTTGTAAAAGAGCATTTGTTAGATGTGCAAAAGAAATTAAACTTAGAAATATTGGAGGAATGATTATAATAGATTTCCCAAGAATGTCTTATAATAGAAAAAAACATCTTCATCAAAATATAACAGAAATAGGAAAACAATATTTTTTCGATGCTAATTTTCTTGGCTTTTCAAGGTTGGTTTTGTATGAAATGTATATTCCTAGAAATTTTGGTTCATTGGAAAGTTTTTATGTTGATAGGAATTCATATAACTTTCAAAATCATATAAGATCATTGTGGAGAAAATCTAAAGAACCAAAATCAAAAAATAATATACAATTTTTGTGTGGAACAGCTTTATTCAAAAATTTAAAAAGTAGAAAGGTACCACCTTTTATAAATATTGTTGAAAGATTAGATTTTCCCGATGATCATGGTGAGTTGATGGAAATAAAAAGATGACAGTATCAAAATCTAATAAAGCAAAATGTCTTACATGTAATAAAGAGTTTGATATAACTTTAAAAACAAAGCCCTTTTGTTCTAAGCGTTGTAGTTACGTAGATTTAAATAATTGGCTAGGAGAAAAATATGCCATTGAAGCTAATGAGAATGATTACGATAAAGACATTTGATTTTTTGTGGTTGATAGCTAGACATAATCTGATGTACGCGTTATAGATAACCTATTAAAAGCCCGGGTAGCTCAGTAGGTAGAGCAGAGGACTGAAAATCCTCGTGTCGGTGGTTCGAATCCGCCCCCGGGCACCACGTTCCATGTACCACACTTCCTAAGTCATTGATATGCAAGCATATTGTGTAATGTGTGCTTGGAGAGTTGATCAGATGGTAGACCATTTAAATGTTTCCTACTTATATAAAAAGCGTGGTGTGTTTTATTTCAGTAAGCGTGTACCATGTGATGTGAGGTCATATTATAGAAGTGACCGTATTGTTATATGTCTAAGAACCAAATCAAGTGTATCAGCTTTTCGTGCTAGTAAATCACTTTATCAAAAGCTAGATGATTACTGGACGTCTATCAGATTAACTAAGATGCAAGTTCCTGCTGAGCATATGCTTGTGAGCAAACCACCTGTAAATAGTAATTCAAATGCGCCACAATTATCAAAAGCTCTATCTACTTATCTAAAACTTAAAGGTGAAGGTAAAGATAAGATATTTGTCCGTGCTGCTAATAGAAATATCAAATATGTAATTGAGCTATTGGGTAATTTACCTATTGATGAATATAGCAGTAAAGATGCTTCTAAGTTTAGAGATTACTTATTAGATAGAGGTTTACTGATATCATCTGTCAAAAGAATATTCTCATCTATTCGTTCAATCATCAACTTATCAATTAGTGAAGAAGGTATAAGTTGTATAAATGCTTTCAGTAAAACCTATATGCCAGAAAATAATAATGTAGAAAGTAGAAAGCCAATTCCAATAAAAGATATCAGACATATCCAATCATTATGTAGAGAGTATGATGATGATTTAAGATGGTTAGTAGCTTTACTTAGTGATACTGGGATGAGATTAGGTGAAGCTGTTGGATTACTGAAATCAGACATAAATCTTGATTTTGACATACCTCATATCAATCTGGTTTCTCATCCTTGGAGACGTTTAAAGACAAGAGGAAGTCAGAGATGTATACCACTAATAGGAGTATCTTTTTGGGCATCAAAAAAGATATTAGATAATAGGAATGATAGTATATATGCCTTTCCTAGATATACCTCTAAAGATAATTGCAACACTAATTCTGCAAGTGCTGCTCTAAACAAATGGTTAAAAGAGCAACTGACAGATAATTACGTAATCCATGGTTTTAGACATGGTTTTAGAGACAGATTAAGAGCTATTGAGTGTCCATCAGAAATTATAGACCAATTAGGTGGGTGGAGTTTAAAAAGCATAGGGCAGGGGGTATGGAAGTGGATATGATTTAGATATATTGCATAAGTGGATTAGCAGAACCTAATCTACCATCTGATCAACTCTCCAAGCACACATTACACAATATGCTTGCATATCAATGACTTAGGAAGTGTGGTACATGGAACGTGGTGCCCGGGGGCAGTAAGATGTACCTTATATATGAACCATTGATCACACCCCATTAGTTTATATTTATAGAATCCCAATTTATAGCCTATTTTCAAAGCAATTGTGACAGAGGTATGACCGGGTTAAATCATTGTTTTTACACTTATTTAATTAATTCAATAATTCAAAAAAATATTCATTTCTGTTTATAGAAATTTCTTGATAATTGACCAAATCATAGTGTTTATTTACGATAATACTACTAACAATTAAATAGGAATATTGATGAAACATAAATTAAAACATTTTATTGCAACTCATACATTTCACTCTACAAAATCAAAAAAGGATTTTTTTTCTCTCGTCAAACATAGAAAAACTAATTCAGATTGGTTTGGAAATGAAACTGCAGAAATGAAAGAAAATTTTTTTAAGTTATTAAAAAGTAGGAATTTACTTGATGATGATAATATTACTGAAAAAAATAGTGATGACTATGCACTCCTTTTACAATTATTCATAGGTCGTGGTGAATTCTTTTTTTGTCATTGGTATGCAATTGACGAACAAACTATTAATGATAGGCTTAGTGTAACTAGTGGAGAAAAATTTTTCATTACTATGGCAACACAAGTAGATGGTCCTAAAATATATGTAGATAAACTGACAAAATATATGAAAAAGCTAAAGTAATTTATAATTGATATTTTGTAACGGAAAAGTGGTATCTAAAAAATTGCAATATCAGTCTTCATTAAAATTAAATAAGTAAAAAATGCCAAATAATTTTGAAAATCATCATATTTTAATGGCTTATATTTTGCATTGTAATTTTATATTATGTTAAAACATCCATCAACTTGATAATAACTGTTTTGTTGTAAAAAAATGAATAAATCTTTTTTTAGAAAAGTTGGATTTGGTCTTAGTGTTAATGAAAAAGTACCAGAAAATCCTCTTGATTGGGCTATAGATCAAATTTCGGTCATACCAGATCTAAATTGGAAAGGTCCAATTTATTCATTAGAAGAAATGATGAATTACCATGCTGAATACAATTATACAGACAGAAGGGTGCTAAGACAAAGTTTCAAAGATAGCAGAAAAGAATATAAGAGAGCAAAAACACTCTTGAAATATAAAACTGGTCATTATTATTTTGAACCTTTGTGGATGTCCATAAGGCAAAATGAAGCTATAAACGGTAATTCTCCAGTATTTCATAGATTTTTACATTTTTGGGGAAATCATTTTGCTATTCAGAAAAAAAATTCAATGTATTCTTATGATGTAGGTCCTTATCATAGAGAAGTTATTACTCCTTCGATGTTAAAAAATATCGAAGATCTTGTTTATAATGTGACTATATCATGGGCAATGATACATAATTTAGATAATTCAAAATCTATTGGTCCAAATTCACCTAGAGCATTTAAAAATATGGATAGAGGTAAATCGGCAAACCTCAATGAAAATCATGGTAGAGAATTACTAGAGTTACACACAGTATCTCCAAGTGCAGGTTATGATCAAGAAGATGTAATAAACATGTCAAAAGTAATGTCAGGATGGATGCACAGAATTCCGAAAATGAGTTCCAAAATTCATAAAAAAGAAGAAAATGTCCCTGTTCGTTTCATAGAAGAATATCATGATAGTGGTCCATTTAAAATATTAGGAAAAAAATATATTGAAAGTTTTGGAACTAAGGCTGCAAAATCAATGTTACGAAAGGTTATTAAAGATCTAGTTAGGCATCAATCCTGTATTGAATTTATTTCTCACAAGTTATGTAACCATTTCGTAACACAAAATCCTTCCTCTGAAATAGTCAATCCTGTAATAAATGCATGGAAAAAATCAGAGGGTGACCTAAAATCTATTCACACTGAGGTGATAAAACAAGCTTATAAATATTCTTCATTAAGAAAATTTCAACAACCTGAAACTTGGTTTATTCAATTCATCAAAATGGGTGGTATCAAATATTTTCCGAATAACTTTGATTATGATTTTAAAACTATGATTTCCAGAGAAAAAGACCAAATTAGAAGGATATGTAGAAATTTAGGTCAATTACCTTTTAGACCTCTTCAGCCAAATGGATGGTCTGATTATGAGGAAGATTGGTTGTCTCCTGAATTATTATTTAGAAGAATTGGGGTTTTGAATAAAATTAAAGATAAAGGGAGATATAAACATATTGATAATGAATATTTAAATGAAATACTAAAAAGAAACTTTGATAACTCGAAGGAAATAATTTCATTTTTAAAAAACATTGGTAATGATGAAAAAATAATAGCTCTTTTTTCTAGTAAATGGATGCTCAAAACATGAAATTGAATAGAAGACAATTTACCCTTGGCTCTTCATCCTTATTGTTATCAGGTTTGTTACCGCTAAAAGTGAAATCATCTACAATAGATAATAAAAAGAACCTTGTTGTTATAATGTTAAGAGGTGCAATGGATGGCTTAACCGCTGTTCCATATATTCATGACAATACACTTGAAAAAGTTAGGCCAGATATATTTGTAAAAAAGTTGTTCAAATTAAATAGCGATTTTAGTTTACATCCAAAATTATCAGATTTTCATAATCTTTGGAAAAAAGACCAAGCTACAATTATTCATGCAACTAATATACCTTACACTGGTAGATCTCATTTTGATGGTCAAAACTTAATGGAAAGCGGGGGTGTTATTCCATATAAAACCAAAACTGGTTGGTTGGGTAAAGGTATAGATGTTGCTGGTTTAGATGGTTTATCGATGTCTTTACCAATGCCCTTGCTTTTAAGGGGGAAAAGAAATCAAGATAACTTTTATCCTTCTAAGTTTAGTATGCCATCAAGAAATTTGATTGATATTTTAAAAAATCATTATGCGGATGAACCTCTGTTAAAAAAATCATTTGATAAATTGACAAGTAGACCATTAAGTATGACCTCTGCTCCAAATAGTAAAAATATTAAAACTTTAGCAAGAATTGCTGGGGCAGAACTCAAAAAGGAATATGGTCCTCGAGTTGCCGTGTTTGAAATTTTTGGCTTTGATACTCATGCCGCACAAGGCGGAGCTGATGGAGAACATGGACAAAAGTTAAAAATTTTGGATGAAACTTTTGGAGTTTTAAAAAAACAACTTGGTAAAACTTTTGATAACACCTTAATACTTACTCTTACTGAATTTGGAAGAACAATAGTGCAAAACAGTGGCTATGGAACAGAACATGGATATGGAACTGCAGTTTTATTGGGTGGAGGTTTGCTAAAAAAATCTCAAGTTTTTACGGACTGGCCTGGTATTAAGAAAAAAGAATTATTCGAAGGAAGGGACTTAAATTCTACATTAGATGCTAGATCAATTTATTGTTCTGCAATGTCAACATGTTTTAATACTGATTTCAATCTGATGAATAAACATGTATTTCCTGACAAAACTCTAATTAATTTAAGCAATAAAATATTCAAGTCATAAATATTCTTAGATATATTAATTGACTCTTTAATTGTATTGTCAATGCAATTTGATTAACATTTACATGTTAATCAAATTATTAACGAGATCATTTGAAATATATTTTGGGGGTAAAATGGTTGAAAAAACTCAAATAAATAATAGTAACAAAAAAAAGGTTTTAATGGTTCAGGGTCTTCATGAGGAGGGTCAAAAGTTATTTCTGGCAAGAGATGATATTGAACCTATTACTATCATGTCTTCGAATGAAGATGAAATCATAGAAGCCGCAAAGGATGTTCATGGCATTACTGTAAGAACTGCAAATATTTCTAGAAAAATAATTGAAAATGCTAAAAATTTACTAATAGTTTCTAGGCATGGTGTTGGATATGATTCTATTGATATTGATGCTTTGAATGATAGCGGTATCCCTCTAGCTATAGCTGCCCATTCAAATATGATATCAGTTGCCGAACATGCAATGTTTATGTTGTTAGCTCTTTCCAAAAATGTATTTTATTATGATAAATTTGCAAGAAAAGCTGATTGGACAACAAGATGGGATATAAGGGCTTGGGATGTTGCTGAAAAAAAACTACTTGTTGTGGGTTTTGGAAGAATAGGATCTAGGTTAGTAAAACGTGCGCTTGCTTTTGACATGAAAGTTTATGTATATGACCCTTATGTTAATGCTGAAGTAATTAATAAGTCAGGTGCTATTTACTTACAAAATTATTTTGACATGTTGTCAGAAATGGACGCTGTATCGTTACATTGTCCCAAAAATAAGGAAACTACTGATATGTTCTCTGACAAAGAATTTAATATTATGAAAGATAGCTCATATCTTATCAACTGTGCAAGAGGAGGTATTGTGAACGAAAAAGCATTATATGATGCATTAACGTCCAATAAAATTCGCGGTGCTGGATTAGATGTATATGATGACGAACCCTCAACATCTTCAAACCCACTTTTTGGCTTAGATAATATTTTACTTTCTCCTCATATTGCTGGAGTTACTCAAGAAGCAACTATAAGAATGTCAAAACAATCAGCTCAAAATGTGTTAGATGTATTTGACGATAAAGTAAATTCTGAAGTTATTATAAATAAAAATGTTTTGTAGGAGATAACTAAATGGAACAACAAACTTTAAGAAACTGCTGGTTAAAAGGAAAAGGTGCCATTAACGCGTGGTGTTCAATTCCCAGTGCTGTTACAGCTGAAATGATGTCAATGAGTGATTTTGACTCAATCACAATTGATATGCAACATGGACTAGTTGATTATCAAATGGCTCTTAATATGCTCCAAGTTATTTCAGGCTCAGGCAAAACTCCCATGGTAAGAGTCCCTTGGAATGAACCAGGAATTATCATGAAGGCTCTTGATGCAGGTGCATTAGGTATTATTTGTCCAATGATAAATACTCCTGATGACGCCATTAGCTTTGTTGGAGCTACTAGATATGCCCCTGTTGGTCACAGGAGTTCAGGCCCTACAAGGGCATTAATGGTTCACGGTCCATCATATCATGACGAGGCGAATGAAAAAATTATTTCATTTGCGATGATAGAGACCGTTGAGGCTCTTGAAAACGTTGAAAAAATTGCAGCTACTGACGGCCTGACAGGAATCTATATTGGTCCATCTGATTTAAGTATTTCTATGGGATTTAAACCAGGTCTTGATAGAGTTGAACCAGAAATGATTGATGCTATAAAAAAAATTAAAAATGCATGTAAAAATAATAATATTAAAGTCGGAATTCATTGTCTTTCACCTTCTTACCTTAAAGATAAATTATCCAATGGCTATGATTTAGGTACTTTAGCAAGTGACGTAAGAATTTATGCAGAAGGAATTAGTAATAAAATGAAAGAAGCAAGATCGTAGACTTTTTCATAAAGGAAAGGAATGATAATGAAAGCAGTTACAGTAGCTGATACTGGTGTTCAAATTCTTGACGTGGATATACCAAAACCAAATAATAGCGAGGTCCTCGTTAAAGTTTACGCATGTGGACTTAACAGAGCAGATTTAGTTGTCGCTGATGGAGGCGCTCACGGTGCTGCTGGAGGCCCTGGAACTATAGTAGGTATGGAATTTTCAGGTGAAGTTGTTGAATGTGGTAATAATGTAAAAAATGTATCAATTGGCGACAGAGTTATGTGTTCAGGAACATCAACCTGGGCCGAATACGCTATTGCTGACTATGGCCGTGTTATTAAGATACCAGACAATAATATGGATTATTTAACAGCAAGCACATTACCTGTGGCTCTTGCAACAATGCATAATGCAATTGTTACAATTGGAGAGTTTGTAAAGGGACAAACAATTCTGATCCAAGGTGCAAGTTCAGGTGTTGGTCTTATGGGACTTCAAATAGCTAAACAATTAGGTGCAAAAATAATTATTGGGACTTCTACAAAATCTAAAAAATTCGAAAAATTAAAGTCACTAGGAGCCGATGTTGTATTAAACTCAAAAGATCCTGGTTGGGTTGATCAGGTATTAGCTACAACTAACAAGGAAGGTGTAGATCTTATTATAGATCAATTATCTGGCTATACAGTTAATCAAAATATGCAAGCTACAAAAATAAAAGGTAAAATCGTTAATGTTGGAAGATTAGCAGGTGGAATAATAGATTTTAATTGTGATCTCCATGCATTAAGAAGAATAAATTATCAAGGGGTAACTTTTAGAACTAGATCTGTAGAAGAAATAAGAAGTGTCTATTTAGATATGTGGAACGCTCTTGGAAATGCAGTGATAGCCGGTCAATTATCCCTTCCAATTGAAAAAGTCTATGATTTTAATGATGTAGCACAAGCATTATCTTCAATGAGAGATAATCAACACTTTGGAAAATTAATTTTAAAATTATAAAGCTTATATTCAGTTGAATTTTGATCTTATAACAATAATAGCTATCTTTACAGCGTTTGCTTTAGGTGGAATATTAAAAGGCGCAACTGGAGCAGGGGCTCCAATTATTACAATTCCTGTCATAGCAGCTTTTTATGATGTAAGAATCGCTGTAATTATCATGGTCATTCCTAATTTATTAACAAATATCGGCCAACTTTATCAATTTAGAAAAACTATCCTTCCCTCTTTTTTTACTGTCTCGTTCGCATTAGGCGGAGGAATAGGAGCTTTTCTTGGTACAATTTTATTAGTAAGTTTGCCAATTAAAATCTTAACCCTAGCGGTAGCAGGCATAGTAATAATATATATTTTACTCAAAATTGCAGTACCATCTTGGAAATTAGTCTATGCAAAAGCAAAAAAATTAGTATTTATTATGGGAGCAGGGGGCGGTATTCTTCAAGGTTCAGCAGGCTTATCAGCACCAATATCAATAACCTTTTTAAACTCTATGAAATTAGAACGAAATCAGTTTATACCAACAATCTCAGTATATTTTGGCGTAATGTCTATATTTCAAATGCCTACTCTCTACTACTATGATTTTTTAAATATAGAGATTATTATTGTAAGTGTTATGTCTACCATCGTACTTATGTGCTTTATGCCACTTGGTTCATGGATAGCTAAAAGTATATCCAAAGAAACTTTTGATAAAGTAACCTTAATTCTTTTGGGATTTATTGCTTTAAGAATAATTTATCTAAATTTGTGATATTTATTTATATCTATTACCGCATACCAATCTTCCATTCTGAGTAACACAACTATATTGGAGATCCCAATCTCTTTTTTTTGCTTTTAAGTTTTGAATTTTGTTTACGCATCCTTGTAAAAATTTATTTGTGTATTGACTGGCATCAGTTGCATCATCAATTTCTAAAAGATTTTCTTTTTTGGATATTTTTGCATAAGAATAAGGTGGAATGTTTAAGTTCTTCTTGTTTTTAAACATAAGTTTTAATTTATTATTAAAGTTAAGAATTTCTAATTTATTTTGTTTTGATATTATAATTTCGTCCTTAAAATTATTTATTTTATAATCAGAGAAAATGACATTATATTTATTTTGAGAGTTATTAGGAACTGATAAAAGGATATTCCCTTTTTTAAGGCTTAAATTTATTTCATATTGATCTGCTACTAATCGAACATTCTCTATTTTTAATGAAGTGTTTTTAGATAAACAAACTTTTGTTTTGTTTTTTAAAACTAAGTTTGCGGGATTTTTCCTTGTACGTAAATAGTCTCCACTTTTAATTTCTGAAGATTTATTAAGAGTATACCTTTTACCGTAGATATCCAGAACATGAACTGTATTCTTAATTTCAATAATTTTAATGTCTGAATAACTTAAAGAAGTAGATAATAAAAAAAATATAAATGAGAAGCCAATTATATTTAGAAGCTTTTTAATTGCATAAATCATAATTTAAATAATGTAGCCATTATGGTTCTACGGCTACACTATTTTTAAAACTTTAATGTTATCCTGGGACTTTTCCATTAACACCTTTGAGGTAATAATTCATACCCCATAAGGCACCATCATCAAGACTTTTACCTGCAGGAATTATTTCTTTACCCGTGTTATCCACTAAAGGACCTGCAAATATATTAATCTTACCACTTTTGAGTCCATCTAGAGCTTCTTGTGCTTTTTGAGCAACGCTATCTGGCATATTTTGGAATTTAGAAATAAGCAACATTTCTGCTTTTAGTCCACCCCAATCATTGCCAGCCCAGTGGTTAGGACCATCACCAGTATTCCATTTGCCGCTTTTTAACTCTTCAATTTTTCTAATGTAATATGGACCCCAATTATTTATAGAGGCAAATAATTGAGCTTTTGGTGCGAATGCAGACATATCAGTGGATTGACCAAATCCAAGTGCACCTTTTTTCTCGGCTATTTGAAGCATGGCAGGTGAATCTGTATGTTGTGCAAGAATATCTGCACCTTCTGCAATATGTACCTTAGCGGCATCTGCTTCTTTTACCGGGTCATACCATGTATTTGCCCATATAACTGAAATTGATGCATCCTTATTTACAGACCTTAAACCTTGAGCAAATGAGTTAATACCCATAATTACTTCAGCTATTGGATATGCACCAATATATCCGATTTTATTTGTTTTTGTCATTAATCCTGCTACTACACCTTGGATATATCGACCTTCATAAAATCGTATATTTCCTGTAGCAACATTTTTGGATCTTTTATAGCCGGTAATATGTTCAAATTTTACATTAGGAAATTCTTTAGCAACTTTTAAAGTTGGTTCCATGTAACCAAATGAGGTAGTGAATATAATTTCATTACCTTGTTTAGCAAGTTCTCTTATAACTCTGGTTGCGTCGGGACCTTCAGGGACATTCTCAACAACTGAAACTTTGACATCATTGCCAAATCGTTTTTCAACCATTTGTTTACCTAGTTCATGAGCATAAGTCCAACCATGATCTCCAGGTGTTGTTAAATAAACAAAACCTACTTTTGTTGGGTTTCCAGCAAAAGCACTATTAAATATAAAAAATAAAACTGATGCACCTAATGCAAACAGTGAAAAAATACGCATACAAAATTTTAACATTTCACACTCCCAATTTGATAATAAAACTTTAAAAGTGAATCTTTAAAATAACAATAAAAAAAAATGAATTTTTATATTAAAATATAAAAATGCAAATATTTATGACTTTTTATTGAGTATCAAAAAAAGGTTTCCCAAGAGATGCAGGTACTACGCTATTACTTTTCGAAATTCTCCCAGATATCATTGTTAGAGCAACAATGGTCGCTAAATAGGGCATCATAGAAAGAATTTGAGATGGAATAGGCCAACCCCTTGCTTGACCTACTAATTGAGCGATTGTTATTCCCCCAAAAATTAATGCGCCGACAATAATTCTCCATGGTATCCAGGAAGCAAAAACAACTAAAGCTAAGGCTATCCAACCTCTACCTGCGGTCATTCCCTCTGACCAATGGGGTGTCAATACCAGTGGAATGTAGGCTCCTCCAATTCCCGCACACATACCCCCAAAACAAGTGGCGTACCAACGAATTTTTTTTACTGGATAGCCAACTGAATGAGCACTTTGATGGTCATCACCAACGGCACGTAAAACAATTCCTGATTTAGAATATTTTAGAAAATAAGTAATGAAAATAATTATAGCTACCGACAAGTACGCAATAAAATCTTGTTTGAATAAAATCTCTCCAACAAATGGTATATCTGACAATAAAAAAATTTCTATCTTGGGCAAAGATGGAACTGTTTTCCCGACTAAAGGAGCTCCAGCCAAACCTGTCAAACCAGTTGCAAAAATAGTTAATCCAAGCCCCGTTGCAACCTGATTAGTCATGAAGTTAATGGTAAAAATTGAAAATATAGAGGCCATTAAAACACCACATAGCCCTCCTGCAATTATTCCAAAATAAGGATTTCCCAACCATAAAACAGCTCCTAAAGCACCTACAGCACCACTTAACATCATACCTTCAACACCAAGGTTCAGAACCCCACTTTTTTCTGTAATTAATTCACCAGTAGCTGCCAACAAGAGAGGTATAGAAGTCGCTATTATTGTTAACATTAATGCATCCATTTAAGTAACCTTTGACCATTTAATCTTATATTTTTGAAGTGTCTCCCCTGTTAATAAAAAAAACAATAGTATCCCTTCAAACAAACCAGTAACCACTTTGGGTATTCCCATAGACATTTGTGCGTTATCTGCACCTAGCTTAACGGTTGCTATAATAATACCCGCAAACAGAATTCCAATTGGATTTAACCGGCCAAGGAATGCTACAATAATTGCGGTAAATCCGTACCCAAAAGAAACTTCAGGTTGCAATTGGCCAATATTTGCAGAAACTTCAATTACTCCTGCCACACCTGCTAAGCCTCCGGATAATAACAAAACAGTAATTGTAATTGTGTTTTGTTTAAAACCAGCAAATTTTGCTGCTTTGGGAGCAGATCCCAAGACATTTATTTTAAAACCGCTCAATGTTTTATTTACAAAAAGCCATGAAATTGGAATTAATAATAATATAATTAATATGCCATAATGAAGTTGTCCCAAATAACCTATCCCGGGAAAAGGAATCTTGTTGATTATAGCTCCATCAGGGTACGGCTTAGATAATGGGAACCCAAAACTCATAGGGTCACGTAATGGACCTCGAACTATAAAATCTATAAACAACATTGCTACATAAACAAGCATTAGACTAACTAATATTTCGTTTACGTTTAATTTCGTTTTTAGAATTGCAGGAATAAATGCCCACAAGGCACCCCCTATAAAACCAATAACTATCATAATAAATATAAAGAATTTTGTTTCTACACTTGGGAATAACAATGCAAATGAGCCTGCAAGTAGTGTTCCCATTATGAATTGACCTTCAGCACCAATATTCCATACATTAGCTCTGAAGCACAACATCAAACCGGTTCCAACAATAACCAAGGGACATGCCTTAACAAAAATATCACTTATCCTGTCAATTCTTGAAAAAGGTGAAAGAAATACTTGATATAAAGTTTCTAAAGGATTGTACCCAAGAAAAGTAAAAATTAATAATCCAAAAAAAACCGTTAAAAAAATTGATAAAATCGGGCCAATAATTGTCCAGTTTTTGGAAACTTTATCTCTTGGTACAAAAGTAATCATTCTGTTGTTTCCACTTGATTAGATGCATCTAATTTACCACCCATCAACAATCCGACATCCTCAGCAGTAATTTGAGCTACTGGCAAAATCTTACTTAATGTTCCATCATTCATTACACAAATTTTATCGGATAATTCAAAAATTTCTTCTAAATCTTGACTTATAAGAATTACAGCTTTTCCACTATTGGATAAATTTAGTAATTTTTGTCTTATTGACGTCGCAGCACCTATGTCAACTCCCCAAGTAGGCTGTGAAAAGATCGCAACTTTAGGATTATTGGCTAATGACCGTCCTAAGATAAACTTCTGTAAATTACCTCCTGACAATTGATTTGCTAGAGGATTTGTTTCGGGACATCGTACATCATTATCTTTTATTATTTTCTCACTCTCAATTTTACTATTGTGAGGATTATTTAATAAATTTGAAATTATATCGTTAGCTTTAGGATATTTAAAAAAATATGTGAGAAAAGTATTTTCGGCAATTGTTAAGTTTGGAACCGTCGCATGAAGTGTTCGTTCTTCAGGTATAGTTTCTATCCCTAATTGCCTTCTTTCAGTAATACTTTTAAATCCTACAGGTTTATTTTCCAGCAAAATTTGATCATCTTTTTCACATAGTGTTTCACCGCTTAATATTTCCATTAATTCGACTTGACCATTACCTGCAATACCTGCAACACCTAATATTTCACCATAGTTTACTTTTAGATTTATATTTTTTAAAGATATTCCAAAATCTGTTTCTTTATCTTTGTTCAAACCGTTTAATTCCAAAGCAGTGTCTTTAGTAACACTGATAGAATTTGTTTTTTTTAAATCAGTAATTTCTTTTCCAACCATGGTTTCAGCTAGAAATTTTGTATTTGTTTTTTTTGCATCAATTGTAGCTATTGACTCACCAGATTTTAAGATAGTTACTTGATCTGCTAATTCTATAATTTCTTCTAATTTATGGCTTATATATAAAATAGAGCAACCTGAAGAAGCTAAACGTTTTAAAATTTTAAATAGATTTGAAATTTCTTGAGGGGTTAGAACAGATGTCGGTTCATCCATAATTAACAATTTAGGGTTCTGCATTAAACATCGTATTATTTCAACTCTTTGTTGTTCCCCAACTGAGAGCTCACTTACCCTTTTTAATGGATCAACAAAAAGCTCCCATTCTTTAGAAAGTTTAGAAATTTCTGAAATTAAATCTTTGAATTTAATTTTTTTGTCTAGTGCTATCAAAATATTTTCAGCAACTGTGAGTGCTGGAAATAAGGAAAAATGTTGAAATACCATTCCAATACCATTTTTTCTAGCAGAATTGGGTGAGGATATATAAACTTCACTATTATTAATTTCTATGGTTCCGGTATCTGGTTTTAAAACACCGTAAAAAATTTTCACGAGTGTTGATTTACCAGCACCATTTTCACCTAAGAGAGCGTGAATTTCTCCCTTAGCTATAGATATGTCAATATCTTTGTTTGCAATGAAGTTACCAAAAGATTTATTTATTTTGGAAGCTTTTAAAAGAATTTCTGGCTCTTTTTTTATTGCCATAACATACCTACAAAAAATATTAACTCTTAAAATTAATATGACCATAACGATATATTTATAGTATTCAATTTTTTTGTTTAGAGGTCTTTAATATTAAAAATATCAGTATTGCGATTGAAACAAAAATTATGGAGATAAATAAATTGAAATTGCTAACATGCATTTTATTGAAACCACAAGAAAATATAATTATAGTGGTTACAACAATCATTATCCAATGAATTGGTTTACCTAAAAATATCTTATTCACTATGTTTCCTTTAAACTAAAGTTTAGTTTACCTTGTAAAAAGTATATAATTAATAAAATTAAAATTCCAAAAAAATTATAATAAAAACCTTCTAAACCATAAATAGTCATTAATGGTGGGATTAGTAAAGTTACCGAACCAAGTAACACTAAAGTTCTTTTGTACAAGTTTAATTTACCATTAAACCATCCTTCGAGACCAAGTGTCATTAACCAATAAGCTAGCAAAACAGCAACAAGACTATATAAACTCCAAATAATGGGACCTTCCATCAAAAGAGACGGATTATAAACAAACGCAAAAGGGACAATATATTTTGCAATACCTACTTTGCTTGATTCAACAGCTGTAGACATTGGTGGAGACTTTGCAATGGCTGCACCTGCAAATGAGGCCAAAGCGACTGGAGGAGTTATTGTCGAGACAACTCCAAAGTAAAACGCAAACATATGAGCGGCTATCGGTAAAATTCCAGATTCAATTAATGAAGGAACAATTAATGCAGCTACAGTTATGTAAACGGCAGTAGTCGTCATACCCATTCCAAGAATAATTGCAGAAATAGCTGTTAAACATAGCAAAATAAATAACACACCACCGGATAAATCTATAACGGATTGTGTGAATTTTAGTCCTAGGCCAGAAACAAACACGGAACCAATAATTATTCCAGCACATGCACACGCAATAGTAACAGGTACTGTAGATTTTATGCCACTTTCAAATGCGCCAAGTATATCAACTACAGACATTCTTGTATTTTTTTTCAAAAAACTTAAGGCAATTACAGAAACTATACTCCAAAAGCCAGCAGTCATAGCAGTTTTTCCATAAATCAAAAGACCCACTAGCACAGCCAGTGAAAGCAACATATGACCGCCACCTTTCAATACTTCAATAACGTTAGGTAGCATTGATTTATCAATTTTTTCTATTCCATGTTTTTCAGCTTCGATGTGAACCATAAAATAAATTGTAGTAAAGTATAAAAATGCAGGAATAATAGCTGCAAGTATTACATATGAATAAGGTGCTTCTAAAAATTCAGCCATTATAAATGCAGCAGCACCCATTATTGGAGGTGTTATTTGCCCTCCAGAAGATGCACATGCCTCAACTGCGGCAGCAAATTTTGCTCTATAACCGTAATTTTTCATGAGGGGTATAGTAAAAGACCCTGTTGTAACAACATTTGCAACAGCTGAACCATATACAGTTCCAGTCATTCCAGATGCCACAACTGCTGCTTTTGCAGGACCTCCTGTTCTATGTCCTGTTAAAGCAACAGCTAAATCAACAAAAAATCTTCCAACTCCAGATCTTATTAAAATACCTCCAAATATTATGAACAAAACTATATATGTAGAGGCTACGTACAGTGGTATGCCATATATTCCGTCTGAAGTCATAAATAAGGTGTCTATATATTTAGCAAGTCTTGTAGGTGGTCCATAAAAAAAACCAAAAAACTTGTGAGCGTATAATGCGTGTAGCATAAAAAAACCAGCAACGAAAACCATTGCCCAACCTACTGCGCGTCTTGTTGCGTCTAAAACGATAAAAATAAGAATTGACCCGACTATAATGTCACCAATATACTTGTCACCATATCTCATCATAAAATTTTCAACGTCCCATGTTGTCCATAATTGAATAAATATTATTGAAAGTATTATTATTAAATCGTATGCAAAACCAAAAATTCTGAAATAATTACCTTGTGTGTCATTTTTAATGAGCAGCGGATCTTTTATGTTTTGTCTAAATAAGGGATATATAAAAACTGCTAAAACCATCATCGCAGAAAGATGTATAGATCTAAATGAACGTCCCTCTGGTGTTCCATAGACAGCAACAAATAGATGGTAAAAGGCTAAACCAACAGAAAGCCAGGAACAAACTACAATAATCCAATAATAAATTGATTTATCTTTGTTCCATTCGAGCAGTTCATCAAAGAAGCTAATTTCTTTGACTTCATTATATTCTAATTTTTTGGTATTTTCTGACATTTGTATTTAAAAAATTAAGAAAGGCACATATTTGCGCCTTTCTTATTTAGATTTACATTACGCCTTGTTCTTTGTAATATTTTGCAGCTCCGGGATGAATAGGAACTGCTGCACCATTAACAGCATCTTTAAGTATAACTTTCTTCCAAACACCTTTAACTTTTACAAATTCTGCGTGATTATCCCAAAAAGCCTTAGTCATTTTGTAAACGAGGTCATCTGATAAATCCTTGTGAACAATCATAGAAGTAACAATTCCTAGAGTTGGAATATCTTTATCTAGAGATTTATATGCACTTGCAGGAATTTTTCCATAGATATATCCAGGATTATTTTTAACAATTCTGTCTATTCTATCTTTAGGCAAGCCAATAAATCTTATACCTGGACTATTTTCTAACTCAATAAAACTAGCTTGAGGTACTGAAGTGGCAGCCATAAAAACGTCAGCTTGTCCATCTTTCATCAATGCGACTGATTCTTTATAACTAACCATATGAACTACACCACCATTCTTTTTTATAGTACTAAAATCATAGCCATAATCTTTTATAATAGACTCACAAAATGCTGTTCCAGTCCATTTTGGTTTGCCAGGACTGATATTTGCTGATTTCATATCTTCAAAACCTTTAATCTTTGAATCAGCTCTAACTGCAACCTGAAATGCTGCAGGATAGAGTGTGGCAAAATATCTGACGTTTTTATGTGCTTTTTTGAATTTACCCTTTCCTGAGTATCCATTAGCAACAGTATGTGCATAGGTCCATCCAATTTCAGCATCACCTCCATCAACTGACATAACATTGGAAATACCACCACCAGAAGTATTAGAAGTTGAAACACCTTTTATGCTAGTTTCCATTACTTGCATTACTTTGGCGCCAAGTGGATACCAAGATCCTCCAGATGGTCCTGATACCATTCTAAGAAATTGGTCTGCATTAGCTATTGATGACGTAACTAAAAGCGATGAGGCAATTAAAATTGCTCCTGAAATACGTTTCATAAAATCCTCCAAATTTAAGTGTTAATATGAAATATCATTACGAATTATAAAAAAGGTCAAGTGATTGTTGTATTTTTTTTAATAAATCTTATTCTCTACTAATTCAAACTTAACCAAATGAGGTTTTACATGAAAGTTGAACAAGTTAAAATTACAGAAGTTGGACCTAGAGATGGCTTTCAATCTGAAAGTACAATATTAAAAACAGAGGATAAGATCGATGTAATTAACAATCTTACAGATGCAGGTTTTCAAAGAATTGAAGTTTCATCTTTTGTTTCCCCAAAAGCAATTCCACAATTAGCTGACGCCGCAATGATTCTAGAAAATGTAAAAAGAAACCCCAAAACCACTTTAGCAGCATTAGTGCCTAATGCAAAAGGAGCATTGAGGGCTGTTGATGCAAAACTTGATGAAATTGTTGTTTTTCTTTCCGCTTCAGAAAGCCATAATAAGAAAAATGTTAATAGAAGTGTACAAGATTCTTTGACTGGATTCAAAGAAATTGCAGACATTGCAGGTAAAAATAACATACCAGTTCAAGGTGATATAGCCACTGCCTTTGGCTGTCCATTTGAGGGCATTGTTACAGCAAAAAAATTAGCTGAAATTTCTAATGAATATAAATTAATGGGTTTTAAAGGTGTTACTTTGGGAGATACTACAGGAATGGCGACACCACCGGTAGTAATAGACGCTATTCACGCAATAAGGGACAAAGTTCCAGATTTAGAAATTACCCTTCACTTTCATAACACTAGAGGTGTTGGTCTTGCTAATGTTATGACTGGATTGAATGAGGGAATAACTGACTACGAAAGTTGCTTTGGTGGGATGGGAGGATGTCCTTTTGCTCCAAATGCAACGGGTAACATTTGCTCTGAAGATCTTATTTATTTACTTCATGAAATGGGAATAGAAACTGGAATAGATTTAGATCAGATGATTTCAATTGCTAAAAAAGTAGAAAAATTAGTTGGTCATAAATTACCTGGTCAGGTTATGAGAGCAGGCCAAAGATTATTGTCTTACTCTATGGACGAAGTGCCTACTGCTGTTGGAGCGTAAATGACTTCAGAAAATTTTAATGGTGCACTTTCTGGTGTAAAAGTTATTGATCTCACAAGAGTGCTGTCCGGTCCTTTTTGCACAATGCTTTTAGCTGACATGGGAGCAGATGTAATTAAGATAGAACCACCTAAAGGTGATAATGTAAGAAATCAGGGTGACATGGTTGACGGCTATAGTTCTTATTTTGCTCAGTTCAATAGAAATAAAAAATCCATAATTTTAGATTTATATAAAGAAAGCGATAAAGAGTTATTAAAATCTTTGCTTAGTGATGCAGACGTTGTAGTAGAAAATTTTAAGGCTGGAGTTTTTAATAAAATGGGTTTTGATTATAAAACTTTAAAATCAATTAATCCAAAGCTTATTAGTGCTTCTGTAAATGGTTTTGGAAGTAAAGGAGAAATGAGCGACAGACCAGCATTTGACTTCATAGCTCAAGCATTAAGTGGATTTATGTCATTAAATGGTACTGAAGAAAGTGGTCCAATGCGAGCAGCTATGCCTATATCAGACTTAGTGGCTGGTCTATATTGTTCTTTCGGAATTGTGAGCGCTTTATATTCAAGAGTTCAAACAGGAAAAGGGCAACAAGTTGAGTCTTGTCTTACATCAGGTTTAATATCAATGATGGCGTATTTATCATCTGAGAGCTTTGTTACTGGTAAAGCCCCAAAAAAATCTGGTAATAATCATCCTATTTTAGCACCTTATGGGATCTTTCAAACATCTGATGGTGAGGTAGCTGTAGCTCCAGCAAGTGATAAGTTTTGTGATATATTCCTTAAAAGTACTGATTTAACAAATTTGTTAGAGGATGACTTATATAAAAATAATGCAAATAGAATGAAAAATAGAGACAGTCTAAATAAAATTGTAAATAAAAAAATGGTCTTGAAATCGTCAGATTACTGGATAAAAAAACTAAATGAAGCAGGTTGTCCTGCAGCTAAAATTGTTTCACTACCAGAGGCTCTTAATAGTCAATTAATAAAAGACACTGATATGGTTATAAGCTCAAACGGCCCTGAAGATAGACAAATAAAAATGACAGGTTTCCCAGTTAAATTATCTGAAACACCATCACAACTTTACAGGCCCCCACCTTTACTAGGTGAACATACAGAAGAAGTTTTAAAAACAATAAAAAAATAATTTGGAGAGAAATTATAATGGATTTAAAGACAATAAATTTTAAAATTGAAAATGAAATAGCATTTATTGAATTAAATAGACCAAAACAATATAATTCTCTAAATCAAGCCATGGCTGAGGACTTATTTCAAGTTTCGTTAGAATGCGACGACAATCCAAATATTAGATCTGTTTTGATGAGTGGAGCTGGAGAAGATGCCTTTTGTGCAGGTGGTGACGTAAATTCTTTTCATAAATATGGCCAAAAGACCGCCAGTCATCTAAAGGAAGTTACAACAATTCTTCATGGAGCTATTTCAAGACTTTCAAGAATGAATGCTCCTCTTGTTGTCGCGGTAAATGGTGTAGCTGCTGGCGCTGGCTTTTCTTTTGTTGGATTTGCAGATATTGCAATTGCATCAACAAATGCAACATTTGTTTCAGCTTATTCAAAAATAGGATTAACACCAGACGGATCCTCAACATACTTTTTGCCAAGAATTATTGGTACAAGAAGATATACGGAGCTTGTATTAACAAATAAAGTTTTAAGTGCAAAAGAAGCACTTGATTGGGGATTGATAAATAAAGTCGTTGACTTTAAAGATCTAAAAGATGAGGCGCATAATTTAGCAAAAAAACTAGCTGCGGGCCCATCTCTGGCATTTGGTAAATTAAAAAATTTAGTCCACAACAGTTTTTTAGATTCTCTTGAAGGACAAATGGAGTATGAGTCAAGAATGATTGCTGAATCTGCAAAAACAAAAGATGGAATTAATGGGATTGGTGCGTTCGTAAATAAAAAAACAGTCACATTCAAAGGTGAGTAAGAGAGTCATTTTATGTCAATTAATATTTTAGCTTTTGACGGTGATGGTATTGGCCCTGAGATAATGAAATCGACACTGAATATCGTTGAGCTTTTGAATGAGAAATTAAAATTAAAAATAGATATATCTAAAGAGCCTATAGGTTTTAAATCACTAGAACAAAAAGGGACGACTTTTACAGAAGACGCACTAACAAAAGCAAAAAAAGCAGATGCAATTATTTTGGGACCTGTTGACCATAATGCTTATCCATCCAAGATGCAGGGTGGTATTAACCCATCTGGAACACTTCGAATAGAATTAGATTTGTATGCAAATATTAGACCTGCGAAAAATTATAAAAATGTTAAGTCTCTTTCTAAAGATATGGATTTAATTATTTTAAGAGAAAACACTGAAGGTTTTTATGCTGATCGAAATATGTTTGAAGGGAATGGTGAATTTAGTCCGTCTCCTGGAATAGGATTAGCTTTTAGGAAAATAACTAAGGCTGCGTCGATTAGAATAGCAGAAACCGCTTTTGAAATAGCTAGATTAAAGAATAATCAAATTAAAAAACCAGTTGTTCACGCAATTCATAAAGCAAACGTAATGAAATTAACGGATGGCATCTTTCTTGATGCATGCAGGCAAGTGTCTAAAAAACACAAAGATATTATTTATAAAGAAATGCTTGTAGATGCTTGTGCTGCGCACATTATAAGAGATCCAAGTCAATTTGATATTATTGTAACTACCAATATGTTTGGTGATATTTTATCTGATTTAGCAACTGAATTTTCAGGTTCCTTAGGTTTGGCAGGATCCCTAAATGCCGGTGAGAATTATGCAATGGCTCAAGCTCAACACGGCTCTGCTCCAGATATTGCGGGTCAAAATACGGCAAACCCAATTTCTCTAATTTTGTCTACAAGTATGTTACTCAATTGGCTTGGAAAAAGAAGAAAGATAAAGGATCTGATTTTGGCATCGAGTTTAATTGATAAATCTGTTACAAATCTATTCGAAAACAAAAATAATTTAACTAAAGATCTTGGTGGAACAGCTTCAACAGTAAAAATAACCGAAAATCTAATTTATATTTTAAATCATTTAATTTAATAAGTCATGACTGATCAAATATCTATACCTACAGTTTTTATGCGAGGGGGAACATCCAAAGGATTACTTTTCGACAAAAGAGATTTGCCTTCGGAAGAAAAAAAAATAAGTAAATATTTACTAGCTGCAATGGGTTCACCAGATATGCGTCAAATAGACGGGATGGGCGGAGCTACTTCAGTAACCAGTAAAGTTTGTATAATTTCAAAAAGTGAGGTTGAAAATATTGATATAGATTATTTTTTTGCTCAAGTTTTAGTTGATGAGGCAAGAGTAGATTATGGCCCAACTTGTGGTAATATGCTCTCGGCCGTTGGCCCCTTTGCTATTGAAAAGGGTATGATAGATGCAAAAGAGATTAAAACTAATATAGTTATAAGATCAGTCAATACTGGTTCAATTATAGAAGCAACTATTCAAACTCCCAATAAGAAGGTCAAATATTCTGGTGATTATAAAATTGCAGGAGTTCCTGGCGAAGGATCACCAATATTATTAAAGTTCAATAACCTAGTTGGGGGTGTTACTGGTAAACTTTTACCAACGGATCATCCAACCACAATTATAAATGGTATTGAGGTTACATGTTTAGATGTTTCAATGCCAATGGTTATGGCAAATGCAAAAGATTTTGGGATTGTTGGAAATGAAACTAGTAATGATTTAAATGAAAACAAAACTTTATTAAAAAAAATAGAAGAAATTCGACTTAGTGCTGCCTTAAAAATGGGTATGGGAGACGTAAGTGGGAAAGTTATTCCTAAGTTTGCTCTTTTATCAAAACCACTAAATGGTGGAACTATTACTTCAAGGTATTTTACTCCAAAAACCTGCCATGAGACTCACGCTACAACTGGTTCTAATTGTATTGCATCAGCATGTTTAATTTCCAGTACTGTTGCATCTAAAATTACAAATATTGAAGCAACTGGTAACGATAAAATAACGATAGAACATCCCTTAGGTCTGATAGATTGTTTAGTTGAAACTTCAACTACAGTAAATAGTTTTGATAAAAATTTTATCAAATCTTGTGGTGTGTATCGTACCTCAAGAAAAATAATGGATGGTAATGTCTATATTCCAGAAAATATAGATGATGTTTAAATCTACTAACCTATACTTTGAAAACTTTTTTGACTGGTGGCCTCAAAAGTGGGCGTATATTTTCAGTTTATTGTTAGCAGTAATTAGTAGTTTGATTGCCTATTATTTAGGTTTGCCCCTACCTTGGATGTTAGGACCATTGATAGGCTGTGGCTTTTTTGCAGCAATTGGTAAACCGGTCAAAATTGGTAAAAAGCCTAGACCTATTTGTAGGGCACTTTTGGGCTGTACTATTGGGGCTAATTTTGGGCCAGAGATTTTAAACAGATTTAGTGAAATTGGAGTGTCGTTGTTATTTATACCTGGTTTTGTTTTAATTATGGGTCTCACAACTTTTTTATATTTATCAAAAATTATGAAAATGGATCGATCAACGTCAATTTATGGTTCAATTCCGGGTGGATTAAATGAAATGGTTATTTTAGGTCAAGAAATTGGAGCTGATCCAAGGACGCTTGTTTTAATTCACGCAACAAGAATAGTTGTAGTTGTGTTTTTAGCTTCTTTAGTAATATTATTTGTTCCGAATTTAGGTGTTGAAGATTTACCTGAACCAGATTTATTTTATAATTGGAAACAAACCCCAATTGTTATTCTAGTTTCGCTAATCGGATGGTTTTTAGCAGTCAAACTAAAAATACCTGGACCAACAATTATAGGTCCAATGATTTTATCAGCAGTAGCTCATATTTTTCAGATTGTGGATGCAATGCCGATGTATATTATAGTAATTTCTGTTCAAATTTTGCTTGGTTCTGCACTTGGATGTTTATTTAAAAACATTACCCTTAAAGAAATGTCTGGTCCAATATTAGCTGGGTTAGTAACGACTTTAATTGCAGTGATACCTTTAATCATAATTTATTATTTTTTAAGTAATATTGGTTATGATCCTCTATCAATTTTGTTAGCTTTTTCTCCAGGTGGTCAATCTGAGATGAATATTTTAGCATTGTCTGTTGGTGCAGATATGTCTTTCATAAGTCCTCACCATATGTTCAGAGTATTTCTTGTGATCATTTTTGCAGGAATTTTACATAAAATCATAAAAAGATTATTTTAAATCCTTTTACTAAGACTTATTTTTTGAATTAATCAAGCTCATGCCTTTGTTATCAACAAAAGGTATATTATTTATCCAAGACATTTCAAAGCCTTCAATACAACCAATATTATATCCATACCGATTAGGATCAGATCGTCTTTTGTGATGGGTATTTATACCACATATCTTACAAAAATAATGCTCAGCTACTTTGGTGTTCCACTTATAAGAGGTTAAAAATTCTCTACCTTCAGTGATAGTTAATTCGTCTATTAAAGCTGTTCCCATAACAAAGCCTTTTCTAGAACAAATAGAACAGTTGCACCTACGTAAATTTTTTATGTTTGTGCTCACTTCAAATCTAACTGAACCACAATGACATTTTCCTCTAAGGGGTAAAGATAAATCGTCAATTTTCATATCAACTCTTATATTTTTTAAAAAATGAACCCATAATCACTTTTTAATTTATTGGCCAATTCGTTTGTCTTATGTTCGGATATAGGTATGAATGGTGGTCTTAAATTATTCCACATAGTATTTTTAGTTTGTAATGCCAATAAAGATTTTTGTGCTGGTATTGGAGCATAATCCTGAAATAACAGTCTAACTGATTTAACTTTCTTTTGGAGTTCTTCTGCTTCTTCCCATTCTCCAGCATGACAAAGATCTATAACCTTAGATATATCTTTACTATTCAAGTTGGCAGTTGCTGAAATACACCCTGGTGCACCTAGTTTGATTGCCTCAATAACGGGAAGTTCTGCTCCTGGATAAACTACAAGCCCATGTATTTTTAGAAGTGCTTCTGTATTCTCCCAAACACCTGAACTATCTTTTATACCTATTATAAAGTCAGGGTATGAAGATTTTAGCTTTTGAACCAGATCGATTGATAAACCTACGCCACTTACCTGAGGTATATGATACAAATATATTTTAAGTCTTTGGTCATTCACACCATCAATTAATTTTTCAAAATATTCATACAGTCCATTATCGCTCATACCCTTGAAGTAAAATGGTGGTAAAGTCATTGCACCAAGGCAGCCTAAGTCAATAGCATGTTTGGTGATTTCAATTGTATCAGGTAAATTACATAAACCAGTCCCAGGAATTAATGATTTGGGGTTAATACCAGATTTAACTAAACCTTCAATTGCTTCCATCCTTTCTTTATTTCCAACTGATAATGCTTCTCCAGTCGTTCCAAAAGGGGCAAGACCAGAACATCCATTTTCCATTAGATTTTGTGCTAGATCATTATACATTATTTGATTAACTTTAAGTTCATTATCAAAAGGTGTTAAGATTGGTGCAATTAGTCCTTTAATCAATTTTATCTCCATGAATCCAACTAAATTTCTACATTACTTTAAATTTTGAAAGAAATAAATTTCAATTTGAATTCTGTATTAATAATTTCAGTTTAGGATAAATATATTTTTGGGCTATAGCCAAAATTATGAGCACAATTAACAATCTAAAAAAATGATGAGTGACAACAAATGCTGGTTTAATATCTAGTGATGAAGCTACTAAACCCATTTCTTGAATTCCACCAGGAGCAAAAGCTAATATTATTGCTTCGGGTTTAGCACCTATTAAAAAAAATAAAAAAACTATAAACGGTATCATACAAACTGTAAGGGACATGACTATCCCGATTGCAATGCCAACATAGTCTCTCGCGATTTTCCAACTTAGTCCATGCATGTTACTTCCAAAAAAGCTGCCAACTATGAGTTGTGCTAAAATGAAAATTATAATAGGAGCGTCTAAGTCAATAATTTCAGTCATATGAAAAACCGCACTTAGGATTAATGGTCCAAAAAGTCTTTTACCCGGAAGTTTTATAATTGTCCCAAAGAATATACCACTAGGGATTAATATGAGAATTATAAAACAATCTACTATACTTCCATGAAAAGATGGCCACATTGGTTGTCTTTCAAACGATTCCGGAAATACCAACAATATTAAAGTGGGGATGGTAAATACAGTTATAAAAATTCTTATGATATGTATTAGTCCTACCTTCTTTGAGTTTGCACCACATTCTTCAGCTCCTAAAGCCATTTCTAACAGACCACCTGGAGAAGAAATAAAAAAGGCCTCTACTCTTGGTACTTTTAAAATTTTGTAAAGGAACACGTAAGTAATAATAAATGCAATTGGTACATATAGAAATAAGAACATGATAGAAATTAACCAATCATTCAATTCATGAAAAATTGAAGATGAAAATGACTGACCTAACCAAATACCTATAATGCCTACAAAAGGATCTCTTAGTTTTTGTGGAACATGTACGTCGTACCCAAAAAGTGTAAAAATTGCAATTGAAAAGGCAGGTCCTAAAACCCAGGGCAAAGGGAAAAGTAATAAATTGAAAGTAATGCCACCTAAAATACCAATAAAAATTGTTGTTAAAATAATTTGAATTTTACTCATAAAACATCCATCTAAAAAAATATATTTATAGAAAATATTGGTATGTATTTTATTTTACTTAATATATTAAATAAATTATATCTAAATCTCAGTATATGAATAAATACTTACGGGGGGAGTAAAGTGCCGGGGGAAAATATTAATTCTGAAATTCGTATTAAAGTTAAAGACGCAATTCAACTTATTACTGAAATATTTCAAGCCAAGTTATGTAGTGACTATGAAGCTAAGACAATTGCGGAAAGACTATGTGGTTCAAATTTAAAAGGTCATGATAGTCATGGAATTGTTAGAGTTCCAAGATATGTACAATGGATGGACTGGAACTGGGTTTTTCCAAATGTTAAACCTGAAATAATAGTGGATGCTGGAGCAATGGCTTTACTGGACGCAAAACAAGGCTTTGGACAAGTAGCTGGTGAATACGCAGTTGATGAAGGAATTACAAGAGCTGCAAAACACGGTATGTCTGTTATAGGTTTGAAAAATTCTGGTCATCTTGGTAGGATTGGAGACTGGTCTGAAAGAGCAGCTGATGCAGGATTAATTTCTTTTCATTTTGTAAATGTAAGGGGAAGCTTGCTTGTGGCACCCTTTGGAGGAAGCGACCGAAGAGGAAGCACATCTCCGTTATCAATCGGAATACCATCTAAAGGATCTCCTCACATCATCTTAGATATGGCAACCTCGACAGTTGCAGAAGGAAAAGTAATGGTAGCTCAAAAGGGAGGAAAAAAATTACCCTTTGGCGCATTAATTGATAGTTCGGGAAATTTAACTACTGATACTGAAGTTATGTATGGCAAAATAAGTGATGATGAGATCCCAAACTCTGAGAACGGAACGGGTGCGATCACAGCTTTTGGATTACACAAGGGATCTGGAATTAATTTTATGATGGAAATGTTAGGTGGAGCCCTAACTGGCTCAGGTGTGTCAGCGGGTATTGAAGATAAAGAAAAAAGGAAATTTGGGAATGGCATGTTGTCATTGTACATCTCTGTACAAAAGATGGTTGATTTAGATTACTTCTCTAAGGAAGTTAAATCTTACGCAGATTTTGTAAGGGCATCCCCACCTGCAAATCAAAATGAAAAAGTAATGATACCTGGTGACAAAGAAATATTGACAAATGAAGATAGAATGAAAAATGGTTTACCAGTGGCTCCTTTGGTTTGGGAAAATATTAGGCAAACTGCTGAAAAATTAAATGTTCCGAACCTACAGAGATTTGAAGAAGCTGTAAATTAATATTATGTATCAAAAATTCTGTCTCCAGCATCTCCAAGACCCGGAACTATAAACCCTTTTTCATTGAGATGATTGTCTTTTTGGGCACATATTATAGTTACATATGAGAATTTTTCTTTAACATTTTTGATACCTTCTTCAGATGCAAGCAAGCAAACTAATGTTATGTCAGATGCATTATTTTGTTTTAAGGTTTCTAGCGAAGATATTGCACTTCCCCCTGTTGCGAGCATTGGATCACAAAGAAAACATTGTCTATTTTGAAGGTTTGAAGGAAGTTTTATTAAATAATTTACGGGGCTAAGCGTCTTTTCATCCCTATACATACCTATATGTCCAATTGATACATCTTTGAAAATGTCGGTGATACCTTCAGCAATTATCAAACCCGCTCTAAGAATTGAAATAACACACGGTTTAGGGTCTTTAGTTTTTACACCTAAGAAACTTTCAAGTGGAGTATTTATCTTTTTTCTATCAACGTTAAGATCTTTAAATACTTCAAAAGCCATTAAGGAAGATATTTTTTTGGCTGTATATCTAAATTCAAAACTACTTGTCTCTTGTGAACGTAGGTTTGTCATAAGTACATTTATTAACGGATGATTTAGGACTTTAACTGTCATAATTTTATCTTTGTGGTCTAAATTTATTCAAATAACCAGTATAATTCTTATCTCTTGGCAAAGCATAAGAACCGATTTTACTTGTTTTAATTTGAAGATTAATCAAACCTTCTGTTAATACAACTGCTGAAGAAACTCCTTCTATTACTGGCAGACCATGACTTAGCTCAAGGTCTTTTGCTAAGTTAGACATTCCTGCACATCCAAGAATAATAGCTTCTGCATTATCTTCTAATATGGTTTTTTCTATTCCCTTATTTAGTTTTTCAAGATTATCATCTGAAATTTCTTCTAGGTCTAATACAGGTACCTCTATAGCAGTCACACTTACGCATTTTTCAAATAGTCCATATTTTTTTAGGTTATGTTTTAAGGGATTTATCGATCTCGATAATGTTGTTATGACTGAAAAGTTTCCAGAAACAAGACTGGCTACATGATAAGCTGCTTCTCCAATTCCAATGACGGGTTTATTGGTAATTGATCTTACAGCATCTAGACCTGTGTCATCAAAACATGCAATTATATAACCGTCAGCATCTATATTATTTTTGATTTCTTCAACTAATCCGGGAATACAAAAAGCTTCATCATAATAACCTTCAATACTTTCAGGACCAGTTTCAGGTTGAGTTGATATAATTTCTGTATTAAGTCCAGCATATTTTTTTGCGGTTGTGTCTATGACTTCTGTCATGGAAGTAGTGGTATTTGGATTTATTATACAAATCTTTTTTTTCAAACTCATATTCCTTTTTTCCTTTTGAGAAACAGATAAAATCCAACTGAAATAGCAATAACGGTAAATGACACAAAAGTCGTTACTGTGCCTAAAGCATATATAATAGGTGTAGTAACTGTAGTTGTTAAACCACGTAATTCAAGCGGAAGTGTATTACCAGATCCCATAACTTGAGATGATCTTGCTAATTCATCATATGATAACGTAAATCCAAATAAAGCGATTCCAATTATACTTGGTGCAATAAGGGGCAACACAATTTCCTTGAAAGTTTTCCATGGAGTTGCCCCTAGATCTCTTGCAGCTTCTTCGTAGGATTTATCGAATCGGTTAAAGACGGCAAACATTATTAATAAGCCAAAAGGAAGGGTCCATGTTAATTGTGCCCCAAGTCCACTTGAATACATACCTAATGATGTTTGAAAAGAATCATTTACCCAACTTATGTCAAGTGAACTTCCAATCCATTTTGTCAGGTCGTCAATTAGTCTAAATTGTAAAGCGACACCTAAAGATAATACTATTGACGGAACTATAAGGCTTGCTACAGTCGTAAAAAAAAGGACATTAGAGCCCCAAAACTTTTTTCTAAATGCCAATCCTGCTGCGACAGACAAAACTACAGTTAAAATCATAACTATTATACCTAAAATTATCGATCTTTTAAAAGCCGAACCAATATCAACTACAGATCCACCTCTCCAAAGTTCTTCAAACCAATAAGTTGATATTCCATTAAGAGGAAAGGTTAAACCTCCATCTGGTCCTTGAAAACTTAGTAGGATAATTGTAAACGTGGGGCCGTAAAGAAATAAAACAAATAAGGAAAAAAAGAAGACACATATATAATAGGTATTATTTTTTTTGCTAAACATATTTAAAGTTCTTTTCTTATATCAATCATTTTTGTCATTATCCAAATAATTAATAAAGTTAAAAATAACAGAATTACTGCATTAGCGGCAGCAGCAGGCAATTGTAGATAACTCATTTCTACATAAATAATTTTGCCAATTGATGGTATTTGTTGTCCTCCCATTATTCCTATTGTTATGAAGTCTCCCATTACTACAGTGATAACGAAAATTGATCCAATAACAATTCCTGGCTTGCATAATGGTATAATAATATTCCATAAAATTTGAAATCCATTTGCCCCGTTATCGTAAGCTGCTTCGATTATTGATTTATCTATTCTCATCATAGAATTGAAGATAGGGACTATCATAAATAATGTGTACAAATGAACAAAAGCCAAAACTACTGAAAATCCTGAATATAGCAACCATTCTTGTGGAGTGCTTGTTAACCCGGTAGATAGAAAAAAATCATTAACTAGTCCATTTCTACCTAGCAATGGTATCCATGAAATCATTCTTATAACATTTGAGGTCCAGAATGGAATGGTGCAAAGAAGAAATAAAGCTATTTGCCATGTAAGTGAATTTACATAAAAAGCTAGAAAATAAGCAACAAAAAATCCAATAATGAGTGTAAAAAACCATGTTATCAAACAAAACATAAATGTAGACAGATAAGTTTTGAATGTAACACACATACCATTTTCAAAAGAAAAACAGTTTTCAAAAATATATCTATAATTCTCCAATATTAAATCAGGTATTATTGAATATTCATTATAATCCCAGAAACTGATAACAAATGTAAGAACTAAAGGGATAAAAAAAAAGAAAATAAAAACTAAGCTATAAGGTAGGGAGAGTAAACCAACAGATGGTTTTATTTTAAATAGGTTTGGCATATTGAAAATCGAATTGTTAATAATATAGGGTAACATTAGTTACCCTATATTAAAATACATTTTATGAAGCAATCATTTCATTCCATTTTCTTACCATGTATTTATTTTCGTCCATTGTTGCATTCCAGCATTCAACAGATCCCATTCTAGCCTCATACGAACCACCATCTCTAATTTCGCCTTTTGAGGCTAATTTTTTACCTTCAGGGCTCATAATATCGGCAGTAGCAGGTTTACCTAACATCCAATAATCCCACTCATATGATTCCATATATTTTTTAGCAGTTGGAATAACAGCTGAATAATAGCCTTGTCTGTTTAGATATGCACCTACCCAGCCAGATAAATACCAATTAATAAATTCATAACAAATGTCTGCTTGTCTACCTTTTGTTGTAGCAGGTAGTCCAAAACCAGCAGCCCATGCTCTGTAACCTTCTTTAAGTGGTTGGTAAACACAAGGTATGCCTTTTGTTCTTACTGCTGTAATCGCTGGGGACCACATTGATTGAATTACTACTTCACCTGAAGCCATTAAGTTAACGCTTTCATTGAAATCACTCCAAAAAGCTCTAAATTGACCAGCTTTTTTAGCTTCAGTAAAAATTTTCATAGTCAAGTCAATTTCTTTTTTGGTCATGTTACCTTTATCAGGGTATTTATATTCTCCCATAGATTCTACAACCATTGCGGCATCCATAATTCCTATAGATGGTATATTTAAGATAGAAGCTTTACCTTTAAATTCTGGGTTTAATAATTCAGCCCAAGTACTAATAGGTCTTTTTATCAGATCTGGACGTATACCAAGTGTATCAGCATTATAAACTGTCGGAATTAATGTTACGTGTTGAGTAGGTTCTGATGCAAATTCTTTTGAGTTTGAACCTTTTAAATACATAACTTTTTTGGGGGCAGTACCCTGATCACCAATTTTCTTTCCTGCAACTTCACCTTTGGTAAATGCGCTCGTAACATTATCCCATTCTTTGATTCTTTTGGTATCCATTCCTAACAGGTTACCTGACGGAACTAACTTTGGCATACTAAAATATTCAGAATCAACTATATCAAAACTATTAGGCTGAGTAAAAATTGTTTTAACAACTTCGTCAGTTGTCTTAACAATGAATTTGACTTTAATGCCTGTGTCGTCAAATAATCTTTTTTGAACAGCATCACCCATATTAACAGCTGTACCTAAATAACGAATAACAGGGGCGTCAGCCGCATGAATTGCAGGAAAACCTTTTAGCAAGCCTGCTCCCGCAACTGCACCGACAGCGGCTGTTGATGTTTTTAGCATATTACGTCTAGTAATATTTTTTTTCATTTTAACCTCCATTAGTATTTATAAAATGATAGTTAATTACATTTATGATATAATTAAAAAAGGATTCTTGGCTGACTAGTAATGCTGCTTAATTTTTAATCACTTTTATTAAAATTTTAAATATTGATTAAATGCCAGTCAACTTTGTAATATTAGGTTTTAATAATTTACGGAATTTAGAGGTGAAAATTTGAATACTGCAGAAGATTTAGAATTTGCTGTTCTTACAAAGAGATATGATGAAACTTTAGCCGTAAATAATATTAGTCTTAAGATACTAGCAGGAACCTATTGTTGCCTCTTAGGTCCTTCAGGTTGTGGTAAAACCTCAACCTTAAGAATGATAGCTGGTCATGAAGAAATTTCAGAAGGTGATATTCTATTAGGTAACAATATTATAAACGAATTATCTCCGGCCAAACGCGGTACAGCAATGATGTTTCAAAACTATGCATTATTCCCGCATTTATCATGCTTGGAAAATGTTGGATTCGCTCTTAAAATGAGAGGCTTACAAAAAGATCTAAGAAACATTGAAGCTGAAAAAATGCTTCAATTAGTTCAAATGTCCGAATTTTCTGATCGGTTACCTGCTCAATTATCAGGCGGCCAACAACAAAGAGTTGCTTTAGCTAGAGCCCTCATAACTAATCCGTCTATTCTACTTCTAGATGAGCCTTTATCCGCTTTAGATCCTTTTTTAAGGATTAAAATGAGAAGTGAATTGAAAGTTCTGCAAAAAAAGCTTGGTATTACTTTTATACATGTCACTCACTCGCAAGATGAAGCAATGGCCTTGGCAGATATGATTGTTGTAATGAATAACGGTATTATTGAACAAGTTGGTAGTCCGTATGAAATTTTTAATAATCCCAAAAATAAATTTATAGCTTCTTTTGTAGGCGGTCATAATGTCATTACTAAAAATAGAAAAACTTATTCAATAAGAATGGATCACATAGATTTACAATTGAAAGAAGTAAAAAATACCAAAAATAATAACGTAAATTTGTTTAAAGTTAAGGAAATAGAATTCCAAGGTCAAATTGTAAAAGTTAGTGGCGATACCAAAAAGTTTGGTGAGTTAAGTGTTCAATTGTCAGATGAAAAGTTTCTTAAAAATAAATTTAAAATTGAAGATGAAGTTTTTATAAGTTGGAATGATGAACGAGAAAGTTTGTTGGAATAATATCTCATCTTCTTTAATTGATTTTTACAAAATATAAAAGCTATAATCATACTTACAATTATAATTAGTTGTGGGGCAGGTTTTGGTATCTGGGAAAATAAAGAACATCTTTATAAATGGTAAAAATGAAACTGTTAAAAATGTTGATCATGACATTACACTTTTAGACTGGTTAAGAAACAATTTGAAGATGACTGGAACAAAAGAGGGTTGTGCCGAAGGTGATTGTGGTGCTTGTTCAGTCATAATCAATCAAGAAAACAACTCTAATTTAAAACCCATAAATTCATGTTTAGTAAGAGTAGGCCAGGTTATTGGTAAAAATATAGTTACAATAGAAGGTTTAGGTGATGATAAAGATCCTCATCCATTACAAGTTGCTTTTTCTCAAGAAAATGCTTCTCAATGCGGATATTGTACACCTGGATTTATTATTTCAGGTGTTAGCTTGCTTAACTCTGATAAGGATATAAATGACAATACAATAAACGATGCTTTTTCTGGTAATCTATGCAGATGTACAGGTTATTCTCCAATATTAAAAGCAATCAAAAAAGTTACTAAAGATAAAGTTAAAATTAAGCAGAAATATTTTAAAGAAGAAACGCACGATATTAAATTAGGGAATGTTACTTATTATCATCCGTTAAAAATAGAAGAATTAAAAAACCTTACTAAGATTAAAAATTTTAGATTTTTAGCTGGTGGAACTGATTTAAATCTTCAAAGACCTATAGTAAACGAAAAAGAAAACTCTATTATTTCTCTAAGTTCCATAGAAGAGTTAAAAAAAATTAAAATATTTAATAATAAAATTTTATTAGGTAGCTCTGTCACAATAGAAACTTTCCTAGAACTTGTTAAAGATAAAATTCCTGAAATGATTGAAATTCTGAAAAGATTTGGTTCTCCTTTAATTAGAAATCAAGCTACTATTGGAGGCAACTTATGCACTTCTAGCCCCATAGGGGATTTGGCTCCTGTTCTTTTAGTTTTAAACTCTAAATTAAATATATTTGGAAAGGATGGGCAGGAAAGTATACCCATCAACAAATTTTTTAAAGGCTATAGAAAAAACATCCTTAAAAAAGATCAGATTTTAGTTTCTATTGAAATACCTATTCCCAGTAAAAGTAATAAACTTTTCTTTTGGAAATTATCAAAAAGATTTGATCAAGATATTTCAACAATTTCACTCGCTATAAACATTAAGACACAAAATCATATTATAAAAGATTTGTATATTGCTGCAGGAGGTGTTGCAGAGATCCCAAAAGATTTAAAAGATTTATCAAGAAAAATGATTAACAAAAATATTGATCAAGCAATCAAACTAGCGATAGACAACATAGATAATTATATTCGTCCAATTTCAGATCTAAGAGGAACTTCCGTATATAGAACAACCTCTTTTAAAGGACTATTTAAAAGACTAAAACAATGCCTAGAAGATGATATAAAAACTATGACAGTTATGGAATTTTAGATATGAATAATGTTGCCATCCATGATTCATCAATAAGGCATACAACTGGTCAGGCAATTTACATTGATGATATTCCTGATCAAGAAAATCTTCTTCATGGTGCACTAGTTTTGTCAAAATGCGCATATGGTAAAATTAAAAAAATTGATTTCAGTCGATTAAAAAATTTAACTTTTTATACAAAAACTGTATCAGCAAAAAATATTCCAGGTAAAAATGAAATAGGTCCAATTAAAAATGGCGAACCGATACTTGCTGATGATAATATAACGTATTACGGACAACCCGTTGCTGTTGTTTTGGCAAAAACATTCCAAGAAGCTCAATACGCAAGTGATTTGGTAAAAATTGAAATAGATCATCTAGATGATCCAATACTTACCTTAGACGATGCATATAGTAAAAATTCTTTTCATGATGATCCAATTATATTGGAAAAAGGCTCTGTTGAAAAAGAAATGAATAACTCAAAGTTTAAAAAATCTGGTGAGTTTGAAATTGGTGGCCAAGATCATTTTTATCTAGAAACCCATGTAGCGATCACTTTTCCAGGAGAAAATGATGAATACATTGTTTGGTCAAGCACTCAGCATCCTACAGAAGTTCAACATGGAGTTAGTAAAGTTTTAAATATTCCATCAGCTAAAATTGATAGTAAAGTTAGAAGGTTAGGTGGTGGATTTGGAGGTAAAGAGAGTCAAGCAACTATATTTGCAGGAATATCAGCTTTATGTGCTTTCATTACTCGGCAACCTGTAAAAATACGTCTTAACAGGCATAATGATATGACAGCTTCTGGGAAGAGACATAATTTTAAAGTCTATTTCACTGCAGGATTTTCAAGTAATGCTAAAATCAATGCACTTGATATTACGTTACTAAGTAACGGGGGAAATGTACTAGATCTCTCTGGTCCAGTGATGACAAGAGCTTTAACACATTTAGATAATTGTTATTTTATTAAGTCTATAAAAGCTTATGGATATATTTGTAAAACAAACACCGTCTCTAATACCGCCTTTAGAGGTTTTGGTGGTCCACAAGGTATGTTGGTAATTGAAAATATACTTTTTAGTATATCTCAGTTTTTAAATAAATCTTTAGATCATGTTAGACAAGTTAATTATTATTCTAAGTCTAACGGATTGATTACTCCTTATGGTCAAATAGTTTCTAAACCAAGAATTGAATGGATTTTAGATGAAACTTATAAATTAAGTGATTATAAAAAAAGATTGAAACAAATTGAAACCTTCAATTCTACCCAACAAAAAAATCAATTGCCGTTTAGAAAAGGGCTTGCTCTTATGCCTGCAAAATTCGGTATTTCGTTTAATAAGCCGTCTTTCAATCAAGCTGGTGCCTTAATACATGTTTATTCTGATGGATCTATAAGATTAAATCATGGAGGAACAGAAATGGGGCAAGGTTTGTTTATTAAAGTCGCCCAAGTAGTTGCAGAATGTTTTAAAGTATCTCTAGATCAGATACATATTACTTCAACTAATACAGCTGAGGTTCCTAACACATCTGCAACAGCAGCTTCTTCAGGCTCTGATTTAAACGGAATGGCTGCATGGAACGCTGCTTCAACGATAAAAAAAAGAATGATTGAACATGCCTCTCAATTATTTAAAAAACCTAAGTCAGAAATTATATTTGAACAAGGTAGGATTCTATCGGGAAACAAAAGTTTGTCATTTACCGAATTAGCTTTTTCGTGTTGGGAAAATAGAATATCACTTTCATCAACAGGTTTTTACAAAACTCCTAAAATACATTGGAATCAAGGAAAACTAAAAGGACGTCCTTATTTTTATTTTACATGGGGAGCAGCTGTTTCTGAAGCATTAATTGATATAAATACTGGTGAAAACCGAATTTTGAGAGCAGACATTATTCAAGATTGTGGAAATTCATTAAATGAAAATATTGATATTGGACAAATTGAAGGTGGTTTTGTACAGGGATTAGGTTGGCTGACTTGTGAAGAACTCTATTTTTCTCAAGATGGAAAATTATTAACTACCGGCCCATCGACATATAAATTACCCGGAAGTAGAGATGTTCCTCCTATATTCAATGTCAAATTATTAGAAAATGCAGATAATGATGAAAAAACTATTTTTAGATCTAAAGCTGTTGGTGAGCCACCATTGTTACTAGCTATTTCTCATTTTCTAGCTTTGAAAGAAGCTATCAAAGCATCATCAAAAAACTCAAAGCCTGAACTGCTAAATTCTCCTGCAACCCCTTCAGAAATTCTAAAAGCTATTTATGCTTAAAATTATCTAATATATATTTAATTTTTTTATGAAGTAGTTTTTCAAGATTAATATAAATTGTAAAATGCATTTAAATTTTGTTAAGCTACTATGCCCAATTATGAACTGAGAATTATTCTAGCCTATGTCAAATATACTAATCAAAAATGCAAAAATTATTGCAACTATGGACGACAATAAACGGGAAATTGTCGATCAATCTATATATTGTGAAAATGGAAAAGTTGTTGAAATTGGAGAATGTTCAAACCCTAATTATGACAAACGAATAACAATCAATGCATCAGAAATGGTTGTAATTCCTGGTTTAGTCAATACTCATCATCATCTATTTCAAAATTTAACACGGTGCTATCAGAAAGCCCAAAACGAATCTTTGTTTGGATGGTTAACTAGCTTATATCCTATTTGGAATAAAATTGGCCCCTCAGACATATACATATCGTCATTAATTGGTTTATCAGAAATGGTCTTAAGTGGTTGTACTACTTCAAGTGACCATCTTTATCTTTTTCCTAATGGATCAAAACTTGAAGATCAGATTGAGGCAGCTAAAGATGTTGGTTGTAGATTTCACGCAACTAGAGGATCAATGAGTATTGGAGAGAGTAAAGGTGGTTTACCACCAGATTCACTTACTGAAGATGAAGATTCTATTTTGAAAGATTGTCAAAGAGTAATTGAAAAATTTCACAACAGCTCTGATTTCGCGATGTTAAAAATCGCTTTGGCTCCTTGTTCCCCGTTTAGCGTAAGTCAAGATTTAATGAAAGAAACTGCAAGTTTAGCAAGAGAATATTCAGTAGGTATGCACACTCATTTAGCAGAAAATATAGAAGATATAGTGTACACTGAAGAAAAATTTGGAATGAGGCCTGGACAATATATTGAAGAATTAGGTTGGGTTGGAAATGATGTTTGGCATGCACACTGTGTCCAATTAAATGAAAATGAAATAGATTTATTCTCAAAAACGCGTACGGGGATTGCTCATTGTCCTTGTTCTAACATGCGATTAGCTAGTGGGATAGCACCTATACGAAGATGTATTGATGAAGGTGTTAATGTTGGGTTAGGCGTAGATGGTTCGAGTTCAAACGATAGTGGAAATCTTTTAAATGAAGCCCGACAAGCAATGCTTTTACAAAGAGTTAACTTGGGTGCAAACAAATTTTCACCAAGAGAAGCTTTGTATACTGCAACTCGGGGTGGTGCTAATGTTTTGAATAGAAATGATATTGGCCAAATTTCGGAAGGCAAGGCAGCTGACTTTGCAATATATGACTTAAATAGTATTGCACTTTCTGGAACCTGGAGTGACCCTTTAGCAGCTCTAGTTTTATGTTCACCAATGCAAACAGCTTACACAATATGTAATGGTAAAATTATATCTGAAAAAGGTAATCTAAATAATATTGATATTGGTTTGTTTTTAGAAAAACACAAAGAGGCATCAAAAAAATTATTAGAAATTTAAATTTTTATAATCCTAATTTCATTCTGTTTAAAATAATACTCTTTTAGATTAGTTGAAGATATTTCTTTATCTTTGATTCTATCAATAATCCAGAAATCTTGTTTCTTTTTTACTAATAGTGGGTGATGCCATACGTTTGCTTTGTAGGTTATACCAACACTTCCATCTACGTGAAAACATCTTAAAGTATCTAAATCAGGCAAATCATTTTTTTTCCATAGATACAACTATTAACCAATCATGGTTTTGGAGTGGCAAAAAACTTTGTGAAGCAATGGGGTGTTTTTCCATTATCTTAATTTGAATAGGAAATTCTCTTGGAGATCCTGAAAAAATTGATATCGCAGGTATTCCATTTTGATCTGATAATTTTAATTCAGAAATATTATGGTGCCTGATAGTTGTGCCTTGATTAATAGATAATTTACTTGAAGAAAAACTCTTATTTATTATATCGCCAAATGGTAAAAAATTTTCTTTATTTAATTTTTCAATCTGGAGGTTGTCAATCATTAGATATTATTCCAAATATTCTAAGTCGAGAAACGCCACCATCTGGATAAATGTTTAACCTAATATGTGTTGCTTCTTTTTGCGGATTTAAATCAAGACTAAATTTATGAACGTTATCAGCCTTTAATTTCATTTGATCTAAAATTAAATCCCATTTTTCAGAGTCTTTGATTATACTCTCATTACTACTAACTACTTCAGAAACTGATGCTGCTTGTATTGATGCTCTATCTGGAAAGTTACCTTTGAAATGGGCTGTATCTATTTCAATTTCTTTAATCATAGCTTTTTTTGCTAACTTAATAATAATCCAATCATTGCCTGGCTCTCTTCTACGTCTTGTTTCCCAGCCATCTCCCATAGTTTCACCTCTCCCTTCTGAAAGAAGAGCAGAAACATCTCCGTAATGGGCATTATTGAAAGCAACAATTGATCCACCTAGATTAAGAGAAGATAATTCAATTAACTCGTTATTTTTAAACTTGCCCCAATCATATTTCACTTCACCAAATACTCTTAATCTTGCAACACCTCCATCAGGAAAAATTTGTAATCTTATATAATTAAAAGTTTTGTTAGATTTGATATCAAAATTATTTTTTTTATCACCTATTAAGGAAGTTTTTGTTTTTAATAAAATCCAATCATCATCATCATTTGGAATTTCTGAACTGTAACAACCTTCTAAAGAGAAAAATGGAGGAAAATTTCCAGTAAAATAACTAGTATCTACTTCAATAGTTGATATTACGCCAGGTGAGCCAAGTTTTATTATAACCCAGTCATTCCCACCATCCCTTCTTCTTTTACTTTCCCATCCATCCATCCACTTTCCGTGTTCATCAAATTTATCTTCAATAAAGACTGGCTCCTTATCACTAAGCATGCGGATCGCTTCACCAAAAAATTCGTCAGAAACACTTAAAATTTTAGTACCCATTTTAGGGGATGCTAAATTCACTAAAGTTTGAGAATTATTTTTGTCAGTCATAATACTTTCCTTTTAAGAATACTATAGAGAAGAAAATCCCCTTGAAATGTATTGTCCAAGATTATTTTGTTTTAAAAATTTATTTTTTTCGTAAATTTTTTGACCTCTAAGCCAAGTTTGTATTGGCCAGCCTCTAACTTCTATTCCCTCAAATGGGGTATAATCTGAGCCATGATGCAAATCAGATTGCCTGATAGTATCTATTTTATTCGGATCCCAAATAGTTAAATCAGCGTCTGATCCAATTTTAATTGAACCCTTTTGTGGATGTAAGCCATACATTTTTGCTGGGTTTGTAGAAGTTAACTCTACAAATCTCTCAAGAGAAATTCTTTTCTTACTTACACCTTCTGAAAATAATATTGGAAGTCTAGTTTCTACTCCTGGTATACCATTGGGAACCCATTTAAAAGACGTCCTTGCACCAGGTCTGTCTTTACCTTTTTTATCTTTAAATTTGAATGGACAATGATCAGAAGAAAAAATATCAAAGGTGCCGTCAATTATACCTTCCCAAATAGCTTCTTGACTTTCCAAGTCTCTTGGAGGAGGGGAGCAAACGTATTTAGCGCCCTCAAAATCCATGTTTAGACCTTTCATATCATCTTCAGTTAAACAGATATATTGAGGACATGTTTCAGAAAAAACTCTAATACCTTTTTCTTTGGCCCACTTAATCTGCGACAGAGCTTCATTGCCTGAAACATGAACTATTACAATTGGTATATCTACTATTTGTGCATGACTAATAGCTCTGTGCGTTGCTTCTCTTTCAACGATTTGTGGTCTTGATATACCGTGAAAATAGGGAGCAACTTTACCTTCTTCTTCTAATTTTTTAGTAAGATATCTTATAGCATCATAGCCTTCTGCGTGAACCATTACCAAAGTTTTTTCTTTTTTAGCTACTTCAAAAACTTTCAATAATTCTTCATCATTTAACACTAGATCGTCATATGTCATAAAGACTTTAAATGACGTATAACCATCCCTAGCTAGAGCTGGGAGTTCTTGTCCTAAAACTTGGGGGGAAGGATCACTGATTATTAAATGAAAAGAAGTATCAATATACAAATTATCTTTGGCTTTTTTATGATAGTTTTCAACACACTCTCGAAGAGATTGCCCTTTTTCTTGCATTGCAAACGGTAAAACTGTTGTATTTCCTCCTGCAGCTGCAGACATTGTCGCGGATTGAAAATTATCAGCCATTTCAACATCCGGTCCTGATGGTTGATCTATATGAACGTGGGCATCAACACCTCCTGGAAGGATTAGCAAATCTGTTGCATCTTCTATTACTTCTGCATTATCACTTAAATCACCTATTGCAGAAATTTGTCCATCACTAATGCCGAGGTCACAATTTTTAACACCACTTTCTGTTACTAATTTTCCATTTTTAAAAATAAGATCAAGTTTTTCCATATATATTTCCTCGTTATTTAAGCTCGTCTTTTAAATTATTTATTGCAATGTAAAGTTTTTGAATTTCAGCTCTTTCGTGATCTTCAATAAATGACAAATTACCTGGTGGCATTGCAAAAGATAATACGGATTGAGAATAAATATTATCAATATTATCCACTATGTCTTTTTTAGTTTCCAATCTGATTAATTTAGGAGCATTCGCCATATTTTCCCAAAGAGGTTCTCTTGCGTGGCACATCGCACATTTGGATACTATTATCTCTTGAGCATTAGCTAAAATTGGTTTTGGTATTTTATTAATTAAAGTTGCGTTACCTTTCATTTCACTTAGTTCAGGTTTTCCGGAATAAGAAATATAAATTGTAAGCAATGTAAAAATAGTAACTGGTATAGCCACCCAATATGGTGGTTTAGATCCAGTGTGTTTTACATTAAAAAAATGTCTTATTAAGGCACCTATGATTAAAATTATTGGAATAATAATCCAAGAATATTTAGTAGCATATATCAATGGATAATGATTTGAAATCATAATAAAAATCACTGGAAGTGTTAAATAATTATTATGAAGCGATCTTTGCTTAGCTATCATTCCATGTTTAGGGTCAGGTGTTTCATTTGCGATCAAACTAGCTACAACTTTTTTCTGTCCAGGAATAATAACCATCAGAACATTTGCTACCATAATTGTTCCTAAAATAGTTCCTATCTGCATAAAAGCACCCCGATAGCTAAATATTTCAGAGTAAACCCAAGACATGGCAGTAATCAGAATAAATATTGAACCAATAAGAGTATAGACATTTGTTTTTAATGAAATTCTGCATATAATATCATAAATCAACCAACCAAATATAATTCCTAAGATAGACATAATTACTGCTTCATATTTTTCAAAATCATATTTTATTATGTCAATCATATATAATTCTGCTCCAGCGTAGTATATCAACGCTAATAAAGCGAAACCTGATACCCAAGTCGCATAAGCTTCCCATTTAAACCAAGTTAATTCAGAAGGAAGTTTGGACGGGGCAACTAAATATTTTACTAAATGATAAAAACCACCACCATGTACCTGCCATGCTTCCCCGTGAGATTTATCTGGAAGATTTTTGCCTTGTTTTAAACTTAAATCAAGAGCTATAAAATAGAAACTAGACCCTATCCAAGCGATACCAGCTATCACATGGAACCATCTTAAGATGAGCTCGATCCACTCTTCGAAAAGAAATATCACCTAATCAACTCCCCCTGTAAGTGCTGTAACCGAAGGGAGACAATAACAAAGGAACATGATAATGCTCAACTCTACTGTTTACAGAAAATCTAATAGGGACCTGATCTAAGAAAATATTTTTTAAATTGTTATTTTGTTTTTTCAAATAGTCACCAGCATAAAATAACAGCTCATAAGTTATTTCTTCTAAATTTTCTGCTGAAATTAATGGTTCATTAATTCTACCGTCGTTGTTAGTGATAAAAGTGTCTATTAACTCTTTTTGCTCATTAATAATTTTATATAATTTAATCTTCAAATTAACTGCAGGTCTACCCTTACTAGTATCTAAAACGTGTGTAGTTAAACCAGCCATACATTTCTCTATTCAAGTTTGTGTTAAATATGCTTAAATATTTATGTACTCAATAATATCAGGTAAAACTATGTCCGACAAATATTTTACATTTATTTCTAAAAAAATCGGTAGTAAGAAATTTGTAAATCTACTTAAAAGTATTTATGAGCATTCCCCATGGGTTCCAGAAAGACTTTTATCTAAAGAAGGTATTGAAATTAAAACGAAAAGAAAGTTGCATATACAAATGAAACAGATTGTAGATGATGCATCTAAATTAGAAAAATTAAATCTTATTAGGGCCCATCCAGAATTAGGTAATAAGCTTCAAAAAATAAAAAAATTAACAAAATTTTCTCAAGAAGAACAGAAATCTGTAGGCTTAGATCAATGTACCGAAGAAGAATATAAAATATTAACAAACCTTAACAAAGAATATAGATCTAAATTTGAATTTCCATTTATAATTGCAGTTAAAGGTTTATCCAAAAATTATATAATAGAGAATATGAAAAAAAGAGTTAAAAATAGTCAAGAAGAAGAATTTAAGACTGCGATAAGTGAAATTCATAAAATAGCAAAACTTCGTATTAATGATTTGACTTATTGATTAGCTAATTTATTTTTTATGTAAGTTTATTTAGACAAAAAAATAAATTTTAGGAACTAATATGTTAGGTGACTTACAAGAAAATAAGGGTGTTATTGCCATTGCAACCACACCATTTGATGAGAAAAACTACATAGATTATGAATCTGTTGAGAGTCTTGCAGATTATTATCTAGAAAGTGGAGTTTCTGGTGTTACAATATTAGGTGTTATGGGAGAAGCCCAAAAACTTAATATTGAGGAACAAAAGTCCCTAATCAAAAAATATAGTGATAAATTAAAAAACAAAGTTCCAGTTATAGTAGGGGTGTCTAATCCAGGGATTGATAATTTAGAATTATTATCAAAGTTTTCAATGGATGCAGGAGCCTCTGGGGTTATGGTATCTGGAAATAATGGGTTAAAAAATGATGATCAAATAAAATCATATTTTGATCAAATTATAAAACGAACTAGAGATATTCCAATCTGTCTTCAGGACTATCCACCGACAACTAATGTTTATTTTTCTGAAAGTATTATCAATAATTTAATAGAAGATCATTCATCAATCCACATGTTTAAACATGAAGATTGTCCTGGCCATAATAAATTAACAAGGTTAATCAAATATAGAAAAGAAAATCTAAAAAGGAAATATAGCATCTTTGTCGGTAATGGAGGACTTTACGTGCCTCAAGAACTAAGAAGAGGGGCTGATGGAATTATGACTGGGTTTGCTTTTATTGAGATGTTAGTCAATGTGTTTGATTTATTTAATAATAATTCTAAGGAAAATTCTGAAGATTTATTTGATATTTACCTACCTTTGATAAGACATGAGCAGCAATTTGGAATAGGCTTGGCGTTAAGAAAATTTGTTTTACAAAAAAGAGGTATTATCAAATTTTCAAAAGTGCGTGCTCCTGGTCCTATACTTTCTAATGAAGACATTGAAGAAATAAATAATTTATTTAAAAGATTAAAGTCAAAATTAATTGAAAAAGATTTTCCCGTACCAGATGGCATTTAGTAAATTATGAAAATATTGTTATACAATCCAAATACTAGCGAATCTATTACTAATACACTTTATGATACAGCTAAATTGGTAGTAAGTGAAGGAACCACCCTTGTACCTATGACGGCTAAAAAGGGCTTTCCTTATATATCAACTAAAGTTGAAGCGCAAATTACAGGCACTTTGGTTCTTGAAAAAATAGCAGAAATACATTTACAATATGATGCGATAATTATAGCTGCATTTGGTGATCCAGGTCTGATTCCCGCAAAAACATTGTTTAATTTGCCGATTATTGGGCTAGGCGAAGCAGCTATGTTAAGTGCTTGCTTATTTGGTAAAAAATTCTCTATTATCTCATTTACGAATGCAATGGCCTCCTGGTATGAAGAAAGTGTTGAAGTGCTTGGATTACAACCCAGATATGCAGGATTTAGAGCTATAGACGGTGTTAATTTAACTATAGATAAAATCCAAACACTTCAGAAGAAATCTTTAATTGAATCTGCTAAACTTGCTATCAACATTGATGGTGGTGAAGTGGTTATCTTTGCAGGGGCTCCCCTGTCTGGATTTAAAAAAATTGTTCAAAAAGAGATTAGTGTTCCTGTCATTGATTGTGCTGAAGCAGCTGTAAAACAAGCAGAATCGGCAGTCGTTATGAATCAAAACACTATTAATAAACATAAACTACCACCTAAATCGTCAATTGGCGTTGATAAAAAATTATCACAATTGATTTCTCAAAAAGTAAATAATGGTTCATAAATGAGTAGAGATTTTATTGGTTATGGAAAAGAAAAGCCAAAAATTTTTTGGCCACAAGGTAATAAAATTGCAGTATCTTTTGTTGTAAACATCGAAGAAGGTGCAGAACTCTCTGTTTCTTCAGGCGATAGTAAAAATGAACATGTATTCGAAAATAATAAAACTAAAATATTAGATATTCCAGATCTTTGTATGGAGTCTCATTTTGAGTATGGTTTAAGGTCAGGTATATGGCGTATTTTTGACGCTCTTGATAAATATAATATAAAAGCAACATTTAGTTGTTGTTCTTTGGCTTTAGAAAAATCTCCTTGGTTGATAGAAGAAATTTTAAACAGAAAACATGAAATATCTGCTCATGGTGTAAAGTGGATTTCCCATGCTTATTTCAGTAGAGAAGAAGAAAAAAAAATAATTAATGAATGTTACTCGTCAATTCTAAAACTTTCTGGTCGTCCCCCACTGGGTTGGCATACAAAATCAAGTACGTCACCATTTACTAGGGATCTTTTAATAGAGCATGGAGGTTTCATGTATGATTCTAATGCTTATAATGATGACATACCTTATGTAATAAGACAAAATGATAGGAAATTCGTAATTATTCCATATTCATTTGATACAAATGACATGAGATTTGATGGGAACAATGGTTTTGTACAAGGGGACGATTTTAATACTTATTGTAAAGAATCATTTAATCAACTTCTCTCAGAAACTGATGATGGTTCTTTAAGAATGATGTCTATTGGACTACATCCTAGAATTATTGGAAGACCAGGAAGAATTAAAGGACTTGAAGATTTTATCAATCATATAAAATCATATCAAAATGTATGGATACCAACAAGGATAGACATAGCCAAACATTGCTTAGAAAAAGATTTATTCAATTTTTTCTGATTAAATTTATGACATATATTTTGAGGTGTTATGATAAAATTTTGCTTACGTTCAATTCAATTTGACTCTGTTTTATTATGAATGCTTAATTATTAAACATTTAAAATGAAAGGAATTAAAAATGATTACAAAAATTCTAAAAAAAATGTTTCTTTTTGTAACTGTATCTTGTTTTAGTTTTAATTTGCATGCAGCAGATTGGACAATGGCCTCAGGATACCCAAAAAGTAATTTTCATACTCAAAATATAATTAAATTTATAGATGACGTTAAATCTACCACTTCGGTTAATATCAACTTAAACCCTAATGACACTCTAATTAAATTAGATGCTATTAAAACATCTCTTCAAAGAGGACAAATCCCAATTGGTGAAATTAGGTTAGGTATTTATGGTAATGAAGACCCAATGTACATATTAGCAGGATTACCGTTTATTGCACCAGACTATTCAAGTGCTTGGATGTTGAAAGATGTACAGATGGAATATCTTCAGAAAAAATTCGATAAAAAAGGACTTATGATTTTATATACTGCTCCGTGGCCAGGACAAGGGTTTTATACTAAGTTTCCTGTAAGTAGTGTGTCTGACTTTAAAGGTAAAAAGCTAAGAATATATTCTACCGCCACACAGCAAATGGGTTCTATGTTAGGATTTAATGCAACAATTCTTCCTTTTGCTGAGATTCCTCAAGCATTTTCTACAGGTCTTATTGAGGCTTTATTTACTAGTCCGCAAACAGGTATAGATATTCAAGCTTGGGATAATACGAAACATTTTACATATGCTGGAGCTATTTTCAGTAAAAATGCGGTCGTCGTTACCAAAAAAGCCTTTAACGCTCTATCAAAAGGTGATCAAAGTAACATTTTAGGTGCCGCAAAGAAAGCTGAGCTTAGGGGCTGGGAAATGAGTGCTGAAACTACTAAGAAGCAAATAGATATTCTAAAGACAAATGGAATGTCTTCAAAAAATGCCCCTGATGAAGTAATTAGCAAAATGAAAAGTATTGGTCTAGAGATGATGAAAAACTGGAGATCAAAAGCAAGTCCAGAGGCTAATGCTGTCTTAGATAGATATTTATCTTTGCGTTAAAATTTTAGCGAGATAGTCATGAGAAATAAATTGAATAAATTATATTTATACAGTGGCTATCTTTCTGCTTTTTTTATGGTCTTGATCGCTATGACCATAGTCGCTCAAATTTTAGGAAGATTTGTAAATATCACAGTAGACTCTACTGAAACTGCTGGTTTTAGTCTGGCTGCTTTAACCTTCTTTGGGCTTTCATATACTTTTCACAGTGGTGAACATATAAGAGTAACTTTATTTACAAGATTATTAGGAAAAAAAGTTAGAAGATACCAAGAACTCTTCTCTTTGTCTTTTTGTATCATAATTACTAGTTATTTAACATATTGGAGCTGGGACTTTGTTTACTTTTCATTTATTTTCGAGGATATAAGTCCAGGTCTATTAGCTATTCCTTTTTGGATTCCAAGGATAAGTATGTCTATAGGGGTAACTATATTTCTAATTGCTCTTATTGATGATTTTTTTACAGTTTGGAAAATGGAATGGCCGTCTTACGTAAAAAATGCTGATCCAATATTAAAAGATAACACTTAAAAGAGAAATATATGGCTACTGGATTATCATTAATTTTATTTATCTTATTACTATTTCTTTTATCTTTGGGTATCTGGGTAGCTCCAGCGTTAATTACCTTAGGTTATATATTATTAGAATTTTTTACTCCAGCCCCTGTAGGATCTCTGCTTGCAAGTACATTATGGGATGCAAGTTGGAATTGGGCATTAACAGCTTTACCTTTATTTATATGGATGGGTGAGATACTTTTTAGAACAAGACTTTCTTCAGAAATGTTTAAAGGTCTTGCTCCAATGTTATCTAATTTACCTGGAGGCTTGTTGCATGTTAATGTAGTTGGTTGTGGTATTATGGCTGCTGTTGCGGGCTCTAGCGCGGTAACTTGCGCCACAATAGGTAGAATGAGTATACCAGAATTAAAGAAAAGAAATTATGACGAGACCCTCAGCATAGGTTCTTTAGCAGGTTCCGGTACATTAGGTTTGTTAATTCCACCTTCAATCATGCTAATTGTTTATGGTGTATTAGCTCAAGTCTCAATTTCAAGACTTTTCATAGCTGGTGTTTTGCCAGGTATAATGATTATTTTTATTTTTATGTCATATATAGCGATTAGATCTAAACTTAATCCTTCTTTAGCACCAAAACAAAATGTTAGTTATACTTTTTTAGAAAAAATAAAAGCTGCAAGAAACTTACTTCCAGTGGTTGCATTAATATTTTTTGTTCTTGGATCAATTTATGGCGGTTATGCTACTCCAACAGAGGCTGCAACTATTGGTGTGATTGGTGCACTAATACTTGCATGGTCTTCAAAATCTCTTAATTTTAAAAGTTTTATGGATAGCTTGATGGGAGCTGTAAAAACTTCCTGCATGATTAATTTCATAATTGTGGGAGCTGCTTTTCTTTCTGTTGCAATGGGGTACACCGGTATTCCTAAACAATTAGGACAAATAGTAAATAACTTTGAATTATCACAACTTTCACTTTTAGCAATTTTAACAATATTATACATTTTCCTTGGTTGTTTCCTTGAGGGAACATCCATGATGGTATTGACTGCATCTGTAGTTTTGCCAATGGTTCAGACGGCTGGTATAGATTTAATATGGTTTGGAATTTTTACTGTAATAGTTGTTGAAATGGCACAAATCACTCCTCCAGTAGGGTTTAATTTATTTGTTCTTCAAGGAATGACAGGTAGAGATATATTGAAAGTTACAAAAGCAGCCTTACCCTTTTTCTTTTTAATGTTATTAAGTATAATTATAATCGTAATTTTTCCTCAAATTGTTACTGCACCTGTCAATTTCATGATCCAATGATAATGTTTTAAAGGATTTCAATTAATGAGACTTGCTATTGATATTGGTGGAACTTTTACAGACATCGTTTTAGAACACAAAACTGACCTTTTCACTAAAAAAGTGCTTACTTCTTCTCCTCAACCTGAAGTTGCAGTAATTCAAGGTGTAGTAGAACTGCTAAAAGAAAATAAAATCAATTCTTCAGATATAAAAATGATTATTCATGGCACGACTTTAGCTACAAATGCAGTCATTGAAAGAAAAGGTGCCAAAACTTGTTTCATAACAACTGAAGGTTTTAGGGATGTTTTAGATATTGGTTATGAAAGTAGGTTTGATCAATATGATATACTTATTGAAAAAACAATGTCACTTGTTCCAAGAAAGTATAGATATGTAATAGAAGAAAGAACCGATATTGATGGAAATATAATAAAGCCTATAAATAAGAAAAAATTTCAAAATTTAGTTGATATAATTAAAAATGAAAAATTTGAAAGTATTGGAATTGGATTTCTACATTCCTATGGGAATCCTAAAAATGAAAATGAATTAAAAGAATTTTTATTAAAACATTTACCAGATGTAGAAGTCAGTATATCTTCTGACGTATGTCCAGAAATAAGAGAGTATGAACGTTTTACTACTACTGTAGTAAACTCATACATAAAACCTCTAATATCTACGTATTTGAAAAAATTAGATACTAAATTAAGGCAAAAAGGTTTTAATTGTCCCCTCTTATTAATGACCTCTGGTGGAACTTTAACTAATGTAATAAGTGCGTGTAACAATCCAGTCAGGTTAGTTGAGTCTGGTCCTGCTGGTGGTGCTATTCTAGCAACATCTATTGCTGAAGATTTGAAATTAGATAAAGTAATATCATTCGATATGGGAGGAACAACCGCTAAGATAACTATAATTGAAAACCAGCAAGCAATTAAAGCTCGAGAATTTGAAGTTGACAGAAAAGCGAGGTTTAAAAAAGGAAGTGGCCTACCTTTAAGAATTCCTGTCATTGAAATGGTTGAGATTGGTGCAGGAGGTGGATCAATAGCACGGGTAAATAAGTTAGATCAAATAATTACTGGGCCTGACAGTGCTGGCTCAAACCCAGGCCCAGCATGTTACTCTAATGGGGGAGATAATCCAACAATTACAGATGCAGATTTAGTAATAGGGAAGATTGATGCTGATAAATTTGCTGGGGGTAAAATAGACCTATCTAAAGAATTTGCTAAAAATGCAATTACAAAAAATATTAGTGACAAGCTCAACATTAAGACCGAAACAGCCGCATTAGCAATATCTGAAATTGTAGATGAAACTATGTCAAATGCTACTAGAGTTCATACTGTTGAACAAGGTCACGAAACATCAAACAGAACATTAATTGGATTTGGAGGAGCTGCCCCTCTTCATATCTCTAGAGTTGCAGAAAAATTAAGAGTAAAAAAAATCATCATCCCTACAAACGCAAGTGTAGGATCAGCAGTCGGTTTTTTGAAAGCACCTTTTGGATACGAAGTAGTTAAAAGTTTAAGAATGTTACTAAATAAGTTTAACTTTGAAAAAGTTTATAATTTACTAACATCTATGAAGGATGAAGCCAAAAAAATAATACAAAACAAATCTGATAAAACAGAATATATTGAAGAACGTTTTGCATTTATGCGTTATGCTGGACAAGGTCACGAAATTAAAGTGCCTATAGACAATGAAGTGTTATATACTAAAGACACAAACAAAATTAAAGAGTCTTTTGAAACTAATTACGAAAAATTATATTCTAGAATACTGCCAAATGCTGATATAGAAATTTTAACTTGGTCTTTGTCATTATCTATTATAGATGAGAAATCTACTAAATATATAGAACTTGACGCGTACAAAAGCATTAAAGAAAACTCTTTAATTGATTTTTGTGATTATGAAAGTGGAGAAAAAATTAAAATACCTAATTATGAAAGAACAAATTTAAAACCTGGAGATTTTATAAATGGTCAATGTGTAATAACAGAGGATCAAACTACAATAGTTGTTTCAAATAATTTTAACACAAAAGTTTTAAGTAACAATTTTTTGCAAATGGAACATATAGATAATGAATGAGAATAATTTAATTGATGATAAAAATAATATTCAAAATCAAGTAATGTGGAATAGACTTCTTTCTGTTGTTGAAGAGCAAGGCCAAACACTAGTTAGAACTGCATTTAGTCCAATTGTTCGTGAATGTGGAGATATATCTGCTGGAGTGTTTGATTTAGAAGGTAGAATGATGGCTCAAGCTGTTACAGGCACCCCTGGTCATGTAAATTCTATGGCGGAATCAGTTAAGCATTTTATAAATCATTTTCCATTAAACACTATGTGTGAAGGAGACATATTCATCACAAATGATCCATGGATGGGAACAGGGCATTTGAACGATTTTGTGCTAACAACCCCTTGTTTCAAAGATAAAAAAATAGTTGGTCTTTTTTCATGTACATCCCATTTGACAGATATCGGAGGATTAGGAGTTGGTCCTGATGCAACTGATATACATATGGAAGGTCTTTATATACCTATGTTGAAATTAGCTAACAAAGGTATAATGAATAAAACATTATTAAAACTAATTAGCCAAAATACAAGACAACCAGTAGAAACAGAAGGTGATGTCTATTCCTTGGCTGCATGTAATGATATAGGTTGCAAAAGATTAGTTGAAATGATGAAAGAATTTAAAATAGATGATTTAAAAAAATTATCTGATTTTATATATGACAAGTCTTTATCAGGTGTAGAAAATGAAATTAAGAAAATCCCAAATGGTGTATATAAAAATTCTATGATGATAGATGGATTTGAAAAGGATATTAAATTAGAGGCTAGACTAAAAGTTTCAGATAATTTCATATCAGTTGATTATACAGGTACTTCTGATAAATCAAAATTTGGTATAAATGTTCCGTTATCATATACCAAGGCTTATACTTGTTTTGGTTTGAGTTGTCTTGTTAGTGCAGAAATACCCAACAATGCTGGTTCCCTAAAACCTTTTGAAATTGATGCACCCTTGGGATCGATTTTAAATGCGCCATATCCTGCTGCAGTATGCGCAAGACATATTATTGGACAAATGCTTCCAGATGTAGTTTTTGGTTGCTTAGAAAAAGCTATACCTGAAAAGGTCCCTGCAGAAGGTGCTTCTTGTTTATGGAATATTACATTTCGTGGCAAGACTGACAGGGGTGCAAACAATAACTCTTTATTTGCAGTTACTGCCGTAGTTAATGGCGGCACAGGAGCAAGGCCAAATAAAGATGGTTTATCAGCTACTGCCTATCCTTCTGGTGTAAGAGGAACTCCAGTTGAAATTAATGAAGCGGTTGCTCCATTATTATTTCTTAAAAAAGAATATAATCCTGGAAGTGGTGGTAAAGGAAAATTTAATGGTGGTTTAGGTCAAGTTATTGAAATTAAATCTGCAATTGATGAAGACATGGATTTATTAGCTTCTTTTGATAGAATAAAATTTCCTGCTAGAGGCAGATTAAACGGAGAAAACGGAAATGCAGGCCAGGTCTCTATTAAAAACAAAAGAAAACTTAATGGTAAAGGAACTCAAGTTATTAAAGCTGGTGAAATATTAGAAATATTCACACCTGGTGGTGGAGGACTTGGAGATTACTCTGATAGAGATAAGGAATTGATGGACACTGATATAGAAAATGAATTGTTACGAGATTAAAAATTTTTAAATAGGAATTCCAAAATTTCTTAAAGGTTTGGGAACAAATTTTTTTATATTTAATTGAAGTTTGGTTAAATTTTCAATGAGAGCAGTTGCTGCAGTCATGCCTTCTATAATAGGTAAATTAAATTTATGACTTAAATCTTTTGCAAGATTTATTATTCCCGCGCTAGTAATAATGATTGCTTCAGGACTGTCTTCAGAAATAGTTCTTTGAATTTCATTTTCTAATTTTGTTAGATTTGACTTTGACATTGTCTCCATATCTAAGATTGGGACCTCAATAGACTTTAATGAAACACATTTGTGATCCATATCATATTTAATTAAATTATTTTTTAAGGCCTCATGGGATTGAGATACATTTGTAACAATTGAAAACTTATTAGCTATTATATTGGCAGTATAAAATGAAGCCTCTCCAATACCTATGACTAGTTTTGACGTAACCTTTCTAATTATATCAACTCCAATATCCTCAAAAGATGCAATTATAAATGCATCTGAAGAATTATTATTTTCTATTTGTTTAACCAAACTTGAAATATTAGTTGTTTCTAAATGATGACTGAAATAATCATCTTCTAAATTTTCTTCATTTATATAAATACTAGAATTTTCATTAATTACTTTTGAAGCACATTTTTTTAGCTTTTCATTTGATATGGTAGTCCCGTAGGGATTAATGATACAAATTTCTATGCTCAAATTTAATTACTCTATTTATTAACTATGTTGGGTTTTTCTAAAATACTTATAGGGGGCAATTCTTTTACAAATTTTTTTACTTCAACTAATGTAGAATGAGCTGATGGACCTTGTGCAAGCGAAGAAGTTCCTATGTCGGCAGTTAATACATTTGGGTTGCCGTGCACACAAAATCCACCATCGTCAACAGGGTCGTACCAGGCACCTACTGGAAGAAAAACGACACCCTCCATAACTTCTTTACTAATAACAACTCCCGCAAGACATTTACCTCTTTTATTAAATATTTCTACAATATCTCCATCCTTTAATTTTCTCGTGAGAGCATCATGTGGATGAATCTTTACAGGTTCTCTACCAGATATTTTCTCTCTTTGACTTTCAGATCCATTGTCAAGTTGACTATGTAACCTATTATGTGGTTGACCTGATATAAGTTGAAGAGGGAAATGTTTAGTTAAAGATGAACCCAGCCACTCTTCCTGTTCCAACCAAGTTGGGTGACCAGGGCAGTCCTTATAATTAAAATTTTCTATAGTTTCTGAAAATATTTCAATTTTCCCAGATGGGGTGGATACAGGATTTTTAATAGGATCTTTTACAAATTCTTCTAACAAAATAGTTTGTTTTTTTGGAGACAATACTTCCTGAAATCCATTTTTCCAAAACTTATCAAACTCAGGCAAATTAAAACCAGCTTCTTTTGCACTCTCTTTTGCTTCATTCCACAAATATTTTAACCATTGATCTTCATTTCTATTTTCTGTGAATTTGTCTTTAATATTAAGTTTTGAAGAAATTGATGAGAAAATCTCATAGTCTGATTTTGATTCTCCTATTGGTTCGATAATTTTATGCATTGGTGATATAGTTTGATCCCAATGTCGAATTCCAATATCATTTTTTTCAAGTGACGAAGTAGCAGGTAAAACAATGTCAGAGTGTCTTGCTAGGCTATTCCACCAAATTTCGTTTACAATTATACTATCTGGTTGTTTAAATGCTTTAACAAGTTTTTTTAAGTTCATCTGATGATGGAACGGATTACCACCTGCCCAATATACTAATTTAATATCTGGATATTTTATTTCTTTACCGTTATATGAGAATATCTTACCTGGATCTAAAAGCATATCTGATATTCTCGCTACTGGTATAAAGTCTGAAACAGCATTTTTAAATTGATCTAATGCTGGCCATTTGTGATATTGAACTGGGTTTCCAATACCGTTTTCAGCGCTATATCCAAGGCCAAAGCCACCACCAGGCATACCAATCTGTCCAAGCATACAAGCTAGGACGGTAATCATCCAATGAGGTTGTTCACCATATTGTTGTCGTTGTAAAGCCCACGCCCCAGTAATCATAGTTCTATTATTAGACATCTTTTTTGCTAAATTATATATTGTGTTACTGGGTATGCCAGTAATTTTAGATGCCCAAAAAGGAGTTTTTGCCTTGCCGTCAGATATTCCTTTTAAATATTTTAAAAATTTATTATAACCAACACAATGTTTACTTATAAACTCTCTATCGACTAAACTTTCAGTTTCCAAAATAAATGCTAAACTCAGCATTAAAGCAGTATCTGTCCCAGGTCTTATTTTAATCCATTCTGCTTTACTAATTATATCAGCTTCCATTTCCATGGGGCTAACATTAATAAATTTAATACCCTTTTTTTCACATTTTTTAATATAGTCTTTGGTAGTATGTTTACCCACTCCACCAGAAGTTACTTGGGAGTTTTTAAGTGGCAATCCTCCAAACATAACAATTACCTGTGAATTATCTTTAATATTGTTCCAATCTGTATGTGTATCAAGAAATTTTCTATAAGATAAACCAATAACATGCGGCATAATTGTTTCACTTGCAGCATAAGAATAAGTGTTAACTGACCTTGTGTAACCACCATAACTATTAAAAAATCTATGAAGCTGACTTTGGGCATGGTGGAATCTTCCTGCTGACCCCCAACCATAAGAACCAGCAAAGAAAGCTTTATTTTTATATTTTTTCTTAATTCTATTTAGTTCAAAAGCAACAATATCAATAGCTTCATCCCAACTTACAGGAACAAAATTATCGGATCCACGTTTGTCTCTCGCACGTTTTCCTGTCAAAGACATTTTACTATTAGTAAGTTCTTTTCTTATCTCACGAAGATAACCTTTTCGAACATGTGGAACTTTTATTCTTAAGTCATCGTTTATGCTATCAATTATTCCGTTGGCGATACTCGATGGGTCTTTATCATTCTCATATGGTCGCATAGCAACAAGTTTATCATTTTCTGTCTCTGCGTAATAACTTCCCCAATGAAAAGAAGTGGGTTTTCTAATTTTGCTTGGCATTCTTACCTCTTGTCAAGAGTAGACTAATTCTTAATTTGATTTTAGTAAATTATATTATCATCTAGAAATTTAGCAACGTGAATGGCTTGCTTATCTAAACCATCCTTGATTTGGCATCTACATGAGGTTCCATCTGCAATAATTTTAATTTCTTTTGAGTTATTTTTTATAGCTGGGAAAAGTCTTTCATGAGCCATTCTCATAGAAATATCATAAGTATCTTTGCCATAGCCAAATGCTCCAGCCATTCCACAACAACTTGTTTCTATTGTTTCCACGTCTAGACCTTCAATATAATTTAAAATTTTTTGGATTGGCTTAACAGCATCAAATGCTTTTTGATGGCAGTGTCCATGCAGTAACACTTTTTCATTTAATTTTTTAAAGGCAATATTTTTACATTGTTTGGCTAATAATTCTTCAAAGGTATAAGAATTTTTCTTTAAAAGTTCGGTATTCTTTTTTTTTAATAATGCAGGTAATTCGTCCCTAAATGACAAAATACATGAGGGTTCTAATCCAACTACACTAATACCTTGTGATACATAAGGTAAAAGAGTATCTAAAACGTTAGTTGCCTCTGTTTTTGCATCATCAATCAAACCATTGCTTAAATACGTTCTTCCGCAACACATTACTCTCTTCATATTTTTTGATTTTGGAATAAACGGAAAAAATCCTGCAGCATTTAAAACTTTTATTGCAGATCTTACATTTTCTGGTTCATGATAACGATTAAAAGTATCTACAAATAAAATTACTGGTGTTTTGTTTTGTGTCTTATCTATTGTATTTGGTAATTCACTATCTTTGAAGTAATCATTTCTCCATTTGGGAAGAGGCCTTTTAGCTGTGAAACCAAATAATAGCTCACTTATTTTAGCTAAACCTGGCACTTTATCTCTAAGATTCATAATTTTAGACATTTTTGATGCTAATGGGGCATATTTCGGAAGATAAGCAACAAGTTTACTGTTAATATCTAAACCATATTTTTTGGCTTTTAGATAAGATAATTCAATTTTCATCTTTGACATATCTACACCTGTTGGACATTCTCTTTTGCAGGCTTTACAGGACACACATAATTTCATAGTATCTGTCATTTCTTCACTGATTAAAGCATCTTTTCCAAGTTGTCCTGAAAGAGCTAATCTAAGAGAATTTGCTCTTCCTCTAGTCGAGTCTTTTTCATCCTTTGTAACTCTGAAAGATGGACACATTACTCCACCGTCCAATTTTCTACATGATCCATTATTATTACACATTTCAATTGCACCCTGAAAACCACCAGCTTTACCTGTCCACGAAGACCAGTCTAAAAGTGTTTCAATATTTTCAGCGTTATAAGATGGCGCATATCTAAAAAGATCTCTACTATCCATTTTAGGAGCATCAATAATTTTCCCAGGGTTAAATATATTATTAGGGTCAAATGATTTTTTTATGGTTTTAAAAAGATCATTCATGTTCTTCCCAAACATTACTTCATTGAATTCAGATCTTGCTATGCCATCTCCATGTTCACCAGAATAGGAGCCATTAAATTTTTTAACTAGATTACTAGTTTCATTTGCAATATTTCTCATTTTGGAAACATCTTCTTGAAGTTTCATGTTAAGAACAGGTCTTACGTGAAGGCATCCAACGGATGCATGGGCATACCAAGTTCCTTTGGTGTTATATTTATCAAATATTTTGTTAAGACTGTTAGTATACTCAGCTAAGTCTTTGAGCTCAACGGCACAATCCTCAATAAATGAGACTGGTTTTGCATCTTGCTTCATCGACATCATAATGTTTAAACCAGACTTTCTCATTTCACTTACTTTAGACTGAAGGGAAGTGTCAGTTACATCTATAACTCCACCAGGCTTTTTTGTGTTTTTCCATGAGTATCCAAGATCATTAATCAATTCGTGAAGCTTTTTTAATCGAACTAGATTTTCTTCCATATCTTCTTCTGCAAATTCAACCAAAAGTAATGATTTAGGATCTCCTTTAACAACCGCCTCTACAGTGGGCTTAAACATATCAATTTTTCTTGCAAGCTGTATCATAGTGTCATCAACTAGTTCAACTGCTACTGGATCTAGTGGAACAATATGTTGTGCAGCATCCATTGCTTCATAAAATGAAGGAAAGTGACACACACCCATAATCTTTTTTGATGGAAGAGGTGATAATTTTAATGTTATCGAAGATGAATAAGCAAGGGTACCCTCAGATCCTACTAACAAATGTGACAAGTTTATATCATCGCCTACTTTACCATTAGGTCTATTTGCCATTGCATCAGGAAGTAGGGCGTCAATATTGTATCCACCTACCCTTCGAAGAACTTTTGGAAATTTTGCAAGTATTAACTCTTGGTTATCTTTAGCTAATTTCAAGAGATCTAAAATAATTTTGGTAGCAACACCATTACTTACATTGGGATCATTATTCTCTATTTTCCCGAAATTGTATATTGAACCGTCATATAGTATAGCTTCTATGTCTAGAACATTGTCTCGCATCATCCCATATCTAATCGATCTACCACCACAACTGTTATTCCCAGCCATGCCACCTATAGTAGCTCTGCTTGAAGTTGAAACGTCTACTGGAAACCAAAGTCCAAAAGGTTTTAAAAAACGGTTTAACTCATCTAAAACTATTCCAGGCTCAACAATACAAGTCATTTTTTCTTTATCAAAATCAATGATTTTGTTTAAAAACTTGGAATTATCAATAACAATAGCTTTATTAACTGTTTGCCCACATTGTGATGTACCTCCACCTCTAGCTAATAATGGGATATTACTTTCTCTTGCATAGTTAATAGTTTCTATTAAATCTTTTTTTGTTTTTGGAATTAACACACCATACGGAACCATTTGATAAATTGAAGCGTCTGTAGCATATCTTCCTTTGGTAAAGTTATCGTAATAAACCTCAGCTGAGGTATTATTCTTTAATTTTTTTAATAATTGGTCTGTATCGCCATCTAGCATTGAAATAACCTTTGATTTTGGTATTAAATTCTGTATGGAAAGTTTTAAATTTAAAGTGTATAGATAAAATAAGACATTATCTTAATATTTTCAATAAAACTTAGTACATAAAGAAGGAATTTTTTAATTATGAAAAAAAAATATATGCCAGGAAAACACTTTTTACAATTACCTGGTCCTTCAAATGTTCCAGATAGAATTTTACGAGCTATGGATTACCCAACAATTGATCATCGTGGACCTGATTTTACAAAACTAACTCGTGCATGTCTTGATGGGATGAAATCAATATTTAAAACTACTTCAGATGTAATTATTTTTCCAGCGTCGGGAAGTGGTGCATGGGAAGCAGCTTTAGTGAATATCCTTGATGAAGGTGATTTGGTATTAATGGTTGAAACTGGTCATTTTGCATCTTTATGGAATAAAATGGCTCTTAAACTTGGAATTAAAACTGAGTTTGTAGAAACTGACTGGAGAAGAGGTGTTGAACCTGAAAAGTTGTTTGATAGATTAAAAAAAGATACTGAAAAAAAAATAAAAGCTGTTTGCGTTGTACATAACGAAACATCTACTGGTAGTATTTCAAGAATTAGTGAAGTAAGAGAAGCAATTGACTCCGCAAGTCATAACGCATTATTGATGGTAGACACAATATCTGGCTTAGCTTCTCTAGAATATAAACATGACGAATGGGGTGTTGATGTGACGGTGTCAGGATCTCAAAAAGGATTGATGTTACCTCCGGGATTGTCCTTTAATGCAATATCTGAAAAGGCACTTTTAGCCTCAAATGAAAATAGTATGAAGAGATCTTATTGGGATTGGAAAGAACAAATTAAATCTAATGAATCAGGATCTTTCCCTTACACACCAGCTACCAATCTTTTATATGGTCTAAAAGAGGCAATAAATATGCTTCATGAAGAAGGGTTGGCAAATGTTTTTAAGCGCCATGATAGGCACGCACAAGCTACAAGAATTGCTGTTCAAGCATGGGGATTAGAAGTTCTTTGTCAGGAAGAAAAAGATTATTCCAGTGTTTTAACGGCTGTTAAATTACCAGAGGGTCACAATGCTGACGCCTTGCGAAAAATCATACTCGAAAAATTTAATATGTCCCTTGGAAATGGTTTATCAAAACTAGCTGGTAAAGTATTTAGAATTGGTCATTTAGGAGATTTCAATGATTTAATGTTAATGGGAACATTAAATGGAGTGGAAATGGGTCTTTCTTTAGCTGGCGTACCTCATCAAAAAGGAGGTGCTAGTAGAGCTTCAGAATATTTAACAAATAATATTGTAAAATGAGTAAAATCAATTTTTTTCATGGTTTAATTAATTCTTTATTTGATAAACCAATTAAAAGAAGACCCTTTAATTTTTTTTCAGAAAAGAAACAACCTTTATCTTCTAAAGACATTATTGAAAACGTTGCGTCTGCGAGAGGTGAAGTGTCAGCTCTTGAATATGCAGAATTATTAATGCAACATTGTGAGAAATTAAACGATAAAGATTTAATAAATTTTTTTAAATTAATTAGGGATAATTTTGATATTTCTACTTCGGAACTCTCTGAAGCTATTGATCAATATAAAGCTGGTAGTAATTCAGAAAATTTAATAACTTTTATGAAACTTTCAGAACCTAAAAGGCGTGAAATTTTTAGAAGATGTAATGGAATATCGAAAGGGACTATAAGATTAGTTAATTTAAGAAAAAGATTGTTAGGTCTTTTAAAAAAGAACCCTGAACTTAACGCAGTTGACTATGACCTCGTCTACTTATTTAAAAACTGGTTTAACAGAGGCTTTCTTATTCTGAGACCAATAAATTGGGAAACACCAGCACACATACTAGAAAAAATAATAGCTTATGAAGCAGTACACGAAATAAACTCTTGGGATGAGCTCAGATTACGACTGGCTCCTAAAGACAGAAGATGTTTTGCTTTTTTTCATCCAGCAATGCAAGACGAACCCATCATATTTGTTGAGGTTGCTCTAATGAATAATATTCCATCCAAAATTCAAGATGTTTTAGAAGAAGAAAGACAGTTAATTGAGCCGCATGAAGCAAATGTTGCAGTTTTTTATTCTATATCAAATTGTCAAAAGGGATTGTCTGGTATATCATTTGGTAACTTTTTAATTAAACAAGTTGCTAATGATCTAAAGTCTGAGTTTAATAATATAAAAAAGTTTGTAACTTTGTCTCCAGTTCCAGGATTAAGAAATTGGATTAAAAATAAAAATCCTAAATTTGAATTAATTTTGGAAAAATTTAAGAAATCTGAACAATTTTTAAAAATCAAGCCTTCTTTAATGAGATATGCAGGAGATTATTTTTTAAATTCTGATAGATCTGACGGAATGCCTAATGATCCAGTTGCAAGATTTCATTTAGGTAATGGGGCATCTTTAGAACAAATTAATTACTTAGGTGATACTTCACTAAATGGTTTAAATTTATCTGGTGGTTTAATGGTAAATTACCTTTATGATCTAGATAAAGTAGAAGAAAATCATGAATCATTTATTTCAGAAAACAAAATTAATATTTCTAAAAATGCTAAAAAAGATTTAATACAATATGCTAAAGATGATTAATAAATTTTTAAAAGGAAAAAAATGAATATTTTAAAATTTTTACCAATCTTGTTGTCAATTATTCTTTTTTCTGCGAATAGCTATGCAAAAGAAACTAAATACAGTTGTAAGCCTAAAAGTGCAGCAGCAGTTAGATCAAATGGTATCCAAGTTTTTAAAATTACTGGAAAAGAAAAACCAGTCGAAATTACTATAAAAGATGGACAAGGTACAGACTCAGGGTTTTTCATAGTTAATAAATCAAAATACGAAATCTTAGATTTGGGAACTGGAAAAGCTTATGCTTTTGATAAAAACGAACCATGGACTCACATACAAGATATTTTTTTTTTAGATAATAACGTTTTATCTTTTATTTTATCTGCTAACGCATCTATAACTAGATATCTGTGTGATGAAATTGAATAATTATTTTGAATGTTTTTTATGAAGATTCTAATGCCTGCTAAGTAAAAATATAAATAATTATAGGATTGAAATGTTTACTCGTCCTCGACTTATGAAGTTTTGTACATCTGTTTTTATTAAATTAAAAATGGATGAAGAAAAAGCTATAGATACCTCTGATATTCTAATTGAAGCGGACTTGATGGGGCATTCTACGCATGGCGTGAGATTATTACCAATATATATAAAAGATATTGAAACTGGCAAAATGAATGTAGCAGGCGAAGAAGAAATTCTTAAGGATATTGGTAGTTGTTTAACAATTGATGGGAAAAGTCTTCCTGGAATATGGTTAACTAAAAGAGCCTTGAGCCAGTCAGCCAAACGAGCAAAAAAATATGGAACTTCAACGGTTCTTATAAAAAACAGTCATCACAATGGTGCGCTTGCTGCGTATATGTTGCCAATAATTAATCAAAATTTAGTTCCGATTATTAAAAGTTCCGTTCCTTCCTCAGCTACTGTTGCTCCATTTGGAGGGACAAAAGCTCTCTTAACCCCTGATCCTATGGCTTTAGGTTACCCTACTAACAAAGAACCTGTAATTATTGATATTAGTGCTTCTATCACAACTAATAATATGATTGCAGATAAAATAGCTAAAAATAAATTATTTGATTTTGACTGCTTGCTTACATCAGCAGGAATTCCGACTAATGATCCTAAAGAAGTTATGGAAAAAAACGGCACTGTCATGCCTGTTGGTGGATTAGAATATGGTCATAAAGGCTTTGGACTTGCCCTAGGAATTGAAGCCTTGTCTCAAGGATTATCTGGTTCAGGAAGGAGTAAAAAACCAAAATCAATGAATCTTTCTACATTTGTTCAAGTAATTGATCCTGAGGCGTTTGCTGGTTTGAAAGCGTTTAAAGATGAAATGACTTTTCTTTATGAGCAATGTATCAATAACCCACCCATAAATGTAAATAACAAAGTAAGGATGCCAGGACAACACGCATTATTAAGAAGACAAAAATCTTTAAAGGAGGGTTTTGAATTAAGTAAAGAAACTATGATGGCATTAACAAGTATATCTGAAAAATTTGATATAGTTCTTTAAACTTTATCTACCACGCCACTCACTAACTTCTCCAAGTAAATCTAAGAGATCACTCAATTTTTCTTCTCCATAACGTTTTTGAATAGCTTTATAAATTATATCCATATCAGGAGCAATTTTATTTAAAATTTCTTGTCCTAGAGAAGTTAAAGATAAGTTTATTCGCCTTCCGTCCTTATCATCAATAAATCTTGTAATAAATTTTTCAGTTTCAAGTTTTCCAATAATTCTCGATAAACTTGGAGCTAAAATACAAGCATCGAATGCTACTTGACCAGCGTCTGATGTTCCTTTTTCACCCAAAACTCTTAAAACTCTCCATTGTTGCTCTGTAAATCCATGCTTAGCTAAAATTGGCCTAAAAGACAACATCATTGCCTCTCTAGCTCGTAACATAGCTATTGGCAAAGATTTACTAGTTTCTGGAAAACGAGCCGTATGAATATTACTAATTTTACAATCCCCCAAAATAGAAATTAACAGTAAGCTAA
>QBZG01000006.1 GCA_003282435.1 SAR116 cluster bacterium AG-335-B03
TTATGAGTTTGCCAGTTGTAGATATGGCAAAAAAATCTATGCTATTTAAGAAATGGTCTCCTGAAGATAAATTAAAAATTGGTTCTTTAGGAAATCTAGAGCCTACTTATGACAAAAATATTATTTTGCCTCAAATGATGATTGTTCCAATGTTAATGTTTGATAGAAAGTTTTTTAGACTTGGATATGGAGGGGGTTATTATGATAAATCTATAAATAAATTAAAAAAATACTTTCAAAAAGAAAAAAAGTTTTTTATTACAATTGGACTTTCGTATAGTGAACAAGAAATTGATCAAATACCTTATGAAAATCATGATATCAATTTAGACTACATAGTCACAGAAAAAGAATTTTTATCAAGAAAATCTTCAACGCTTTATTAAAAGAAGGAATTTATGAAAGTTTTATTTTTAGGGGACATTGTAGGAAGAAATGCAAGAAATTTAGCACAAAAAAAAATAGCTGAATTCAAAATACAATTAAAACTTGATGCTATTATAATAAATGTAGAAAACGCTGCTGGTGGATTTGGCGTAACGCCTTCAATCTGCGATGACTTTTTTAATGCAGGCGCTGACGTTTTGACGACGGGAAATCATATTTGGGATAAAAGAGAGATAATTTCATATATATCTAAATCTGACAGATTACTTCGGCCGATGAATATGATCGAAGGAACACCTGGTTTAGGTATGACAATTGTAAAAGTAAAGGCTGGTACTATTGGTGTTGCTAATGTTATGACGAATTTATTTATGTCTAGATCAGATCCTGTATTTGATAAAGTACCATTAATAATTGAGCATCTCAAATTAACATCAAATGTTGATTTTTCTCTTATAGATGTCCACGGTGAGGCATCTTCTGAAAAAATGGCTATTGGGTTTGCGCTTGATGGTAAAGTCTCTGCGGTTGTTGGTACTCATACGCATGTGCCTACTGCAGATCATCAAATTTTAGAAAATGGAACTGCTTACATAACTGATGTTGGAATGAGCGGTGATTATAACTCTATTATTGGTATGGATAAAAATGACGCGCTTAAAAGATTTATGTATCCTAACGAAAAAAAATCTAGACTTGAAGTTTCGTCTGGAGAACCAACTCTTTGTGGTGTTGTTATAGAAACTGATACAAATGGTTTGAGTAAATCGATAATTCCTCTAAGGTTAGGGGGTAAATTGGAACAAACTATATTAGTGTGATTATTTTAAAGGATATACTAGGGACGTTTAAATGGCTGGGCATTCAAAGTTTAAAAATATTATGCATAGAAAGGGGGCTCAAGATGCCAGAAGAGCAAAAAAATTTGCAAGACTTACAAAAGAATTACAAGTGGCGGTTCGAGGTGGTACGGATCCATCAAGTAACCCTAGATTAAGATCTGCGCTATCAGCTTGTAGAGCTGTAAATATGCCAAAAGACAATATCGATAGGGTTATTAAAAAAGCTGAAGATGGAGAAAACTCTAACTTAGAAGAGATAAGATATGAAGGATATGCTCTAGGTGGGGTGGCTTTAATTGTAGACGCACTTACAGATAATCGAAATAGAACTGCTGCAGAAGTAAGGTCTTCTTTTACTAAATATGGAGGTAACTTAGGAGAAACTGGTTCAGTATCTTTTATGTTTAATAATGTTGGTCAAATTGTATATAAAAAAAATATAATGAGTGAAGACGAAATTTTTGATATTGCCATCGAAGTAGGTGCTAATGACGTCAAAGCAGACGAAAATAATTATGAAATAATAACTTCTGTAAATGACTTTAATAATGTTCGTGAAAAGCTTGAAGGTATTTTAGGGGTTCCTGATCAGGCTGAATTGATATGGTACCCTGAAAATAATGTTCAAATTGATGATGAAAGAAAAGCCACTTCGATTTTAAAGCTTGTAGATACACTCGATAATTGTGAAGATGTTCAAGGAGTTTATGGTAATTTTGAAATTAATGACGACATTATAAAAAAAAATTATCTATAAAAAAGGTTATTACTTTGCGTATAATTGGAATTGATCCAGGATTAAGAAATACAGGCTGGGGAATAATTGAATTTAGAAATAATAGATTAATTCATGTTGATGATGGAAGAATATCTCCGCCATCTATATCCTCAGTTGGAGAAAGACTTCTTTTTATAAAGAATAAATTATCATTAATTGTTAAAAAATATAATCCAAATATATCTGCTATAGAACAGATATTCGTTGGGCCAGGAACTGGTTCCAGTTTAAAGCTTGGAATGGCAAGAGGGGTTTCAATTTTAGTTTTAGCCCAAGCAGGACTTCAAATTAAAGAGCTTCCTCCGAAGCTAGTAAAAAAAACAGTTACAGGCTATGGCTCTGCTTCAAAAGATCAAATTAAATCAATGATAGAAAAATTATTAAACATTATACCTAAAAACGAAGATAGCTCAGATGCATTAGCAATAGCTATTTCGGCCCAACATTTAGATTACAACAATATAACCACTAAATTATCAGATAATTACAATGGTTTAAATTCAGCAATCGCTAGAGCTTTATTGAAAGAAAAAAATGTATAATGTATTTGTAATCAAATCTTTAGGTCTTTAATGATAGCTTCTCTTAGTGGAATATTAACCCTAATAGGTAAATCTGAGATTGTCTTGGAAGTTAATGGTGTTGGATATCTTTTGAACGTCTCCTCAAAATTAATAACTTCTTTAGACGAAATAGGATCAGAACTGACATTATTTACTGATTTGCAAATTAGAGATGATAAAATAGTTATATATGGTTTTGCATCGTCGAAGGATCAAAATATTTTCAAATTATTACAAACTGTCCAAGGTGTTGGCCCTAGAGCAGCTCTTTCTATTCTTTCAACGTTAAATGTTGATGAATTAATTTTAGCAATTTCGTCTGGAGATAAAGTTATGATTTCAAGAGCAGATGGAGTTGGTCCCAAAGTTGCAGGCAGGATAACTACAGAATTAGTTGAAAAAGTATCAAGTTTAAATAATAGTCTATTTAACAATTCAATTAGCAAAAATATTCCAATAAAACTTCAAGAAAAGTTAAATAATAACAAAAATAGTGATTCTAATGATTTGTCAGTTGAAGTTGAAGATATAATTTCAGCGCTAGTAAATTTGGGATATTCTAGGAGTGAAGTTTTCTCGGTTGTAATGAAGATCAAAAAGGATTTTAGTCTTAATAATAAAAGTAAAAATTTCACTGTCAGTCAAATAGTACCAATTGCTCTCAAAGAACTGTCAGGAGGAACATAATGTCGGATGAAAAAAAAGTGGATGATAGGTTAGTTCGCCTTGAAGCAGAAGAGCACACAGAACAACACGATTTCAGCCTAAGGCCAAAGCAACTGAGAGAATTTATTGGTCAACCTCAAGTTCAAAAAAATTTATCTACCTTTATTTCTGCAGCTAGTTCAAGACAGGAGCCTATGGATCATGCTTTATTATTTGGTCCCCCCGGCCTTGGTAAGACAACACTAGCACAAATCATATCATTTGAGTTAGGGGTTGGGTTTAGGTCTACATCAGGTCCTATTATCAATAAGGCTGGAGACCTAGCGGCTTTGTTAACGAATTTAAGACCTAAGGATGTTTTATTTATAGACGAAATTCATCGTTTATCTCCAAATATTGAAGAAATTTTGTATCCAGCAATGGAAGATCTTCAGTTAGATTTAATTATTGGTGAGGGCCCTTCGGCAAGAACTATTAAAATTGATTTACCTCCTTTTACTCTCGTCGGTGCAACTACTAGGTCTGGTTTGTTAACAACGCCATTGAGAGATAGGTTTGGTATTCAAATAAGAATGGAGTTTTATAGTTCCCATGATTTAGTAAAGATACTTTTAAAGCTAGCCCAAAAACTGCAACTAAATCTTGAAGAGAGTGGTGCTTATGAAATTGCGAAACGTTCAAGAGGAACTCCAAGAATCGCAGGAAGATTATTAAGGAGAGTTAGAGATATTTTTTCAATATCAAAAAGTAAGATAATAGATAAAAATTTTGCGGATAATGCTCTAACACAGTTGGATGTAGATAGATCTGGGTTAGATGCAATTGATAGAAAATATTTAAATGTTATTATTGAAAAATTTCAAGGTGGTCCAGTAGGGCTGGATACTTTGTCAGCAATTTTGTCAGAACAAAAAGATATGATTGAAGAAGTAATAGAGCCTTATTTGTTGCAACGTGGATTAATTCAAAGATCTTCAAGAGGTAGATTCGTTTCTGCTTCAGGTTGGAGACATTTAGGCTTAAGTCCCCCAAAAAATGCAGAAGAACAACCTGATATGATGAATTTGAATGAGAAACAAGTTTAGGATTTTCTGCTAAATGGAAATAAATTTTCAAAATCTTGATGGTATTATTAAAAATAATATTCATCATTACGTTGTCAAAGTTTTTTTTGAAGACACCGATGCAGGTCAGATCGTTTACCATACAAACTATTTAAAATATTTTGAAAGAGCGCGCACTTCTCTCCTAAATTTATTAAAAATAGATCAAATAAATTTAAAAAAAAATCATGATATTATTTTAGTTGTAAGAAAGGCTGATATTAAATGGTTCAAACCTGCTATTCTTAATGATATATTACTGGTACAAACATGCCTTAAATATGCCAAAAATTCGAGTATAACTATAAATCAGTTAGTGTACAGGTATTGTGAAATGAATAAAACAAAAGAGTTGTTAGTCAGTGGAATTATTCAAATAGTAGCTATGAGTAGTAGCTTTAAAGTAAGGCGTATTAATAAGGTTTTGAAAAACCCTTTTTTTCAAAATAATTTACAGTAACTTTAAAGGTTAAAAAATGAATTCAGAAGTTAAGACAGAGATTATTTCAAGCGGGCCCGATTTGACTATATTAGGTCTTTTTTTTCAAGCAGACCCTTTTGTTAAAGGAGTAATGTTTCTTCTTATTTTTGCTTCTATATGGTGTTGGACTATTATTATCAATAAGTCCAATACTATAAGAAAGGAAAAAAAATTTTCTATGGAATTTGAGGATGTTTTTTGGTCTGGTGTCAATTTAGAAAATTTGTATCAAGAATATTCTGAAAATATTAACAGTGCTCAAGTAAGGGTTTTTATAACTGGTATAAGTGAGTTTAATAGAATAAATTCAAAACATTCTCTATCTACGAGTAAACTCAACGAAATATTTCAGAGAATTAATAATTCCATGCATATATCTATAAGTAGAGAGATTGAAAAATTAGAAAGAGGTATGAGCTTCTTAGCATCAATAGGGTCTGTAGCACCTTTCATAGGTTTATTAGGAACTGTTTGGGGTATTGTAAATGCATTTCAATCGATAGCTATTAGTAACAACACAAGTCTCGCGGTAGTTGCACCTGGCATAGCCGAGGCTTTGTTTGCAACAGCATTGGGTTTACTAGCAGCGATCCCTGCAGTAGCAGCTTATAATAAATTTTCTAATGATTTAGAAAAATTGTCTAATAATTTAGAATATTTCGCAATAGAATTTTCATCAGTTTTGCAACGACAAGTTGAAGAAAATTAAATGTACAATCGTTTACTTAATAAAAATAATCATAAAAAAAACAAAACGATGAGCCAAATAAATGTTACACCATTTGTTGACGTAATGTTAGTTCTGCTGATTGTTTTTATGATAACCGCCCCTCTTTTGACTGTTGGTGTGTCAGTAGATCTTCCAAAAACAAAAGCAGCTCAATTAAACTCAAAGGGTGATCCAGTTGTGGTTAGCATAAAGCAAAATGGTGATTTATATATCCAAGAGAGATTAATCGACAATCTTAAACTCTTACCTCGTCTTAATGCAATTTCGTCTGGTAATAAAAATCTTAGAATATACGTTAGAGGTGACAAAAATGTTCCTTATGGAATAGTTTTAGATACTATAGCTAAAATAAAAAGCTCTGGTTTTAAGAAGGTTGCTTTAGTAGCTAAGTTAAAAGAAAGTTGAAATTATGGTTATGTCAACTTTCATCTCCCTCGGGCTTCATGTTTCTCTTATCATATTTGCTTATTATGGTTTACCATCTTTTAAAGTTAAAGAGCCTATTGAGTTACCAATTGATATAGTAGAAGATACTCCAATTAGCTCTAAAACATCGCTTAAGTTAGGAGACACAAAAGTAAAAGAAATAAAAAAAAATAAAAAGACCATTAAAGTAGAAAATATTAAAAAAGCACCTCCCCCTCCTCCTTTGCCAAGTGCAAAAATAATTGAAAAAAAGAACTTGGAGTTAAAGAAGAAAAATGAAATTAAAGAAATTGCAGAATTAGTAAAAAAAAAACCAAAGCTTAAAATAAAAAAAGAAAAAAAAATAGTGCTTCCAAAGGTAGTTAATAAGCCAGAAAAAATAAAGAAAAAACAAAAAGAAAATTTAGCAAAAGGTATTCTTAATACGCTAATAAAGCCTGAACAAATTATTAAAAATAGTAAGAAACAAAAGAATAAAAATAATAGCAAAGAAATGTTAAAAAAAATTAAAAAAATAGCAGGTAACTCTTACAGGCAGGTACAACAAACTGACCTAAATTTAAGTCAAACAGATATTAATAAAATTGAAAACCATGTAAGAAAATTCTTTAATGTTTCTTATGCAGCAAGCGAACTTAGAATGGTCATAACTCTTAAGATTAGTGCGAATTTAGATGGAACAGTGAAACGAGTACAAATAATTGATGAAACTTTATATGCTAAAAACAAATTTTACAGAGCAACAGCTGATGCTGCAAGAAGAGCTGTTCTTGATAGCTCTCCTTTACCACTACCAAAAGGTAAAGAAAAATTATTTGAGAATATAGAGTTTGATTTTAATCCGTCGTCTATTTTCTCTTATTAATTGAACAATTTTTAAATTTTGCCATAATCCTGCCTCATAGAAGGTAATAATCGTGTAATATGATTAATTTTAAAATATGGGGTATTTTTTGAAAAGCTATTTGCACTTTTTTGCGTTTAAGGTTTTAATTTTATTTTATCCTTTTTTAATATCTAATGTTTTTGCGGATGATCTCAGAATAAAAATTAATTCAGGTCAGGTTGAACCTTTACCATTAGCTATTGCTGACTTTACTGGTGAAGAGGGTAAGGCAAATGAAATTGGTAGACAAATTGCTGAAGTAATATCAAATAATTTAGTTGGATCTGGTCAATTTAAATCAGTTGAAAGTGCAGCTTTTATAGCCCCTCCAACAAGTCCCTCGGTTAGACCAAACTTCACAGATTGGACACCTTTAGGAATTAAAGCATTAATTACAGGATCAGTTAAAAGTATTAATGAACAACAGATAGAAGTGGAATTTAGATTATGGGATATTATTGCTGAAACTGATCTTATAGGATTAAGATTAAGTGTTGACTCTCAAGCTTGGCGAAGAGTTGCTCATATAATTTCTGATGAAATCTTTGAGAGATTATCAGGAGATAGTGGTTATTTTGATACAAGAATAGTTTATGTTGCAGAATCTGGCCCTCAAAACAAACGCTTAAAAAGACTTGCTATAATGGATCAAGATGGTGAAAATCATCAATACTTAACAGATGGAAGTTTTTTAGTTTTAACCCCTAGATTTTCACCAACAACGCAAGAAATAACATATTTAGCGTATTTTAAAAATGAACCTAGAGTATATATTTTTAATTTAGAAACTGGAGAACAAGAATTATTAGGCTCATTCCCTGGTATGACTTTTGCTCCGAGATTTTCTCCATTTGGTGACAAAATAATTATGAGTTTGGCAGAAAAAGGAGTTACCGACATTTATACTATGAATTTAAATAATCAAGAAGTAATTAGGCTTACAAATAGTCCTTCTATAGATACATCACCAAGTTTTTCTCCTAATGGTAAAAAAATTATTTTTAACTCTGATCGTGGCGGTTCACAACAAATATACATAATGGATGCCAATGGAAGAAATGTTAAAAGAATTTCCTTTGGAAAAGGTAGGTATGCAACACCTGTATGGGCACCAAAAGGAGAATTAATTGCATTTACTAAAATGCTTAAGAATAAATTCTACATCGGTATAATGTCACCAGACGGATCTGGAGAAAGACTTTTAGCTAAAGGCTATTTAGTCGAAGGTCCTACTTGGGCACCTAATGGAAGAGTTTTAATGTATTTTAAACAACAGGCTCCTATTGACGATGGGAAAAGTTCTAGTGTAAATCTATATAAAATTGATATTACTGGTTTTAGAGAAACAAGAATTATTACACCTAGTGATGGCTCAGACCCTGCTTGGTCTCCACTTATACCGAATTGATTGAAATCATATTTAAAAAAGTTGAATTTTAAATTTATTTAGTTTAGTGTTTAGAAAATTTTATCAAATCATTGATACTAGCTAGTTTAAGGAGTTTGAAATGAATAAGAGAATTATTGCTTTAATAGGAGCTGTTGCTCTACTTTCAGCTTGTGAAACAGCATCTCAGAAAGTGGTTACCGGCAGTGCTGCGTCGTCTTCAAGCGGATCCACTTCTTCCTCAACTTCAAGCTCAGTTGATAAAAAGAAAAGCTTATTTGCCGAAGCTAAGCAGACTGCTGCAGATAAATTAATTGCTGTTGGTGATAGAGTTTTATTTGACTATGACTCAGCTAAATTAGATTCAAGTGCTAAAATACTTCTTGACGCACAGTCAAGATTTCTAAGAGCAAATACAGATTTAAATTTTATAGTTGAAGGCCATTGTGACGAAAGAGGCACACGTGAATACAACTTAGCCCTAGGTGAGCAAAGAGCTACTGCCGTACGAGACTATTTAGTTATACAAGGTATTGATCCAGACAGAATTAAGGTTATTTCTTATGGAAAAGAAAAACCTGCAGTTGTTGGTTCAAATGGTATGGCGTGGTCAAAAAACAGACGTGCTGTAACTGTTATTGATTAATAAAAAATATTTAACTAATATCGTATTCTATATCTGGAAAAAGATATTATTTCATAGAGATAGTAATGATTAAATTAAGATATATACTTATATCAATTTTATTATTCTTTTATATCATACCGGTTTATTCTCAGACTATAGAAGGATTAAAAGATATTGTATCTTTTCAACAGGAAAAAATATCTAGAATTGAAGATAATCTCAAAAAGGTAGTAGGTTTAATCGAAGAGCAATCTAATTTCAAGAATGATGAAGGTAATTTGAAATCGATTGAAAAACAGATAAATGTTGTCAACGATAGATTAAGACTAATTGAAAATAAAATAAAAAATATTACTAACTTGACCTATGATTTAGAATTTGCACTCAAACGAGTTGAACGTCATCTTCAATTATCATCAATAAAAACCGAGCAAGACAGGATAAATGATACAGAAACTAATGACCAAAATGACTCTAAAATTGACAAGAAAGCTGTTGTTAATAAAAAAAGTTTAGACGGTAAAACAAATGGTGTTTTAGGGTTTGTAAAAGAGAACGCTTCAAAAGATAATCAGACTAATGAAATATTAACTGATAAAAACTTTAAAGATGATAAAAAAGAAACCACATTACCATCAGGTACAGTCGAAGAAAATTATAATTATGCACTTGATTTAGCAAGTCAACTTGACTTTATTAATGCTGAAAAAGCATTTAAAGAATTTTTAATTTTACATAAAGAAAGTGAAAAGTCAGCTGATGCGCAATATTGGCTTGGCAGAGTTTATTTTGCACAAAAGAAGTTCGAAGAGGCAGCTATTGCTTTGGCTGAGTTTAATAGTGTTTTTCCTAATGATCCGAGATTTCAAGAGACAACTTTACTTATTGCAGAGGCAGCAGTAAACTTTGCACCACAAGATCAATTATGCGATATTTTAAACCAATCACTAGAATTCATGATTAATCCTTCTGAAAAATTTATTAAAAGAATTAATTTTTTAAAGAATGAAAAGCAATGCGCCCCTGAATGATTGGAGATTTTAACAATCATTTCAAACAAATTTGTATTAATTTAAATCCAATAAAAAAAGTATTTGTTCTTGGTTTGTCTGGTGGCATGGACTCAATGTCGCTTTTATATTTACTGAAAAATTTTTCAGACAATAATAAAAGTTTTGATACAGAAATTTATCCAATTATAATTGATCATAATTTGAGGCAAGAATCTAATAAAGAAGCTCATGAGGTAGAAAATCTAGCAAAAAAGCTTGGTTTTAAGGCATCTATAAAAAAAATTTGTGGCAAAAAACCAACTGGGAATATACAAAACTGGGCAAGAAAAAAAAGAAGAGATCTTTTGTGTGAAGCCACATATAAATTATCAGCTAATTTACTTTTAGCCCATCATTTTGACGATCAAGCAGAAACTTTATTTATGCGTTTTACAAAAAATTCTGGTCTTGACGGACTTCAAGGAATGCAATCAGTTAAATTTTGGAAAGGAATTTTAATAATAAGACCACTTCTTGTTTTTAAAAAAAAACAATTAAGAACTTTTGTAGATCAAAATAATATTAATTTTTTTGAAGACTCTTCAAATACGATGCTGAAATTTGAAAGAGTAAAAACAAGATATTTACTTGATAAAATTAGTAAAAAAAATTGGCCGAATATTTCACAAGAATTAAATAAATTTAGCAATATTAACACTATGTTATTTAAAAAAATTAAAGGTTTTTTGGCGGATTGGTCTTCTGAAAATATATTGATTGACGAGACAGGAGCTGTAAGGGTTGATTTAGATAATTTAAAAACAATTTTTGAGAAATCAAGTCTTCTTACTGTCAGTATTATTGGTAGAATAATCCAAACTGTTGGAGGAAAGGAATTCTCTCCAAAAAGAAAAAAAATATTAAATTTAATTCGTATTTTATTTTACAGTAATTCAGGGAATAAAACCTTAGGTAACGTAAAAATATTTAAAAAAAATAATTATTTATTTTTTGTAAGAGAGCTAAGAAATTTAAATTTTAATATGGAGATTAGAAAAGATAAAAATTATATTTTCGACGGAAGGTTTATAATTGTAAGTTCAAAATCTGGTAATTTAATTTCATCTAATGGAAATGATATAAGTAAATTTAGTAATAAACATCCTTTTTTTGAATATAGAGATATCATTAATAATACAATTCCTTGCTTACGTACCCTTGAAGGCTCATGCATTAAACCCCATTTAGAAATTATAGAAGTAAATTCAAATATACATGAAAAATCAAAGCAAAAATCTTTTAGTCTTTACCTCATGAATAAAGTATTGGTATAATTGAAATAATTAAAAAAAAAGGAAAATAATGAATAATTTTGGAAAGAATATAGCTGTTTGGGTAATAATATCTCTTGTACTTGTTGCCATTTTTAATGTGTTTCAAGGTGGTTCTTCAAAAAACACGGGCAATGCAATTGCTTACTCAGACTTTCTTGCAAGAGTTAACGCAGGTGAAGTTCGAGAAGTGAGTATACAAGGCGATAAAATTTTTGGAGCCTCAAGCAGTGGCGTCCCTTTTTATTCATTTATACCTAAAGAAGATGCGTTAGCTAATAAACTTTCAGAAAAAGGAATTAAAGTTACTTCCGAGCCAGTGGAAAGTGGTATGCCAGGAATACTTTCTGTACTTATTTCGTGGTTTCCAATGTTACTTTTTATAGGAGTTTGGATTTTTTTTATGAAACAAATGCAAGGTGGTGCTAAAGGTGCTATGGGGTTCGGAAAATCAAAAGCTAAACTTCTTACCGAGCATAGAGATAAAGTCACATTTAGAGATGTTGCAGGTATAGACGAAGCTAAGGCTGAACTTGAAGAAGTTGTAGAATTTTTAAAAGATCCAAGCAGATTTCAAAAACTTGGCGGTAAAATTCCAAAAGGTGTATTACTTGTTGGCCCCCCTGGAACTGGAAAAACTCTATTAGCTAAAGCTGTTGCTGGTGAAGCAGGTGTTCCTTTTTTTACAATATCTGGATCAGATTTTGTTGAAATGTTTGTAGGTGTCGGTGCTTCAAGAGTCAGAGACATGTTTGAACAAGGTAAGAAAAACTCACCATGTATTATATTTATTGATGAGATTGACGCTATGGGTAGACATAGGGGTGCAGGTTTAGGTGGAGGTAATGATGAACGAGAGCAAACTTTAAATCAACTTCTAGTAGAGATGGATGGATTTGAAACTAATGAGGGAGTAATACTTGTTGCCGCAACAAATAGACCAGATGTTCTTGACCCAGCTTTATTAAGGCCTGGAAGGTTTGATAGACAAGTTGTTGTACCTAACCCAGATATGATTGGTAGAGAAAAAATTTTAAAGGTTCATATGAAGAAAGTCCCTTTATCTTCTGATGTTATATCTAAAACACTTGCTCGAGGTACTCCAGGATTCTCTGGTGCCGATTTAGCAAATCTAGTAAATGAGGCTGCTCTATTATCTGCCCGAAAAGGTAGAAATAATGTAAGTATGGCCGAATTTGAAGAAGCTAAAGATAAAGTTATGATGGGCTCTGAAAGAAGATCCATGGTTATGACTGAAGAAGAAAGAAGGCTAACCGCATATCATGAAGCAGGTCATGCAGTTGTAGCAGCTTATTCACCAGCAAGTGACCCAATTCATAAGGCGACTATTATTCCTAGAGGCAGAGCTTTAGGTATGGTAATGAGATTGCCAGAAGGGGATAGGGTTTCAATGGCTAAAGATAAACTTTTTGCAGATCTTAGAGTTGCATGTGGTGGGAGAATTGCTGAAGAGTTGATATTTGGAAAAGAAAAGGTTACTACAGGCGCAAGCTCTGATATTAGAATGGTAACTGATACTGCTAGACGTATGGTCACTGAATGGGGACTTTCAGACAAACTAGGATTTTTAGCCTACGAAGCTAACGAGCAAGAAGTTTTTCTTGGAAGATCTGTTTCACAACAAAAAAATGTATCGGATAACACGGCTTCAATAGTTGATAATGAAATTCGTAGAATTGCTGATTCAGTTTACTCTGATGCAGAGAAAATGTTAAAAAAATATTCAAAGCAACTTAAAAGTGTCGCTGAAGCTTTGTTGGAATATGAAACTCTGGACGGTCAACAAATTCAAGACTTATGTAAGGGTTTAAATATTTCTATTAAAAAATCTAATGATAATGACAACTCTCCTAAAGCAAAAAAACCTAAGAAACGAGCAGGAATTCCTTCCACAACAGCTAAGCAAACGATTGTTACTAATGAAATAGACAACTCCTAACAAAAACTAATAATTTTGTTTCGCATAGGTAATGCATGGCTATTGTGAAAAATAATAAAAGTTTATTTGCACCACCTTTTTGTGAAGAAGTTGAAACTTTTATAGTACCTATTCCTAAATCAAGGTTTGAATGTTTTAATGGGCTGAGAATTGGAGGAGGTTGGCGATATTTTAACCAACTAAAAGTCATACAAAAAAAAAATAATTTATATGTGGAAGTTATCATGACTCCTACAAAGTTATTAAGTACTTCAAAAAATCATACTAAAGCCTCTTTACGAAAAGCTGAAATGAGCTTAGATAATATTATTAAGAAAAGATATCCATATTCTAAACTTAATATGTCCCAACCACACATTATGGGTGTAATAAATATTACACCTGACAGTTTTTACAAGAAAAGTCAAAAAAGTGATTATAAATCTGTAAAATTAATTTTTGAAAAAATGGAAACTTGTGGTGCGTCAATTATTGATATTGGTGCTGAGTCAACTAGACCAGGCGCGAAAAAGATTTCGGTAAGTAAAGAAAAAAATAGAGCAATACAAATTATAAAATCTTTAAAAGAAAATAATTTCAATTCTCTTATATCTCTAGATTCACGAAACTTCTCTACCATGAAATCAGGTTATGAAAATGGTGTAGATATTATAAATGATATTACCGGCTTTGATAATAAAAACAAAATTGCTTTTGTATCGCAAAACAATTTGCCAATAGTAGTAATGCATATTCAAGATAATCCTGAGACTATGCAAAATAATCCTGAATATAGTTTTGCACCAATAGATATATATAAATTTTTTGTTAAAAAAATTAATGAACTTGTAAGTATGGGAGTTGACAAAGCTAATATCGTTGTTGACCCTGGAATTGGATTCGGGAAAAATAAGTTTCATAATTTAGATATATTACGTAATTTGTCAATTTTCCATGGTCTAGGCGTCCCAATATTAATTGGATTAAGTAGAAAGTCACTAATCGAAGAACTTTTAATTGATAATTTTAAATCTCGTGGGATCAATAAAAAATCTATTAACCCAAGTAAAAGGTTGAGTGGTTCAATTGCTTTTGCTATTCATGCAATTAACAATGGTGTTCAAATAATAAGAACACATGATGTCTTTGAAACAAACCAGGCATTAATATGTCAAAGAGCACTAATTTAAAAAGGTTCTAAATGATAAAAACATCTTTCAATATTTCTCAAAGATTGTTTGGTACAGACGGTATAAGGGGCACCGTAAACAAAGACAAAGTTACTGCTTTAATGGCTGTCAATTTAGCAATGGCGGCAGGAGGCTATTTCTATGGTAAAGCAGGAACAAAGAAATCAAGAGTTTTAATTGGTAAAGATACAAGACTATCTGGATACATGCTCGAACCTGCTTTAGTTGCTGGTTTTACATCTGTTGGTTTAGATTCTATTACGACCGGCCCTCTTCCAACACCAGCTGTAGCTCATTTAACGAGGGTCTTAAGATGTGATTTAGGTGTAATGATTTCTGCATCCCATAATCCTTATGAAGATAATGGTTTGAAACTATTTGGTGCTGATGGATTTAAATTGAATGATGAAGTGGAAAATGAAATTCAGCTAAGGATGGCCGACGGACCGATTCTTGCCAAATCTGCAAATTTGGGTAGGGCTAGGAGAATGGAAGATGCAATTGGAAGATATTCGGAATTTGTAAAACAAATATTATCCAGAAGTGAAGATTTAAGTTCCATGAAAGTAGTGTTGGATTGCTCCAATGGTGCTTCATATAAGGTGGGACCTGAAGTTTTGTTTGAGCTTGGGGCTGATTCAATAATTATTGGAGCAGAACCTAATGGTAAAAATATAAATTTAGACTGTGGAGCTATGTTTCCAGAAAGAATGGCTAAAATGACAAAAGCACATGGAGCTAATCTAGGAATTGCTCTTGATGGAGATGCCGATAGGGTAATTTTTTCGGATGAGAAGGGAAATATTATTCATGGTGATCAGATAATAGCTGTATTAGCTAAAGAAATGAAAAAAAACAATCAGTTAAACGATAATAAAGTTGTAGGCACTTTAATGTCAAATCTAGGTTTAGAAAATTATTTAAAAGAACATAATATTAGCCTTTGCAGAACTAAGGTTGGTGATCGCTATATTCTAGATCAAATGATTAAATCTAACAGTAAACTTGGCGGTGAACCTTCTGGGCACATTTTATTATCTGATTTTGCCAAAACAGGAGATGGTTTATTAACTGCGATTAAAGTATTGTCATTACTTAAAAAATCTGGTCAGAGAGCATCAGAGTTTTTAAGACCATTTAAACCAGTGCCTCAATCTCTAAAAAATCTTAAAAATATTAATAAGAATATTCTATCTAAAGATAATATCACAAATTTAGTAAAAACGCAGCAAAGTCTATTAGGATCAAAGGGTAGAATATTATTACGACCATCTGGAACTGAAAACTTAGTAAGAATAATGGTCGAGTGTACAGATGGAAATAAAGTTAAAAAAATTACTGAGATAATAGCCAACACTATTCTTAAAGAAAATGAATTTGACAAAATTAAATAATTTGCAGAAAACTGTCTTAGTCATAGCTGGATCAGATCCAAGTGGAGGTGCTGGAATACAAGCTGATTTAAAAACACTTACTAGTTTTGGTGTATATGGTATGACGGCAATTACAGCATTGACAGAACAGAATTCAAATGGAGTTTTTGATATATTGGAAATTCCTATAGATTTTGTTGTAAAACAAATTAATTGTTGCCTATCTGACATTAATGCTAATGCGGTCAAGATTGGAATGTTACATAATGCAGATTTAATTTCTGCAGTACTTGAAGCTTTATTTAATAACAACATTGTGAGTAACAAGAATGTAAATATAATATTAGATCCAGTAATGGTGGCAAAGGGAGGGCATAAATTATTAAAAGAAAATGCAATTGACGCTCTAAAAAATTTTATTAAGGTAGCTCAACCTATTCTAACCCCCAATATCCCTGAGGCCGAAATATTAACTGGAATTAAGATTAACAACCTTAAAGATATGAAAATTGCAGGAAAAGAAATAATTAATCTCGGTGCAAGTCATGTTATTTTGAAAGGTGGACATATGAAAGCACGGGTTATGACAGACCTGTTGATAAATTCTTCAGAAATTCATTCAATTGAAACTTCAAAGATTATAACTAATCATACCCACGGAACAGGTTGCACAATGGCTTCGGCTTTGTCAGCTTCTTTAGCTAAATCTATTGACATTAGACACTCTTTTGAGATTGCCCATAAGTATGTGAACAATGCCATTAAAACTAACCCCAAATTTGGCAGAGGTAACGGACCAATAAATCATTGTTTTAATATAAATGAATTTATAAATTAGTTATTTTAAGAATTCTTCTGTACCAATTATAAATTGGATCACATTCGTCTAATAAATTACAAGTACTACAAGAATAAACCCACTTAAAATTTCCAAAAAAAATATAATCTTCTACACCTGGTTCTTTCCCAGAAATAAATCCATTAATTTCAATAATTTTTCTAATAGGACTTATTAATTTTCTAAATTCTTTGATATGTTCAGGTATTTTAGGTATGAATTTAGTTATAGGACCTTTTATTCTATCTTCTCTTGTTTTAATAAAGTAATTTAAATCACTACCTTCTAATATATTAGGTATTTCATGTGCAATTATTTTAAATAAAATTGGTAAAAGCTGTTTGGAAGTCCAAAGGTACAAAAAATGAGAAAAATTTTTAGATGTAAGATTTAGAAAAATTTTTTTATCATTATAATTTTTGTCTAACCAATTTATTATGTTCCATGAATCACAAACAAATCCATTCTGGTGTTTTAAAATAGGAACTAATTGTTGATTGGAAAATTCTATTTTACTTTTTTCAGAAAATTTAACAGGCTCTGTTTCAAAATTTATTTGTCTATGAATTAGGCAAATTTTAACAATCCAACAAGGGGGGCTAAATCTCAAATCATTTTTTCCTGACAAATCGTATAACTTGAGCAATTATATTTCCTTTTTTTGTTTGTTGACAAAAATTAAATAATCTTTAAAGACGTACTTGGGCTGTTGCTTCCCAACAAGCAATAACATTTATTTGAGGTTAATATGACCAGACCATTAGTCAAGCCAATACGTCCTGAATTTTCTTCTGGACCTTGTGCAAAAAGACCAAAATGGTCTTTGAAATTTTTAAATAATAGTATTTTAGGTAGATCTCATAGACATAAAATAGCTAGATCAAAACTTCAAGAGTTAATTGATTTAACAAAATCAATTCTAAGAATCCCCAAAGATTACTTAGTTGGTATTGTCCCGGGTTCAGATACTGGCGCCATTGAAATCGCAATGTGGAACCTTTTGGGGCCTAGACCAGTCAATATGTTAGTTTGGGACAGTTTTAGTTCGGATTGGGCAAATGATATACAATCTCAACTTAAATTAGAGCATGTTCATATCTTTAAAGTTGATTTTGGTAAGTTACCTGATCTTACTAATAATCAATTTAAAGGTGACATTGTTTTCAACTGGAATGGTACAACTGCTGGAGTTTGTGTGCCAAATGCTGATTGGATCAATACCTCACGCAATGGTTTAACTATTTGTGATGCAACTTCAGCTGCATTTGCAATGGATATTGATTGGCAAAAGTTAGATGTTGGGACCTTTTCTTGGCAAAAATGCCTTGGTGGTGAAGCCGGTCACGGTATTTTAGTCCTATCTCCAAAAGCAGTTGAAAGAATTAACACATATAATCCTCCTTGGCCCATACCAAAGTTATTCCAACTAAGAAAAAATGGTAAATTAAATCTTGATATATTCTCAGGTGCCACGATAAACACACCATCCATGTTGTGCGTTGAAGATTTTTTAGACGCACTTAATTGGACTAGGGAAGTAGGTGGATTATCTGCACTAATAAGTAAGTCTAAGAATAATTTAAATATAATTAAAAATTGGATTTCAGATTCTCATTGGGCTGATTTTTTGTGCGAGGATGTTAACAATTTATCCAGTACATCTATATGCTTAAAGTTAGTCGATCCTAAAATAATTGACCTTCCATTAGAGATTAAAAATAATGTTGAAAAAAATATTGTTAAATTATTAGAAGACCATAAAGTTGCATTTGATATAGGTAGTTATAGGTCAGCTCCACCAGGATTTAGAATTTGGGGTGGTCCAACAGTTGAAAATAATGATGTTAAGAATTTATTACCTTGGTTAGATTGGGCTTATTACGAAACATTAGACCAACTTAAAATATAATATAATGAAGGTAGAAAAATGCCAAAAGTACTAATAAGTGATAAATTAAGTGAATCTGCAGTAAACGTTTTTAAAGAAAATCAAATCGAAACTGAATATATGCCAGGATTGAGACCTGACGAATTATTAAAACTAATTGATAAGTTTGATGGTCTCGCAGTTCGTTCTGCAACAAAAGTTAATGAAGAAGTTTTTAAGAATGCAAAAAATTTAAAAATAGTTGGGCGTGCTGGCATTGGTACAGATAATATAGATAAAGTAGCTGCAACTAAGCATGGTGTAGTTGTGATGAATACACCCTACGGAAATGCAGTCACTACAGCTGAACATGCTATAGCTCTTATTATGTCATTAGTCAGAATGATACCCCAAGCTGATATATCTACTAGACAAGGAAAATGGGAAAAATCAAAATTTAATGGTACTGAGATCACTGGTAAATATTTAGGTCTCATAGGTTGTGGTAATATAGGATCTATTGTAGCTAGTAGAGCATTAGGTCTAAAAATGAAAGTTTTTGCATTTGACCCATTTTTAACTCAAGAAAAATCATATGAATTAGGTGTTGAAAAGGTAGATTTAGAGTATTTGTTAAAAAATTCTGATATAATATCTCTTCATACACCACTTACAGAAGATACTAAAAATATAATTTCATCTGAAGCTATTAGTATGATGAAAAGAGGCTCAAGAATTATTAATTGTGCTAGAGGAGGTTTAGTCGATGAAGTTGCTTGTAGGGCGGCGTTAGAGAACAAGCATTTAGCTGGTGCAGCTTTTGATGTGTTTGTAGAAGAACCAGCTAGGGAAAATATTTTATTTGAAGCTCCTAACTTTATAGCTACACCTCACTTAGGTGCGGCTACTTTAGAAGCACAAGAAAATGTTGCACTACAAATAGCGCAACAAATGTCCGATTATATAAATACTGGAGCAGTTGTAAATGCTCTTAACTACCCAAATGTATCTTCAGAGGAAGCCCCGATATTGAAACCATATGTAAAGCTTGCTTACTTAATGGGATCTTTTTTAGGTCAAGTTACACAAGAAGGTATATCGAGTGTAAAGTTAGAATTAGAAGGGAAAGCTTCATCTATACAAGGTGTCCCATTAATGGCAAGTAATCTTGTTGGTTTGTTTGAACCCACATCAGCCGCTGTAAATAATATAAACTCATCCTCTATTGCTTCAAGTAGAGGAATTGATTTAACAACGATTAAGCATGAACGGCGTTGTGATTATGAGACATTACTTAAGATAACTATCAAACACAATAAAGGTGAAAGAACAATTTCAGGAACTTTAATTGCCGGTAATAAACCAAGGATAATAAATATTCAAGGTATTGCAATTGAGTCAGATTTTCCTAAAAATGCCCTTTATTTAAGAAATTATGACAAGCCGGGTTTTATTGGTGATTTAGGCAATACATTAGGAAAGAACAAGATCAATATAGCGTCTTTTCACTTAGGACGAAGAAATGTAGGTGGAGAGGCTATTGCGCTGGTTGAAGTTGATGGTGAGATAGATGAAAAAATCATTTCTCAATTAAGATCTTTACCTCAAGTTGCTCGTGTTAACATTATTAACTTCGAAAATAACTAAACTATGTATTTTTCTAAAAATTTTATTAGATACATTATGGACTTTGATATATATATAATAATTTTATTTAAAAGCTATTATAATGTCGAGTTTATCAAATCAAAAAGGCTTGTTGCCTGCAGGGCTAAGTGATATTCTTTATCCCAATGCTCATATTCAGTCAAAAATAATAGAAAATTTACTAGATATATTTTCTAGTTATGGATATCTAAGAGTTAAACCTCCTCTAGTTGAATACGAAGAAACTTTGCTATCAGACGGCCCAGGTAAAGTGTTAAAAGATTCTACTTTCAGAGTTATGGATCCTTTATCACAAAAAATGTTAGCATTGAGAGCAGACGTTACAGCACAAATTTCTAGAATTGCTTCTACTCGATTGTCTCACTTATCTCGTCCACTAAGATTATCTTATTCTGGTGACGTTTTAAGAGTAAAAGGTGACAGTTTTAATATGGAGCGTCAGAAAACTCAAGTAGGTGCTGAATTAATAGGATCCAAATCTGAAGTAATAGATGCTGAGATAATGCTGGTTTGTGTCAAAGCACTCAAATCAATAAATATAGATAATTTAACAATTGATATTAATTTACCATTTTTGAGAAAATATCTTTTAACAGGTATTTCACCTTCGTTAAAACATACTATTAATCAATATATAGATATTAAAGACAAACAAAGTCTTAAAAAACTAAAATTCGAAAATCTAAATACTATATCTGAATTAATGGACCTTGTTGGAGATCATTTAAATGTAATTAAATATCTTCAGGAATTAAAATCCAAAGGTATTTTAGTTGATATTATAGACCATTACTTAACAGTCATAAATATTATCAGAAAAAATGATAAGTCTATTAAACTTTCAATAGATCCACTTGAAAACAGAGCGTTTAAGTATCACACAGGAATTACTTTTACAATTTTTTCTGACAAATTGAAAGGTGAATTAGCAAAAGGTGGAAGTTATAATATCTTAACAGGAGAAACTGCAACTGGATGTACAATTTATACCGAAAAAGTTTATCCCAATCTTATGTTAAATTTAGATAAAGACTTAGTGTATATACCTTACCTAAACATGAAAGATGCAGACGAGATTATAAAAAAAGGTTATAGAGTCGTTTTCGGTTCTGTTTCTAACTCAGAGTTTGAAAAAGAGGCTTCGGAAATGAAATGTAAATATATTTGGAAAGATAATATTATTCTTAAATTAAAATCTTAACAAATCAACCCAAAACTAAGGAATATTTTATGAGTAATGTAGTTGTTGTTGGAACACAATGGGGAGATGAGGGTAAAGGTAAGATTGTTGATTGGTTATCAAACAAAGCTGATTTAGTTGTTAGATTTCAAGGTGGCCATAATGCTGGACATACATTGGTTATTGATGACAATGTTTTTAAGTTATCTTTATTACCTAGTGGAATTGTAAGAGACAATACAATTGTCTTAATTGGGAACGGAGTCGTTGTTGATCCATTTCATTTAGCAAATGAAATTAAGCAATTAGAAGAAAAAAATATAAAAATAACCCCTGAAAATTTAATTATTTCAGATTCAGCTTCTTTAGTTTTACCTATACATCAAGCAATTGATAATATCAGAGAAAACAAACAGAGCCTTAATAAAATTGGAACAACTGGCAGAGGTATAGGACCTGCTTATGAAGACAAAGTGGGAAGACGAGGTCTGAGAGTATGTGATTTTCTTGATAAAGATGATTTTTTGGTAAAACTTAAAATATTATATGAACACCATAATATTTGGCTGTCTGCTATCGGAGCAAGCAAAAAAAACCCAAATGATATTTTTTTAAAGTTATGGGAACAAGGTCAATTTATTTTGAGTTTTGTTCAACCATCATGGTTTTTAATTAGCAAATATATTACTGCATCTTCTAATATCTTGTTTGAGGGTGCTCAAGGCACTTTTTTAGATATAGACCACGGCACTTATCCATATGTTACTAGTAGTAATACCGTTTCATCCCAAGCAGGAATTGGATCTGGCATTGGACCAACATCAATAGATTACACAATAGGAATAACTAAAGCTTACACAACTAGAGTTGGATCAGGTCCATTTCCCACAGAGGAAAAGGGAGAAGATGGAGTTAATTTAGGTAAAAAAGGTCATGAATTTGGAACCGTAACTGGGAGACAAAGACGTTGTGGTTGGTTTGATGCTGTTTTAGTAAAACAAGCTGTTGCATTATCAAGTATTGATGGTATAGCGTTGACTAAATTAGATGTTTTAGACGGTTTTAAGGAAATTAAAATTTGTACTGGCTATTATTTAAATAATGAAGTCATAACTTATCTACCTTCATCAGAGAAGCAACAACAACAAATAAAACCAATTTACGAAGTATTGAATGGTTGGGACTGTAGCATAGTAGGTATTAGAAAAATGGAAGACCTACCAAATGAAGCAAAACATTATGTTAAAAGGATTGAAAAACTTATTGGTTGTGGAATAATTTTAATATCTACAAGTCCTGAGAGACATGATACCATATATCTAAAAAATCCCTTTAAAACCATCTAATATTCATTATTTCTAATTAGTTTTAACTCCTTAGCCTTAATCTTCATGGCTTCTTGAAGCTTCTCAAAGGCTCTTGTTTCAATCTGTCTAATTCTTTCTCTACTCACCTTATATTCTTGCGACAATTCTTCAAGTGTTTTAGGGGTATCGATCAGACGCCTTTTAATTATTATGTCTTTTTCCCTCAGTTTCAAATGTTCCAAGGCTTCAACCATCATTTTATTTCGAATATTTTTTTCTTGATTATTCGCAAACTGTGTTTCTTGATTATCTCTTTCGTCAGTTAGCATGTCTTGCCATTCAGCTTCTTCTCCATCATTACGATTTATCTGTGAATTAAGTGAATGATCTCCACCAAGCATCCTTCTATTCATGCTAATAACATCATCTTCTGAAACATCAAGTGTTTTAGCAATATGATTAACTTGATTAGGTGAAAGATCTCTATCTTCTAGTGCATTGATTTTACCTTTGATTTTTCTAAGGTTAAAAAATAATTTTTTTTGACTTGCTGTAGTGCCAATTTTAACCTGTGACCAACTTTTCAATACAAACTCTTGTATTGCCGCCTTAATCCACCACATTGCATACGTAGCTAATCTAAAGCCTTTTTCAGGGTCAAATTTTTTAACAGCGTGCATCATACCGATATTGCCTTCAGCAATAAGGTCTGCCACGGGAAGTCCATAACCTCTATATCCCATCGCGATCTTTGCAACTAATCTTAGGTGACTAGTAACAAGTTTATGAGCGGCTTTAGTATTTTGTTTATCTAACCAATCTTTTGCTAAAACATATTCCTCGTCAGCATCTAACATTGGAAATTTTTTTATGTGATCTAAATACCTTCCCAAATTATTGTCTGGGGATAATAATGAAACACTTGTTGCGTCTATATTATTCAAAATAAAACTCCTAACTATATATAATGTTTTTATAAGTTTTTTAAAGTATTTCAATAAAAATTTAGTATTTTTTTTTAAAAATCTCGATTAATTGAATTATATCTTTTGGTAAAGGGCTAATAAATTCTATATATTTTTTTGTGATGGGATGATTTAAACTGAGTTTTGTAGCATGTAAAGCCTGCCTGTTTAAAAACTTAATGCTTCGAATCTTTTCTTTGTAAGAGCTATCTCTATACTTATTCTCAGACAATGATTTACCATATAAGTCGTCACCAATGACGCTGTGACCCATATCAGAAAGGTGAACTCTAATTTGGTGAGTTTTTCCTGTTTCAAGCTTGCACTCAATTAAGCTAGCTAGAGGTGCGTAAACGTCTAGCACTTTCCATTTAGTTATAGCCACTTTACCCTTAAGTGATATAGCCATTTTTTTTCTATTAAAAGCTGATCTTCCAATGGGTTTTTCAATAATACCAATATTTGCAGGTTGGCCCCAAACTATTGCGTTATACCTTCTATCTAAATCATGATTGCTAAACGTTTTACACAAATTAACGTGAGCAGTTTCAGTTTTTGCAATTACCATCACTCCACTAGTATTTTTGTCTAATCTATGGACAATCCCAGGTCTTTTAACCCCGCCAATACCCTCTAAACTTTTTCCACAATGATACAATAAGGCATTTACTAGAGTACCATTGGGGGAACCGGGAGCAGGATGGACAACTATACCTGCTTGTTTATTTAAAACAATTATATATTGATCTTCATAAAGAATTTCTAAATCAATATTTTCTGGTAAAGGAATAGGGTTGTCAGCAGGAGGAAATTGAATAGTAATAAGTTCGCTGTTTTTAATTTTAAATGATGGATCTTTAACTTCTACTCCATCAATTTTAATATTTTTTCCTTCAATTAGTTTTTTTATTCTACTTCTGGATAAAAAAAGATTGCTATCATTTAATTCTTGTTTTGCATAGCTACTTACTTTAATAGCTTCAGTAACCCAGACATCAAGCCTGTCATACGGGATATCAAAGTCTTTAATAGAAAGTGAAATTTTAATAGGATTTATCATGTCTAACTTGTCCAACTCAAACCCAGAAAATCAGTCCCAGATAATTTCTAATATACGGATTATAAAAATTATTGCCATAATTTTGGGCTTGTTAATTATTTTAGGGTTATTTGTTTTGTTTATTGGGCTGTATAATACTTATGACAACCTAGAAAAGTCCGAGAAAAACAAAAATAATACTTTAATTATAGATGAACAAAAATTAAATCAGTTAAACTTTGAACAGCCCTCTAGTGCACAATTAATTTCTTCATCATTAGGACAATACAATGAAATTTTATTGAGATATCTTTATGCGGGAAATAATGTTTTAGTAGTTTTGAATACTAAAACAAAGCAAATAAAATATATTATTACAGTAAAAAAAGGTTCTCAATTTGGTCTAGAGTAATAATGAGTTAAAGGTATTTGAATGACTAGAACAAAAATTCTTATTGGTACTGACACTATTTCTGGAATAGCTCCTCAGATATTGAAAACATTATCACAAGCGTCTGATAAAAAGACACTTCCATATGGAAATGACGTTTTCACTGAAAAATGTAAAAACATCATCATAGAGATTTTTGAAAAAAAGGATTTAGAAATTATACCGATGATGTCTGGAACAGCGTCTAACTCTTTAGCTTTATCCTCTTTTCTTCGTTCTTATGGTAGTATTTTATGTCATAGTGAATCACATATAAATAAAGATGAAGGAGGAGCACCAGAGTTTTTTTCTGGTGGAGGAAAGTTGCAAACTATCTCTAATAATTCTGGTAGGCTCAATTCTAAAGACATTACTAAAAAACTTGATGAATTAGATTTTAAAGGAAAGCAGCTCTCAAAAATTTCTGGTATTTCATTAACTCAATTAGCAGAAAATGGCACTCTGTATTCTCAAAATGAAATACTAGATATTAGTAAAATTTGTAAAAAAAATAATTTTTACCTACACATGGATGGAGCTAGGTTTTCTAATGCATTAGTTTCTCAACAATCAGTTTCTCCTGCTGAGGCAACTTGGAAAATAGGAGTTGATTGTCTATCATTAGGTGCAACTAAAAATGGTGCAATGGCCGCTGAGGTTATCATTTTTTTTAATAAGAATCTTGCACTGGAAGCTAAAAAAATGATTAAGCAAACTGGACACATAATACCCAAAACCAGATTTATTACTGCTCAATTAAACGCATGGTTTAAAGATGGGTTATGGTTGGAACTAGCACAAAAGGCTAATGAAAATGCAACGTATCTTAGTAGTGAGTTATCAAAATTTGAAGATTTCAAACTTTTATATCCGACACAAGGAAATGAAGTATTTTTAAGAGTTAATAATAAAACATATAAGAAAATTCTTGAATTAAATATTATCCCTAATCTTTGGCGTAAAATAAATAACGAAGAAATTGTAGTAAGATTTGTAACATCTTTTGAAACAAAGTTTAGTCTAATTGACGAAATTACAAATAGATTTAAAACTTGTTTTTCTTATAATTCAGATTCCATAATTTAAATGTAGAGCTATATTTAAAATTATTGATTTAATTTGTTCAATTATTTGTTTTTCAAATACAAAAGCAAATTTACCTATGTAAGAGTATCCTAATAGTAAGGGCAAAAAATATATTCTTATCGTAAAGAAAAGCCATGCAATATAGAGAGGTATAAGTGGTTGAACTATAAAATTTGGGGTTGCTTTAAAAGTGATATTGATGATAGGAGAGGTGATTTTTGTAAAAAACTTAAAAAAACCTAAATTACTTCCTTCATCAATAAATAAGTTTAAAAGAAACTTAAAAACTAAAATAGCCATTATTAGAGCCAAAATATAGTCAATTATAATTATCCATATAGGAAAATAAATATCCATAATTTATTATACAAACATTATAGTTAAATTAAAAATTATTATTTATATTAATTAAATAAATGACTATAAAAATAATTTTGTGTTATTTAGTTATATTATTTAAATCTCCTGGGGCTAATTTATGAATAATCCACAATATATATTTTCAATGTATAAGTTGAGCAAAATTTATCCTGGCGGCAAGCAAGTAATAAAAGATATTAGTTTGTCATTTTTACCGGGAGCAAAAATTGGTATTTTAGGCGGTAATGGTGCAGGAAAATCCACTCTTTTAAAAATTATGGCAGGCCTTGATAAAGAGTATAATGGTGAAGCAAAATTAGCAGACGGTATCAAGGTTGGTTATCTTGCCCAAGAACCTGAATTAAACAATGATTTAAATGTATATGAAAACGTCATGGAAGGGATGGCAGAGGCAAAAAAACTTGTTGATGATTTCAACACCATTTCCTTAAAATTTTCTGAGGATTTAACTGACGAAGAAATGAATGAAACAATTGTTAAACAAGGAGAACTTCAAGAACAAATTGATAATATGGATGCTTGGGATTTAGATAGAAAAGCTGAAATTGCCATGGATGCACTAAGTTTGCCTCCTGCAGAAGCAAATATAAACTATTTGTCAGGTGGTGAAAAAAGAAGGGTAGCATTAGCACAATTATTATTATCAAACCCTGATTTTTTATTATTAGATGAACCAACAAACCATTTAGATGCTATGTCAGTTGCGTGGTTACAAAGATTTCTTCATGATTTCCCAGGCACGGTTGTAACCATTACTCATGATAGATATTTTTTAGATGAAGTAGCTGGGTGGATCCTTGAATTAGACCGTGGAGAGGGTATCCCGTATAAAGGTAATTATTCAGGGTGGTTAGAACAAAAACAAAAAAGACTAGAACTCGAAGGGAAAATAGAAGAAGCAAGAAAAAGAAAATTAAATGAAGAGTTAGAATGGATTCAATCAGCACCAAGAGCAAGGCAGGCAAAATCAAAAGCACGAATATCTTCTTATGAAGAATTAGTTGCAAGAGAACAAAAAAAAGAAATTAACTCTAGTAATCTTGTTATACCTCCTGCCCCAAGATTAGGAAATGAAGTAATAAATTTTGAAAATGTATCCAAGTCTTTTGAAGATAAATTGTTAATAGATAATTTGAGTTTTAAGTTACCTCCAGGCGGAATTGTAGGTGTAATTGGAGCTAACGGTGCCGGTAAGACTACTTTATTCAGATTAATCACACAAGAAGAAAAACCAAACAGTGGAGATATTTCAATTGGTGATACAGTCAGTTTAAATTATGTAGATCAGTCTAGGGATATTTTAAAGCCTCAACAAAACGTTTGGGAGTCTATTTGCGACGGATTAGATGAGATAGAGATAGGAAAAAAAACGATGCAAAGTAGAGCATATGTAGGACAATTCAATTTCAAAGGATCTGATCAACAAAAAATTGTAAGCCAGTTATCAGGAGGTGAAAGAAATAGAGTCCATCTTGCAAAGATGTTAAAAGCTCCCGGAAATGTTTTGCTTTTAGATGAACCTACTAATGATTTAGATGTTGATACTTTGAGATCTTTAGAGGAGGCAATTTTAGATTTTTCTGGATGTGTCGTTGTAATTTCGCATGATAGATGGTTTTTAAATAAACTTGCTACTCACATATTAGCATTTGAGGGTGGAAGTCATGTCGAATGGTTTGAGGGTAATTATCAAGATTATGAAAATGACAAAAAAAGAAGATTAGGAGATGATGCATTAAATCCTAAAAGGATTAAATATAAGCCAATATCTAGATAAATTATTCACTCTTAGTAAAAGTATTTAATAAAGCATTAAAATCACCCTTATTTTTTCGAAGTATAGCCATTGTTTCAGCTTTATGAGAACTTATTAATGATATACCTTCAATCTCTAGATCAAGCACAAGAAAATTTGCTTTTTTATCCTTTGCTAATTTCCACAAAAGATTTACATCAGGAATTTTTTTACTATGATCTTTTATTATACCTTTTACATATACTAATTTTTTACCTCTTGCTTCAGATTTCAAAGGTTTGTAGGTCAATGTAGCTAGTGTGTTTAAATGTTCTTCAATTGTATTAACAATTTGTTTAAGTAAAGCACTTTTATATTTTTCTTTTTGGATATTAGTTGCTTTTTTCCAAAAACTACCAGTGGTTGCTCTTGCCATAAAATCCAAATTAATAAATCGCTTTATCAATATTTCAATTTTCAATGATCTTTCTTTTGGTGAAAGCTTTTTTGTTTTTACAGCATGCTTTTTAGCATCGGCAATCATCTTTTTAATAACTATCTCGCCATTTTTTACATTATCAGAATAGCATTTAAATGTAAAAAATTGGAAAATTAAAAATGAAAAAAAAGTAATACATAAAGCTTTTTTAAAATTTAGACTATTGTAAGAGTTTTTCAAATTCCACATCCAACTCGTTGTTCTTAACCTCGAGATATTTATCACCATACACATTCTTTCTTCTATTTTGTATATAATAAGATTTCATTTTTGTATAAGAGTCAGGTGATTCATAAATAATTTCAATATTTTTTGCAAGTTTACTTCTTTTATCAACTAAGTTGACTGGTATTTCTACTAAGCTTATTTTATTGACAGAGTTAGATGAAATATTGCTTAAACTTTGTCTATCCGACAACGTTCCAGTAAAATCTCTTACTGTTTTAGGTCCTAACAAAGGTACCATCAAAAAAGGACCTTCTGGAACATTAAGCATTGCTAGAGTTGACCCCAAGTCTTTTTTTTGGATTTTAGTTTCATTATTATCAAAGTCATAAAAACCAAGGGACAGCCCATTTAACATAAATTTTGCGGAAGCTAAAATTGTATTTTCTAAGTCCATTTGTAGTGCACTATTTAATATAGTACTAGGTGTATCCATCCACTCTAAGTGATTACTTACATTTTTTCTAATTGAACGAGGGATTGTTTTAACGTATGCGGTACTTATAGGAGAAACTATGTTTTGATCTAAAGATTTATTAAAAGCAAATATATTTCTATTTAGACCTTCAAAAGGATCTGCGCTTTCAGCAGAGATTTTTAAATTATTAGTACAGCCACTTAGTACAAACAATAATATTAATGAATATAAAGATGCAAATTTAACTATTTTCATTTTAAGTAATTACACTCTTAATTATCAACCAGATTTATTATCATTTATTTATTAATTTTCTACAAGTTAAACCATTGATATGTTAAAAAATAATAAAAATAATTATAATCAAGAAACTTTTTTAAATTTATGAACAAATTTTATGACCACCAAGCATTTATTGATCTAAACTCATCTCAAAAAAAAGCAGTAAATAATTTAGATGGCCCTCTATTAGTTTTGTCGGGAGCGGGAACTGGAAAAACAAGAGTGCTTACCGCCAGACTAGCAAATCTCCTATATAGTAATAAGACCAAACCTTGGAATATACTTGCAGTAACCTTTACTAATAAAGCTGCAAAAGAAATGAGGATTAGATTAGAAACATTAATAGGACCTTCAGCAAACTCAGTTTGGTTAGGAACATTTCATTCAATAGCTGCCAGAATATTAAGAGAAAACGCTGAAATTGTAGGTTTAAGTTCAAATTACACAATTATTACTCAGGATGATCAAGTAAGACTATTAAAACAAATCATGCTTGACGATGAAATTGACATAAAAAAATTTACGCCAAAATCAATGTCAAATTTAATTGGAAAATGGAAAGATAAAGGTTATAAACCAGACGATTTAAAAATTTCAAATATTGATTATTTCGCTAATGGTAAAGCCATTAATGTGTATAAAACTTATCAAATGAGATTGATTACTCTTAACTCTGCTGATTTTGGAGACTTGCTTCTTCATAATTTAACGATTTTTTCAAAACACCCAGATATATTAAATCAATATCATTCCAAAATATTGTATTTTTTAGTTGATGAATATCAAGATACCAACACTATACAATATTTATGGTTAAAACTCTTGGCTGACAAAACTAAAAATATTTGCTGTGTAGGAGACGATGATCAATCTATTTATGGATGGAGGGGCGCCCAAGTTGGAAACATATTAAGATTTGAAAAGGATTATCCTCTAGCCAAAGTTATAAAATTAGAAGAAAATTATAGATCCACTGGAAGAATCTTAGAAGCTGCTAATAGTGTAATTATAAACAATAAAGAAAGATTAGGCAAAAATCTTAAAACCTCTTCAAAAGATGGAGACAAAATTGATTTAATATCTGTATGGGACGGAATGGAAGAGGCGAAAAAGACTAGTTTAGAAATTGAAAATCTCTATTCTGCAGGTTTTAGGCATGATCAGATGGCAGTCTTAGTAAGAGCTGGTCATCAGACCAGATATTTTGAAGAGAGATTTGTTGACATTGGAATCCCTTATAAGGTTATAGGCGCTAAATTTTATGAAAGAATGGAAATTAGGGATGCTTTGGCATATCTCAGGGTAGTTCAACAGCCTAATGATGATCTAGCTTTGGAAAGAATTATTAATATTCCAAAACGTGGATTAGGAACAAACACTACAAGCTTGATACATTCTTACGCAAAAAAAAATAATATTTCCTTTTTTTCTGCATCACAAGAATTGTTAATGACTGACGAACTAAGGCAAAATGTTAAAAGATCCTTGCTAAATCTAATAAATCAATTTTTAGATTGGAATAATCAAAAAAAAGAAATTGCTCATTCGGATTTAGCATTAAAAGTACTTGAAGAGTCAGGATATATTGCACATTGGCAAAATGAAAAATCTCTTGATGGCGAAGGTAGGCTGGAAAATTTAAAAGAATTAATAAATGCCATGAGTGGTTTTGAAAATCTATCTGGCTTTTTAGAACATATTTCACTTGTAATGGATGGTGATAACACAGCTGATGCAGGAGAAGTATCCTTAATGACCTTACATGCTGCTAAGGGACTTGAATTCGATGTGGTTTTTTTGCCTGGATGGGAAGAGGGACTCTTTCCTAGTCAAAGGTCTATAGATGAATTAGGCTTGGCAGGTTTAGAAGAGGAAAGACGACTTGCCTATGTAGGTATCACTAGAGCAAAGCAAAAATTATTTATTACCTTTGCAGCTAATAGACAAATTCACGGATTATGGCAAGGATCAATACCATCAAGATTTATAAGTGAACTACCGAGACATATTCTTAACGAAAATATAGAAGGTAATATTGGTGCGGACGCGTCAAGCTATAATCAAATTGATTTTGACTTGTCTGCAAAAAATGGATCTTACGGCCCAGGATTTCTAAGGGCAAAGCAAAATGGAATAAAAGGAATTAATGCTTATAAGAAAGCTCATATAGATACTAATACTATAAACTCTAATATTGTATTTGATAACGGGCAGAGGGTTTTTCATCAAAAATTTGGAATGGGCCTTATTATTTCCTCAGATGGTGATAAATTAAATATAAAATTTGACAAAGCAGGTGAAAAAAAAGTTGTGTCAAGCTTTGTTAAGTTAATAGAGTAATAAGTTTTTTATTATGGATTTGTGGTCAGTAAGATTTGAAATACAAGATAGTTTAAAAAATATATTCTCAGAATATGTTGAAGATTTTGAAGGTTATATATCTTCCAGCTTGTTTGTAAATGAGGATAAAGATAAAAAAAAATATACTAATTTTTATTTAAATAATATTGCTAGTAATAAATTTGGAGAATTTCATCAAAATCAGATTTGGGTATTAGAAGTTATTTTAAATCAAGAACCTAATATTAATAGTATAAGTCGTAAATTAAATGATCTCGCTAAAGAGTTGAAAACTAGAGAATATTTTTTTTATGATCATTTAAGAAAAGACAAATATTCCAATAGACTTAATGTAATTAAAATATTACAAAAGAATTGGCTTAAATACAACAGAAAATCTTTCCCAATAATTAATTTAGATAACTTTTATATCTACGGATCACATATTAATAAAAATTGTTCAGCAAGTAAAATTCCTATAAAAATAGATGCTTCTACAGCATTTGGAACTGGAACCCACGAAACTACCAAATGTTGTTTAAAAGCTCTAACTTTTATATCTAAATTTACTAAATCAAACCGTATTTTAGATTATGGATGTGGGACAGGTATACTGGGAATATCCTCAAAAAAGATATTTAAAAAAAGTAAGGTAACTTTTGTTGATATAGATAAAAATGCTGTGAAGCTAACAAAAGAAAATCTTAGATTAAATAACATTGTATTAAACAAAGTTTATTTAACTAATTCTTACCATTCGAATAAATACGCAAAAAAACAATTTTATGACTTGGTTTTTGCAAATATCCTATTTGGTCCTTTAAAAAAATTAGCACCTTTATATAGTTTTATTATAAAGCCTAATTCTTTTTTAATACTTTCTGGTCTTTTAAATGATCAAATTCCGTATATTATAAATTGGTATAATAAATATGGATTTAAAGAAAAAAAAATATTTAGTTTAAATGGTTGGGGTTCAATCATATTGATTAGTAACCAATAAAAAAGGTATTGTATTTGGAAAAAAATCTAAAATTATTGACAGATAAGATGAAAAGTAGAAAGTGGGATGCTTTCTTGGTACCTAGGTGTGACATGTATGCTGGTGAAGAGGTCCCAGAAAATGAAGAGCGTTTAAAATTTATTTCAAATTTTTCTGGGTCAGCTGGATATGCGATTATATCGGCAAAATCTAAAATAAAATCAATTATTTTTAGTGATGGACGTTATCAATTACAATTAAAAAAAGAGGTTAACCCCAAATATTTCAATATATTTAACGGTGGATTTAAACAAGTTTGTTTATTTTTAAATAAAAATAAAAATATTTTTAAAAAAGTGGTTATTGATCCTTGGTTATTGACTTTAAGTGAACATGAGTTTCTTCAAGATGTTATTAAAGAAACAAAAATAAGTCTTGAGTTTATAAACAAAAATATAATTGACGAAATATGGTTAAATAAGCCGGTCAAATCTGATAATGAATTATTTAAACTTCCAATAGAATATACGGGAGAGACAGTTAGCTCAAAAATAAACCGTTTAACAAAAGTTATAAAAGATAATAATTGTGATTTTTATATTTTATTTAACCCTACAGGTCTTTCGTGGTTATTGAATATTAGAGGAAGAGATCTGAAACATACTCCAATTTCAAGATCTTTTTGTATAGTTTCAAAACAGAAAGCTATACATATATTTACTGATAATAACTTATTTCAAAATACCATAAAAAAAGAAAAAAACATTCATATTAGTAATTTTGAATATTTAAGTAATTTTTTAGAAAATTGTAAAAACAAAAATTTTCTAATAGATGCAAAAACACTTCCAATGAAGGTTCATAATTTTTTAGTCAATAATAAATTAAATTATAAATCAATATCATGTCCAGTAGACCAATTTAAAACCAAAAAAAATTTATGTGAGTTAAGGGGCTTTAAAAATGCCCATTTAAAAGATGGTCTTGCAATTTTGAATTTATTATTTTGGTTTGAAAAAAATGTAAATTTTAAAAATCTTTCAGAAATTGAAGTATCTGAAAAGCTTCTTGAAATTCGGTCATTAGAAAAAACATTTGTGTGTGAAAGCTTTTCAACAATATCAGCTTTTGGAAATAATGGTGCCATTATTCATTATAAAGCTGACAACTCATCTAATAAAAAAATTAATAGAGATGGTTTATATTTAATAGATACAGGTGCTCATTATCTTGATGGCACAACAGATATGACCCGCACTCTTTTAGTAGGGGAGGCGGAGACTGAAATGATTGAGAATTATACATTAGTTTTAAAAGGACATATTGCTATCGCATCAGCAATTTTTCCTAACAATATTAAAGGAAGAGATTTAGATGCATTGGCTAGAATAGCACTTTGGTCAAAAGGTAAAGATTATGCCCATGGCACTGGTCACGGAGTTGGAAGTGTTTTAAGCGTACATGAAGGGCCTATATCTATTTCAAAAACATCGGATTGTACTATTGAAAGTGGAATGGTTATTTCTAATGAACCTGGTTATTATAAATATGGAAAATATGGTATTAGAATTGAAAATTTAGAAGTTGTCTCAAAATACCATATAAATAAATCGAAGGAAAATTTTTTACATTTTCAGAATTTAACTAGAGTACCTTTAGAAACAAAACTTATTGACAAAAAAATGCTTACAAAATTTGAAATTGACTGGGTTAATGAATACCATAAAAAGGTTTATGAAAATTTAGTAAAATTTATTGAAACAGATAATGAAGAGTTACTAAATTTTTTAAAGAGAAAAACTAGGCACATTTAATCATTAAATTTTTGAATTATTCCAACCAATTCTTCCTCACTTACTATTGGTATATTTAGTTCTTTAGCTTTTTTAGCTTTACTTCCAGGTTGATCACCAATAATTAAAAAATCAGTGTTTTTAGATACTGTGCTACTAACTTTGGCACCTAAATTTTGAAGAGTTTGCTTTGCCTCATCACGACTCATATTATTTAAAGCACCCGTTAAAACTATAACTTTATCTGTATATGGAGATACAACAGATTTTTTTTTAATATTTTCAATAGTTATATAGTTTAAAATTTTGTCAAAGATGATTAGATTAGAATTTGTATTAAAATATAAAACTAAATCTTCAGCAATGCTTTCTCCTATTTGATCTATCGAAACAAGTTCTTGAAAAGAATTCGATGTCTTATCCACCGCTTTTACCATCTCAATACGAAAGTTTTCAAATGTATTATAATGTAAAGCTAATAATTTAGAATTCGCTTCACCAACTTGCCTAATTCCGAGTGCATAAATTAACTTGTCAAATGTAATTTTTCTCTTTGATTCAATAGAATTTAATAGATTAGATACTGATAATTTTCCTAATCCTACTTTATCTTCTAGTTTGTCTTTATGTTTTTTAATAGTAAAAATATCTGCAAAATCTCTAATAATATCTTCCTTGAAAAGCATTTCTATCAATTTTTCTCCCAAACCATCAATATTAAAAGCATTTTTTGAAACAAAATGTTTTAGTTTTTCAACAGTTTGTGCTGGACAATTAATACCAGCCAAACATCTTCTAATTGCTTCGCCTTCAGGCTTAAAAGTAATGCCATTACATGATGGACAATGCTTAGGAACAGTATAAATATTTGAATCTTTAACTCTCTTTTCTTTTACAATTCCTAAAACCTGTGGAATTACATCTCCAGCGCGTTGTATTTTTATTGTATCACCGATACGTATGTCCTTTCTGAAAATTTCATCTTCATTGTGTAATGAAACATTTGATACTAACACACCACCAACTCTTATGGGTTCTAATCTACCAACAGGAGTTAGGGCTCCTGTTCTACCTACTTGAGTCTCTATACTGACAAGAATTGTTTCTACTATTTCAGCTGGAAGCTTGTGAGCAATAGCCCATCTCGGAGCTCTAGCTAAATTTCCTAATCTTTCTTGGAGAGTTTTACTATTAACCTTATAAACCAAACCGTCAATTTCATAATCTAAATTATTTCTTTTTAATAAAATCTTTTTGTAAAATTCTTTTATGTCATTGATATTACGAGCTAAGTAGTTTTCTTCGTTTGTAATCAAGCCCATTTCTTTAAATCTTCTCAAAAGATCAATTTGGGTATCAAACTTAAAATCTTCAGTATATTCACCAATTGTAAACGCCAAAAAATTCAATTTACGTTGTTTTACAATATTAACGTCCTTCTGCCGTATGGAGCCTGCTGCAGCGTTTCTAGAATTAGCAAAAATTTTGCAATTATTTTCAATTCGTAGTTTATTGAGTTCTTCGAAATGAGTTTTTTTCATAAAAATTTCACCTCTAATCTCTATGAATTTAGGATATTTTCCTGTTAATTTATGTGGTATGTCATTTATAGTTTTAACGTTTTCTGTAACTATTTCTCCAACATTACCATCACCTCGTGTTACCGCATTCAACAAGTCTCCATTTAGATAAAGAAGGGATATTGATAAACCATCAATTTTAGGTTCACACGTATATTCCAATAAAAATTCTTTTTTTAGTGATAAAAACTTATAAGTTCTTTCAATAAAATCGTTAATATCTTCAAATGAAAAAGCGTTCACTAGAGAACCCATAGGTTTTTGATGATGGTACTTTTGAAATTTATTAGAAATTTTATCACCAACAGTTTTACGCTCTAAAAAGTTAAATGCAGGGTTGGATGAAATTATATTATCATATTGTTTGCATAGCTCATCAAATTGAAAGTCTGAGATTTCAGGATCATCTTTGCTATGGTACCTAAAATTATGATAATTAATTTTATCTTTTAGTAATTTTAATTTATTAAGAATTTCTATATTCATATTTTCAATTATTTAATAATTTAGAGGCTGCTTCCCTAGCCTCATTAGTAATGACGCTTCCTGAGACCATTCTTGCAATTTCCTCAACTCTTTCAGTTTCATTTAATTGAGTGACATTTGTTGTAATATTGTTATTAATATTATTTTTCTGCACAAGATAATGATAATGTCCTTTAGAGGTAACTTGTGGAGAATGCGTTACTACCATAGTTTGATAATTATTTCCTAATTTAGCCAGTCTATTACCCACAGCATTTGCGGCGGCACCTCCAATACCTGAGTCAATTTCATCAAAAATTATTGTTCTTTGATGTACCATAGTATCAAGTACTACTTTTATTGCTAACAAAAACCTTGATAATTCTCCTCCAGATGCAATTTTATTAATTGGAAGAGCATCCTCACCAGAATTAGTTGAAGCTAAAAAGATTACTCTATCCATACCTATTTCAGTTGCATTATCTAATTCCAATTCTTCAAACTTAACTTTAAAATTTGCATTTTCAAACTTTAGATAGGGTAATTCATCATTTATTTTTTTAGATAAATATATTGCGGATTTGCGTCTGCTATCAGATAGTAACTTACTATTTGCAACAAACCTAATTTTTAATTCTTCATATTCTTTTTGAAGTTCATCAATCTTAAATTTATTATTATTGTTTTGTTCTATTTTTAATTTTAGTTCCTTTTTTATCCTTATGAGATCATCAATATTACAATTATGTTTACGTGCTTGTGATCTTAACTCGTGTAGTCGATCATTTACTAATTCTAAGTTTTGAGTGTCTTCACTTACTTCACTGGCTTCACTATTTACAATTGATTTTAATTCTTCAATATCAACTTTAATTCTGTCTATAATTTCAACTGCCTGATTAATATTTAAACGATCAATTGATTTAACATTATCAAACGTTTTATAAAGTTTGTTAATTAAATCTTCAATTCCTAGTTCATCATCTATAATTATTTTTGATTGATTAATAGCTATAAAAATTTTTTCACGGTTATTTAAAAATAACTTAGTTTGGTTTAACTTTTGTTCTTCACCTAATTTAGGGTTTAATGACTCTAATTGATTAAATGACTCTTTAACCCACTCATTATCATCATTAGTTGCTTTTTCACGGATTTTTGTTTCAGCAATTTCTTTCTTCAATTCTTTTAGTTTATTAAAAGATTTATTTGTTCTCTCAATCAAATGATTGTGATTTGAATATATGTCTAAAAGTGATAAATGCGTATTAATATTTAAAAGTCCTCGATCTTCAAATTGACCTTGTAATTCAACTAAGCAGTCAGTTATTTCAGACAAAGCGTTACGAGTTATCAAAATATCATTGACGAAACATTTAGATTTCCCATTAGAATTTATTTGACGTCTTATTAAAAGTTCCTTTTCAAATACAATATTATATTTATTCAACATTTGAGTTGCAGTGTGATTATTGTGAATTTGAAAGAGCGCAGTAACTGAAGCTTCATTTTCACCTTTTCTAATTAAATTAAAATCAACTCTATTACCTAAAATCAGTCCTAAGCTATCAAGAAGAATTGATTTTCCAGTACCTGTTTCTCCAGTCAATACAGAAAGACCTTTATTAAATTCAATATTGAGGTATTTTATAAGAACTATATTTTTAATTATTAATTCTTTTAGCATTTAATTAGTCAAAAATTGTAACGAAATAGTTTTTTATGGAAGAAGTGAAACTTTCTTTTTCACTAGTTGATGAAATATTAGAAAGAATGTCCTTGCTTAAATCACTCCATTCACTGTTAGGAAAATTATATTTTAAAATAGCATTACTTTTAATAGCTTCTTTCTTAAGTCCCATCAATAATAGAGCTTCAGTTAGCCTGTACAAAGTTTCTGGAATCACTGAACTATTTTGATATTTTTGTAAAATTGTTTTAAATCTTTTTATTGAACTAGCAGGTGCATTTTTTTTCAAATAGAATTTTCCAATATTTAACTCATTTATTGCTAAAGAATTTTTAATAAATTGGATTTTTAATTTTGAGTCTTTTGCATACTTACTATTAGGATATTTTGTTGTTATAAGCTTGAACGAGTTTAGAGCTTTTAAGGACAAACTTGGATCTCTGCCTTGATTTGAAATTTGTATATAATAACACATTGCTAAAAGATAATGAGCATAGTCAGAAAATTCATCTTTTGGGTTCATTTCATTAAAGGTTTTTAACTTACTTATAGATTTGTTTATCTCATTATTTTGATATAGTGAGTACGCAGTCATTATTTCCGACTTTTTAGCTAGTGATGAAAAAGGATGATTTATATATAGTTTATCAAATTCTTTAACAGCCTTGCTATAATCACTGTCTTGTAGAGACGATAATCCACTTTTATAGGTTTCTATATCACCTGATATAATCGTTTCATTATCTTTTTTACTTGAACTACAATTTATTAATAAAATTAAAATAGTAAATAATTTTATTGAAATTATGTAATTATTTATTATGTATTTCATCCAATAATTTCCAGTTATTAATAAAATATTCAGTAGTTTTATTATTTATAAATGGATTTGTATATTAAAAAAAATGTTGATTATTAATTATTTAAATTAAGCGACGTTATTTATATTTTTGGCAGAATTATTCTTAGCTAAAACATTATAAATTTTTTCGGGGTATTCGCTAATCATTGCTTTTTCTATTACATAATTTTTTTTATCTTTCAGAATTTCTTTAACAAACATTTGATTAAGTTTATGACCAGGAGCAAAACAATTAACTTCTCCAACTAATTGCATACCTAACAAATAGAAATCACCTATACAGTCTAATGTTTTATGTTTGACAAATTCTTTTTCAAACCTCAACCCATCTGGATTTAATACCTTAAACTTATCAACTACTAAAGCGTTATTGAGGTTGCCACCTATAGCAAGACCAGCAATTCTCATTTTTTCAATATCTTCAAAAAAAGCGTATGTTCTAGCTTCAGATAATTGGTTTATAAAGTTCTCTCTTGAATGAGGGTAATAAAATTTAGAATTACCGATAATTGTGTCTGGGTAATCAATGGATATATCTATTGTTAATTCATTGGAAGGGGATATAGATATATACCTTTTACCGTCATTTACCTTAATTTTTCTTAAAACTTTTATATAACTTTTATTCGCAGATTGTGATTTAATTCCTGATTTAAGCATTTTTTTAACGTACTCATATGAACTTCCATCTAATGCAGGTAACTCGGAATTATTAATTTTAATTATAGCATTATCAATACTTAAAGCATTCAAAGCGGCCATGAGATGTTCTATTGTTGAAACAGAAACATCGTGCTTGTTCTTTATTTTAGTGCATAGATTTGAATCAAAAATATTTTCAATCACTGCTTTAATTATGTTATTACTTTTTACATCTGTCCTTATAAAAACAATACCTGTGTTTATATCAGCTGGCTCAACACTCATGGATACAGCTCTACCGTTATGAACTCCAACTCCAGAAAAATTTATTGTCTTATTCAAAGTAAATTGTCTGGAGTTTTTAAATTTAGTAAAATTATTAATGTAATTCATATTAGAAAACCTCAGAATAATTAATAAACTGTTCGGAATAAATTACAAATCACATATAATTACAAAATATTTCAATCTAAACTAATTAGCCTGTCTTCTAAGAAAGGCTGGAATTTCAAGTACTTTTTCATCAACTTCCTTAGGCTCTTGCTCTATCTCTGTAAGATTGATTTGATAATTGTCAAGCATAGTTTCATCTTTGTTACTAAACAAATCAAAATTATTAGTTTTCGCTGACATTTCTGTAATGTTTTCTTCTTTAATATTCAAATTTGAAATTTTTTCTTCATATAAAATTTCACTTTTTAAATTTAAGCTTGGCTCTAATTTTTTTTCATCAGGTTTCTCATTACTGAAGAATGATGAAAAACGATTAAATAATGTTTTACGTTTAGGTTCTGTAAATTGATTATTAGGTTTATGATCTAAAATATCGTTTAATTCTTTACTACTTACATTTAAGGAAGATAAATCAGATTTATGTAATTCATTATGAAAGTCTCTGTCATCTTTTTGAAAATTTTGGTCACTATCCAATTGGTTTATTTGAGTTTCTAAATCTATCTGATTATTTGGGTCTTCTTCTAATTCATCAGAATATTCATGAGCCGAATTATTTTCAATTTCTAGTTTAAGATCATCTATTTTATTAGTGCTAATCTTTGTTGTTTGTATAATTTCTTTGTCGTTTTTATAAGGATAGGTTTTAGTATTTTCTAGTTTTGTATAATTTATACCAGTAGCAACAACTGAAACCTTAATAATTCCCTCTAAGTTATTATCAATTGATGATCCAAAAATAATATTAGCATTTTCGTCAACTTCATTTCTTATTTTACTAGCTGCTTCATCAACTTCGAACAAAGCCATATCTGGTCCACCTTGAATATTTAGTAATATAGATTTAGCGCCTTTTATATTACTATCGTCTAATAGAGGATTGTTAAGAGCAGATTGAGCAGCATTTTTAGCCCGTTCTTCACCAGAACTTTCGCCAGTTCCCATCATTGCTTTACCCATATTTCCCATGACTGTTTTAATATCTGCAAAATCTAAATTAATCATTCCTGGGTTTGTTATTAAATTTGTTATGCCACAAACACCTTGGTAGAGGACATCATCTGCCATTTTAAAAGCTTCGGCAAACGTAGTTTTTTCATTTGCTATTTTAAAGAGATTTTGATTAGGAATAACAATTAACGTATCAACATTTTCTCTTAACAAAGCTAATCCATCTTCTGCAACTTCCATTCGTTTTTTCCCTTCAAAGTCAAAAGGTTTAGTAACTACGGCTACTGTCAATATACCTTTTTCTTTTGCGGTCTTGGCAATTACAGGTGCCGCGCCTGAGCCGGTGCCTCCTCCCATTCCAGTTGTAATAAATAACATATTAACATCACCTAACTCTGCAATAATTTCTTCAATTGATTCCTCTGCTGCTTTCCTACCAGTCTCAGAATCTGAACCTGCACCTAGACCTAATGTTGTATTTTTACCAAGTTGAATTTGTCTAGCAGTTAGGCTTCTAGACAAAGCTTGTCCGTCGGTATTTGCTGCAATAAAATCTATATTATTTATGTTTGCATTTATCATGGTATTGATTGCATTACCTCCAGCTCCTCCAATACCAATTACCGAAATTTTTGGCTTAGCGTCGTTTATATTTTCTGGAATAGTAAGATTAAGTGTCATTTTTTTACTCCTTGGTTTATATTTAGTTAACTATGTTTTTATAAATTCTTATCAAGCCAATCGCCAATTCTTCCAAAATAATTGGATAAACCTAAATTTAAATTATTTGAAATCAATCTTTTATCATGTTGCAAACTTTTAATTAATAATCCAGTCAAGCACGAAAAAGTTGGGGTATGTACAATTTCAGGTATATCTATAAGCCCGATTGGTCGTCCAATTCTGACATTTATATTTAAGAAAGATGACGCGTGTTCTCTAATATTGTTAAGATTAGCTCCTCCACCACACAAAATGACTCTATTAATTGAACTATTTCTAAATTTTAAGAAACTCAGCCTTTCTTTCACAAGTTCAAAAATTTCTTCAATTCTAGGCTTTATTATTGCGGTTAACACGGCTTTAGGTATTTTTTGATTTATAATTTCACCCTCATCAGAAATAATTGGGACATCAATTTTTGTATATTCGTCAGTTTCATTTGAAATTGCTGATCCATACAAAATCTTAATTTTTTCAGCATCTTCTGCTTTAGCACCTAATCCACGGACTATATCACTAGTAATATGAATACCTCCAATTGGAATAGAATCAGAAAAAACTATTTTATTATTAATAAATACACCAATACTTGTCATGTTTCCGCCAAGATCAATAACAATTGCTCCATTCATTCTTTCTTCTTCAATTAGTGTTGAAATACCTGAAGCTTCTGGACATATAGTAAATTTATCAATAGTAAGGTGACATAAATCTATGGCACTAGAAATATTTTTAATTACACATTCTTGTCCATATATATTGCTTATTTCAACCAATAAATTATCTGTATGAATTCCTATTGGATTATCTACTGGTGTATTATTGTCGATATAATATTTTATTACTGAAGATGATAAAAGTTTATAATTTTCAATTGGTTTTTGGTTATTCATTTTTTCGATTTTGGCTAAATCACTTTTCATAACTTGGCCATTTTCAATTTTTAATTCATGTCGTGTTACCTTTGTGATTGGTCTTCCCCCAGAAAGGCTGCATGTGACTTTATTAATGGGAAAACCTGCCATAGTTTCAGCTCCTTCAACTGCTTTAGCAATTGAATTAGCTATCTCTTTCATATCTGTAACAATACCGTTAGTAATTCCTAAAGATGCGTGTTGTCCAAAGCCTAATACTTTAACCTGTATATCATTATTTTTAGCAGAGGACCCTATTAGTGAAGATACTTTAGTGTTTCCAATATCAATAACAGCAAATATGTCATTTGATCTTTTTATATTATTCATCACTGTCATAGATGTTTCCTTTTTAAAATAAACTTTTTGTCAAAATTAATTTTACCAAGTATTTGTTTTGGGTTTCTAAGGTCAATTTCTGTAAGCCTAAGATTTAAAACATTATAATTTTTTTGAAGTTTAATGATTTTTTCCCATGCCTTTTTTATATCTTTCGATGGCAATCGTACAACTAATCCTTGATTAAAATGTAAGTCCCATCTTCTTTCATTTATGAATGTTAGTGACCAAATATTTTCATAAAAACTTTGATTGATCTCCAATATTTTCAATATAGAGGATATATTTTCTTTTGACTTATTTCCTTTAATTATTGGAAAATCATTTTTAAAATCATTAACATTCCCATCATAAATTATGTCGCCATTTGCGGTTATAAGTTTGTTGTTTTTTTTGTTCTGCCAAATTGCAATGGGTTGATTTTCTAAGATTTTAATTTTAATAATATTTGGAAGAATTCTTTCAATAGAAACTTCTTTAACCCAGGAATTTTGTTTAATTTTATTATATATTGAAGAAAGTTCAATATTGAAAATACTTCCATCATTATATATTTCAACAGTGTCTTTAATATAATTATTAGATAAATTTCGTGTTCCTGTAATTAATACATTTTCTATTTTAAAGCCATTTTTGATAAGAAATTGATCCGACGGTTTTAATTTATTTATTATGTCATCTTTACTTAAACTATCTGAAAAATAGAACCCACAAAAGAATAATATAAACAACAATAAAAAGGATAAATTTATTAGCCTCGTTAACTTTTCACTTTCAAAACGATAAAATTTTGCTTTTAAAAGATTTTTCTTGTTAAGTTTTAATCTTAACATTCGTAAGACGCCTCCTCAATAATAATCTTAACCATATTTTTTAGGCTTATATTGCAAAACATCGCTTGTTCTGGGGATAAGGAAGTTTCTGTCATTCCAGGTTGTGTATTAATCTCAAGCATATATAACTTATTATTTTCGTCATCGTACCTAAAATCACTTCTTGAAATGCCTTTGCAACCAATAATTTGATGTACCCTTAGTGCCCATGACATAGCTTGGTTATATGTATTCTTAGGAATTTTTGCTGGTATGTCGTGTATTGATCCATTTTTTTCATATTTCGCTTTATAGTTGTAGAAATCTTTATCTTGACCTGCTTTAATTTCAGTTACACATAAAGGTTGTTCTTGTAAGACTGTCACTGTGAGTTCTTTAGAGCCAACATACTCTTCTGCCATTATGTTGTAAGAAGTGGCACTATTTATTATCGGAACTTTATTTCCTTCTTTAATAATTTCAACACCAACTGAGCTGCCCCCATTTATAGGCTTGACGACAAAAGTTCTGCGATGATTTTTGAAATCTATACTTCTATCAGGTAAGATTTTTAATGTTTTAGGAAAATTTATTGGATCATTTGAATTTTCTGTAGCATTTATTATTAATCTTTTAAAATAAATTTTGTTCATAGCAATTGCTGAAGCTGTTACTCCTGAATGTGTATATGGTATTTTTAATAAATTTAATAATCCTTGAATAGAACCATTCTCACCAGAACTGCCATGTAATGCATTAAAACAAACATCAGCTTTTATGTTTATTAAATTATTTATATTTGTTTCACTGATATCAATTTCAGTTACTTTAAGTCCATTTTCTTTTATAGCTTTAGAGCATGCTTCAGCCGATTTGAGAGACACTTCTCTTTCTGAACCATAGCCTCCTTTCAATAATAAAACGTGCATGTTATCTATGATTCTCATTTAATGCCAACTCTTTGTATTTCCCAACTCAGTCTAATTCCAGAATTTTGAAAAACTTTAGATTGTACTTTTTCTCCTAACTCTTCAATTTGTTGAGCGGAAGAGTTCTTTAAATTAATAATAAAATTACAATGTTTATCTGAAATCATTGCATCACCAACTTTTAAACCTCTGCAACCAGCCTGATCTATAAGCTTCCATGCTTTGTGACCAATAGGATTTTTAAATGTGCTGCCACCTGTTTTGACGCCAGTAGGTTGAGCTGTTTTTCTTAAATAAAGGATTTGCTTCATTTTTGCTTCTATGTTTTGTTTATTGTCGCTTGTACTTTTGAAACGAGCTGTACAAAAAATCCACTCATTACTTATTCCAATTTTTCTATATTGCATTCCTAATTCTTTCACAGAAAAAACTCGGAATTCCCCGGAAAGATTGATTGCAGTTACGTCTATTAAAATATCCTTAAACTCTGAGCCAAATGCTCCAGAATTCATCTTGATACCTCCTCCAATTGTTCCAGGTATACCAAGTAAAAATTCTAGACCGGTTCGTTCACAATCTCTTGCAAACCTTGCAACTTCTGCGTCTGTAGCTCCTGCTTGAGCACAAATGACACCGTTCTTATCAATGCTAATATTTTTTAATTTTTTTGTAACTAATACAATTCCATTTATCCCTTTATCCCGGATTATTAGGTTTGATCCGGCTCCAATTGCTAAAACTTTATATTCTTGAGGTTTGTTTCTTAAGAAAAATACCAAGCTTTTTTCATTTTCCGGTATAAAAAGTATCTCAGCGTTACCACCCACACCGAACCAAGTAAATTTGGATAATTTATGGTCTAATTTAATATACTTATTAAATTTATTTTTAAATAGTTTTACATTCATAATATAAATTATCTTCGAGTTTATTTGCAATTTTAGTTATTGATCCAGCACCAAGACAAATTATTAAATCATTTGGATTGGCAATTTTTAAAAGCGTTCTCATAAGGGTTTTTTGATCTTTAATGTATAATACATTCTTGTGTCCATAGTTGGATAAACCAACTTCTAAATTAGTACTTTTAAAATTAGTAATTGGCTTTTCACCAGCAGAAAAGACATCAAGAAGTAAAACATGATCAGCATCATTAAAACAACTACAGAAATCGTTAAATAAATCTCTTAATCTACTATAACGATGAGGCTGAAAAACACTTATAATTTTATGTTTGGGCGTAATAAGCCTGGCTGCAGCAAGTGCGGCACTTATTTCAACAGGATGATGTCCATAATCATCTATTATACATATGTTGTTAAAATTTCCAACTTTTTGAAATCGTCTTTGAATACCTGTAAAGCTTTTCAATGTTTTCTTAATTTTTGTAATTGGAATATCTAGTTCAATTCCTACCGCTATACTCGCAAGTGCATTTTGAATATTGTGTAATCCAATCATAGAAAACTCTATTTGATAATTCTTATAATTATGATCTCTTAAGTTTGAGATACTTAATGAAAAAAACATTTTGTTTTCTTTATATGAAATGTTTGTTGCTCTAATATCAGCATTAGCAGACAAGCCATATGTGATAACTTTCTTGTTCTCTAGTTTTGAAATTAATTTTTGTGTTCTTGGGTTGTCTATGCAAAGACAAACAAATCCATAAAATGGTATTGATGATACAAAATGCAAGAATGCTCTCTCTAAATTTTCTTCTGATTTATGATAATCAAGGTGTTCTAAGTCAATGTTTGTGATTATTGCAACTGTTGGATTTAATTTTGCAAAACTGCCATCACTCTCATCAGCTTCAACAACCATCCATTCACCGTTTCCAAGTTTTGCATTACTGTCCAATGAAGAAATAATACCTCCATTTATAATTGTTGGATCCATTCCATTTTCTTCAATGATCTTGGCTACAAGTGAAGTTGTAGTGGTTTTGCCATGAGTGCCAGCTATTGCAATTGATTGTTTGAGACGCATTAACTCACCTAGCATTTCAGATCTATGGACTACTGGCAGGAATAATTTTTTTGCGGTTATATATTCTATATTTCTTTTAGAGATTGCAGTTGATACAACAACTAATTTTGCATCAAGAATATTTGATTTTCTTTGTCCTATATAAATTTTAATTCCAAGCTTTTTTAGTCTGTTGGTGTTATTACCGTCAGTTATATCACTTCCTTGAACATTATATCCAGATTGAAACAGAATTTCAGCTATTCCGCTCATTCCAATTCCACCAATACCAATAAAGTGAATAACCCCTAGATTTTTTGGACTTTTTAGCATGATGTGGGAACAACCTTCTTTTTATCATTTATTAATTTTAAAATACATTCAGATAAAAACTCTGTAGGTGTTTTATCATCCCTTAATTTTTCAAGCCTACTTGCTAGTTTTTTTAATTGATTACTCGCTTCAACAAGATTTTTGGGGTTTTGTAAAAGATACCTCATTAACCTTTCTAATTCATTGCTAGTTTTATTATTTTGATCAATTAACCAGCCACCCTTATTACTTTCAAGAAATCTTGCATTTTCATATTGATGATTATCTAATGCGGTTGGTAAAGGAATGAATATTACAGGCCTATTAGATGCTAGAACTTCAGCAACACTTGAACCACCTGATCGAGTAATAATCAAATGAGAAATCTTAAATTTTTCAGAGACGTCTTGAAAGAAAATAGATATTTCAGCATCAATTTTATTAAGTTTGTAATTTTTACATACTAACTTTAGATCTTCTTTTCTAACTTGCTGAATTATTTTAATTTTTTCTTTAATACCCTCAGGGAGAGAACAAATAACTGAAGGTAAGTATTCTGAAAAAAACTTTGATCCAAGACTTCCACCATATATCAAAATATAAAAAAAACTCTTTTTTGCAGGTAGTAAGTATTTAATCTTTCCAATTTCGTAGAATTCTTTTCTTACGGGATTGCCAGTATAAATTGATCTCTTTGTTTGTAAATTATTTTTAATATCTATAAAAGATAGAGCCAAAATATTAGTGATCTTACTAAGTACCTTATTGACTCTTCCTATAACAGTATTTTGTTCATGAATTATTGATGGAACCCTAAAAATTTTAGCAGCTATTATTGGAGCAAATGATGGATAACCACCAAAACCAATTATAGCATCGGGTTTGTAGTTAATGATTAACAAAATTGATTTTAAAATCGATATACAAATTTGAAAAAAAGATTTCAATTTATTTATAATAAACTTATTGCTGGGACTTGATAATTTATGAGTAAATATCTTAAAGCTTATCTCTTTATTAATAAAAAAATTGTTAAAATAATCTTCCCCTCTTTCATCTGTAATAATAATAAATAGATTATCTTGAATTTGATTAATTATCGATAATGATGGGAAGATATGGCCCCCTGTTCCTCCAGCAGCTATCACAATAGTATTTTTATGAATTTTGTTATTCATTATTTTTATTCTCGTAAAGTTTTTGATTTAAAGTCTCAAATGAAATATTTTTTCTGGTTAAAGACAAAAGAATTCCTGCTGTGATAGCTGATGCTAAAATTGACGATCCACCATAGGATAGAAAAGGTAAGGTCATACCTTTAGTGGGAATAAGATCTGTATTACTTGCCAAATGTATTAATGATTGAAAGCCAAATTGAAAAGCAAGGCCACTTATGGAAAGTACAAAAAACAGACTATTAGTTTTTAAAGTATACAAAAATGATCTTAATATAATTAAACAGTATATTGTTATAATTACACAACATATTAAAATACCATACTCTTCAGCAGCTACTGCAAAAACAAAATCAGAATGTGCATCTGGCAAAGACTTTTTGTAAAAACCTTCTCCTGGCCCTTTTCCCCAAAAACCACCTGATTCAAATGACTGTAGTGACTTTGAAACTTGATATGCTTTGCCTTCAATAAAGTTATCAATTCTTATTTTAACGTGCGTAAAATTTTGGTAAGCAAATATCATAAATATTGGAAATGCTAATATAAGGAGTAAAATAATCATAAGAGGTATTCCAGTAATAAATAATTGGAAACCCCAAGTAAAAATCATAATTATTGTCATGCCTAAATCTGGCTGTAGTAATAAAAGAGTTGATATGATTATTATTGAAGTAATTGACCACATCCAAGCTGCGGACATTGATTTTTCAACCCATAGAGTTAAAATCCACGCATTAAATATTACAAAAAATGGTTTGCACACTTCACTTGGTTGAAAGCTAAAACCTTCAATATATAACCATCTTTGAGCACCTTTTATCCTCTCACCTCCAATCAAAATAAATAGTAATAAACTTATACATATAAGAAGGCCTAATATGCAAAAAACCTTAATTTGTTTTTCATTTAGAATTGAGAAAAATATTATAATTGGAATACTTATTGATCCGAATAATAAATGTTTAATTGTAAAATGATGTGAAGATATATTAAGGCTTTCAGCTAAATGCTGACTTGAAGCCATAACTAAAAATATACCAAAAATTATTAAAGTAAAAAAACATGTCAGCATATATCTATCTATTGTCCACCACCAAAGTGCCATCTTAGATCTATCTGAACGTGTTATTTTCATTTAGATTATGCCTTTTTTAATTTGCTGGCTTATGATTTTTTTAAATTTATTACCTCGATCTTCAAAGCTTTCAAATTGATCAAAACTTGCTGCTGATGGAGATAGTAAAATTACATAATTTTTTAATTTGGATATTTTACTTTTTTTAATGGCTAGTATTGTGGCCTTTTTTAATGTGATACATTCATTTATTGGAACATTTTCATTAAATTTTAAAATTTCTTCTGAAAAGAACTTTGTTGAATTTCCTATTAAAAAAACCTCTACAACTTTATCTAAAAAATTCTTGGCTTGACCTATTCCATCTTTTTTTGGTTTTCCACCGACTATCCAAAATATGTTACTAAACGATTTTAATGCAGCGGCAGTTGACTCGCCATTTGTTGATTTACTGTCATTAATAATTCTAAAATTCTTAGAAATATATAATGGTTCCATCCTGTGGGATAACCCTTCAAAACGCTTAATTGCTAATTCTATTTTATTATCTTTAATATTTAATTTTTTTGCTATAGATATAGCTATTGAAGCATTAATTGCGTTATGAGTTCCTTTTAAATAATTATTATCATTAATAAAACCTTTTGCTTCCTTTTCATGCACACTTGAAAATTTCAGAGAGCTATATTTATTTGTATCAATGACTTTATTTAATAATTCATTACTTTTATCATAGATAAATATTCCATTTTTTTTTAAAAAGTTAATAATTTTCAATTTACTTGATACATATCTATCAAAACTCTCATGATAATCTAAATGATCAGGGGTTATATTTATAATAGTAGCAATATCTAAAGATAAACTTTTTGCACCATCTAGTTGATAACTTGACAATTCAAGAATTATTACTCCATGTTCTCCAGGATCGTCTATGGAACATGCAGGAATACCAAAATTACCACAGATAACACTTTTAATTTTATTAAATTTTAAAATATGAAATAATAAAGCAGCTGTTGTTGACTTTCCATTTGTACCAGTTATGCCGATTATCTTAGCTTTAGGATAAATTTCTACAAACAGGTCAATATCGTTAATAATTTTGACTTTGTTATCAATAGCAAGCTTTATTGCATTGTGCTTTTCTTTATTATTTATAGGTATCCCAGGGCTAACTACTAATGTTTTTATACTTTCCCATGGCCAATAATTGTAATTAATCCAATTGCTTTTTTTTATAATAGACGGTTTTTCTTTTTTATCATCAAAAACAAAAATATTAGCCTTTGAATTTAACAAAACTCTTGCAGCAGCTAAACCAGATAAGCCCAGTCCTAAAATTCCAACATCCTGATTTTTATAATTAATAATACTATTCAATATCTTTACCTTAGTTTAAGGGTCGAAAGACCTATTAAGGCCAAAATTAATGCTATTATCCAAAACCTAATTACAATGGTGGGCTCAGCCCATCCTTTTTGCTCAAAATGATGATGTAATGGTGCCATTTTAAATATTCTTTTGCCTGTAAGCTTGAAAGAAACTATTTGTACAATCACAGATATAGTTTCTAATACAAATAGGCCACCAATAATGATTAAAACTAACTCATGTCTTGATGCTGAAGCACTGACACCTATAACTCCACCAAGAGATAATGATCCAGTATCTCCCATAAAAACCATAGCTGGTGGAGCATTAAACCATAAGAAACCTAACCCTGAGCCAATTATTGCTCCTAGAAAAACTGCTATTTCGCCAACACCGGGTACATAACTGATTTGTAAATAACTAGAAAAATTTAAATGCCCAGTTAAATAAACAATTATAGCAAAAGAGCTTGCCGCTATCATTACGGGAACTATTGCTAAACCGTCTAGGCCGTCAGTCAAGTTTACTGCGTTAGAGGATCCCACAATCACTAAAATTGTGAATGGTATATATAAAACTCCTAGAAAGAAAACGCTTTCTTTAAGGAACGGTATAGATAAAGTATTTTGTAAATTTGGAGGAGTGTTTTCAGAAATAAACCAAGCTGCAATTACAGCAATAAAAATCTGTGGAATAATTTTTTGATAACTTTTTAGACCATTACTTGTCATTTTAGATACCTTAATCCAATCATCCAAGAGCCCTATAAATCCAAAAGAAATGGCTACTCCCAAAATTATCCATATATATGCATTGTCTAGCTTTGCCCATAAAACTGTTGAAGTAGTAAAAGCCAATACAATTAACAAACCACCCATTGTTGGCGTGCCAGTTTTAAATATTATATGACTTTGGGGGCCATCAGATCTTATTGGTTGCCCTTTCTTTTGCATTTTTTTTAATAAAGCAATAATTTTTGGACCAAAAATAAAACTGATTAATAACGCTGTTAATAAAGCTCCAATAGATCTAAAAGTAATGTACTTAAATAAATTAAGAGGTTGGAAATATTCAGTATAAGCAAGAAAAAAATCAGGCAACATTGCGTTTCTCCTGATTAATATTCCTAAAAACTGGAATTAGATTCCATAGTCCAATCCCATTTGAACCTTTGACAAGAATAATTTGATTAGGTTTTACAAATTCAGTTACTATTTTTAAAAGAGGTGAGAAAGTTAAATATGATTTGCAACTAATTAGTTCTTTTAATTCATTACTAATTTTCTTTGTATGAGGCCCGACAGTTATAAGTAGGTCAGGATTTACTTTTTTTATCATTGGAATAAGTTCAAAATGCATTTCCTTTGCATTTTTTCCTAATTCAAGCATGTCGCCAATTATTAAAATAGTCTTATAAGTGTTTAACTTATATTTTGTTTTATAAAAATTAGAGAGAGCAGCTTTCATTGAGTCAGGATTTGCATTGTAACTATCATCTATTACATATGTTTTATCTTTTTCACCAAAATTTATGATTATTTTCTCGCCTCTTCCAGCAAGAGGTTTTATTCTACTAATTACTTTTTCACTGGTATCTGTACATAATCTTAATTCTTTAATAACTGAAATTGTCGCTATGGCATTTAATGCTTGTGTTGTATTCAGGTTTGTTAAATGCCAATTTTTTATCTTGTCATAACAAATTGTTGATCCTTCATGTTCGTCAACTAATTTAGTAATTTTTGTATTTGCATATTTAGAGTGGCCAAATAAATGTATCTTTGCGGACACTTTTTTTGCTTTTTTGATTAAATACTTACTCCATAATGTATCAGTATTTATTATAGCTATACCATTTTCATTCAAGGTTGAAAAAATCTCACTTTTTTCATCTGCAATTTCTTTATCATTTTTAAAATTCTGAATGTGAGAACTGGATATATTTGTTATTAGGGCTATATCCGGTAGTGCAATTTTAGTCAATCTCTGAATTTCTCCAGCATTATTCATCCCTAGTTCTAAGACACAATAATCATAATCATTATGAAGCCTTGACAAAGTAAGTGAAAGTCCAATTAAATTGTTGTTGTTTTTGTCCGTATGGTGAGTTTTACCAAATTTCTTTAGAGTATTTGATAAAAGGTGTTTTGTACTCGTCTTTCCACTACTACCTGTTATAGCAATAGTAACTCCCTTAAATCTATGTCGTGAAAATTTTGCAATTTGTTCTAAGGCTTTTTTAGTATTTTCTACCAATAATGCTTTATATTTACTAGCTAGCATTTTATCAGATACTATTATTCCATAAGCGCCTTTTTTTATGGCATTTTTTATAAAATCGTGACCATCAAATTTATCACCAATTATGGCTATGAATAAGTCACCTTTATTTATAGTTCTGTCATCTATACTCACTCCTGAAACCCCATTAAAGTTTTCAAGAAAATATGAAGAGGGATCTAGGGCATTGGTAGCAGTCATTAAATCTTTTTTTGTCCATAAAGGCTTCAATTTATTATTCCAGATTTTTCAATATTTTTAATAGCTTCTTTAGCTACAGTATAATCATCAAAAGGAAGAGTTTCTATTCCGACAGCTTGAAATGTCTCATGTCCTTTACCTGCAATAAGTAAAAGATCATTTTTTTGTAACTTGGAGACGGCATATTTAATAGCCTTATCTCTGTTAGGAATTTCTGTAGCAGTTGGGCAGCCACTTAAAATCTCACTTCTAATATTTGAAGGAGCCTCATTTCTTGGGTTGTCGTCAGTCACTATCACTATATCCGAATATTCATTAGCAATTTCACCCATTAGTTTACGTTTGTTTTTGTCTCTATCTCCTCCGCACCCAAATAAAGTTATTATTCTTTCTCTACCTATTATTTCTTGGATAGATTTGAGAGCAGAAGTTAGAGCAGCTGGTGTATGTGCATAATCAATTATTACTAGTGCTTTATTTTTTGTTTCTGAAAGAACTTCCATTCTTCCACGAGCAGGTTTAAGGTATCCCAAAGATTTAAAAATTAAGTTTGAATCCATACCTAATGCAATGCAAATAGATGCAGATGCCACGACATTATAAACTTGAAATTTTCCAATCATTCCAATTGTAGTTTGAAAATTCTGCTCTTTAAATTCTAAAATTAGGTCAATACTTTGTTTGTTTTGTACTACAGATTTAATTTTTACATCTGCTTTAGAACACTGACCAAAAGTAATAATAAAATGATTTGTGTTTTTTAATTCTTCATACAATTTTTTACCATATAAATCATCAATATTAATAGAAATTGCAGAATTGTTTTTCAATATTTTAGTAAAAAGTCTTTTTTTAGTAGAAAAATAACTTGCAATATCTCCATGATAATCAAGATGATCGTGAGATAAGTTTGTAAATACAGCTCCTGAAAAATTAACACCATCTAATCTACACTGATCAATACCGTGGGAGGAAGCTTCAAGAGCAAGGTGTGAAATTTTTTCTTCAGCTAAAAAATTTAACTTTTTATATAAGTCAGAAGGTTCAAATGTTGTTAGATTTTCTTCTTTATTTTTATACACACTTTTATTTATAGCGGTTTGTGTCTTAGTTCCAAGAGTTCCCATGGATGCCGCTTTCCAACCTGATAGTGCCCATAATTGGCGACAAAATTCAACTGTAGATGTTTTACCATTAGTTCCAGTTACCCCAATGATTTGTTTTGGTTGATTTATATAAAATGAAGACAGTAATATTGTATATATCTGTCTAGCAGTTCCTTTTTTGATGGAAAAAACTTTTTTGTTAATTGAGACCTCGGCTATTATTAAAAATGCACCAAGTTTTTCAGCCTCAGCTATAAATTCAGCTCCATCAAAATTTTTACCTTTAATTGCAACGAATATATAACCTTTTTTAATTTCTTTACTATTGGAAGAAATACCCCTGACTTTATTATATAAAATTTTATTATTAACATTTTTCAGCAAGTTTTCTGTAATTTTATTTTTTTCAATCAGATCTTTTAAAAGCATTTTACAAATTAGCTCCTTTTTTCTTACCGCGAATTTCATATTTATTTAAATCTTTGGTAAAATCTGATGAAACTTTTGTTTTGGGTTTAATGTTCAATATAGGTGATATCCTGGTTACTAATCTTTTAATTACTGGAGCAGCAACCCACCCTGCAGTCATATAACCAAACGAAAATTTTTGTCCTTTCGGATTATCAATCATTATAGTAATTACGAATTGAGGATCGTTCATAGGATACGCTGCAGTAAAAGCTACGATATTTTGCTTCTTTGAATATCTACCAGTTTGATTTACTTTTTCTGCAGTTCCTGTTTTGCCTCCAACTAAATATCCTGTGGCCTGAGCTTTTTTAGCTGTTCCATGTTCACTGCTTACTACAAGTCGCATTATACTTTTCAATTTTTTTGAGGTTTCACTCGAAAAAATCCTACTATTCGATAACTTTGAATTTGAAATTAATAATGTTGGTTTGATTTTAACACCATCATTAACTATAGTTGCAGTAGCGGATGCAAGGTGCAACGGAGTTATAGCAATTCCATGCCCATAAGATATTGTCATTGTAGTTAACAATCTCCCATCTTTAAGAACCTGTGGTTTACCTAACTCAGGAATTTCTAAATCAAGCTTATCCATTAGGCCAAGTGATTTTAAATATTTTAACTGTGTTGATGTTCCAAATTTTTTAGCTATTTTGGCTGAACCAATATTACTAGAGTGAACTATAACTTCGGGAATATTTAAACGATAATTTAATGGATGAAAATCTCTTATAGTCCTAGAAGATACTTTCAGTGGTGTAGAAACGTCAAAAACATCATTTTCTTTGACATGATCACTTTCAAACGCTATAGCTGCAGTTACAAGTTTTAGAGTTGAACCTAACTCATAGATACCTTTTGTTGCTTTATTAAATAAGTTTTGATTATTTATATTATTATAATTATTTGCATTATAATCAGGAAGAGATGTTATGGCATAAATTTCTCCATTTTTAGCATTCATGACAATGCCTGCCCCACCCTCAGCGTCAAATTTTTTAATTTGTTCTGACATAATTTTTTCTGTTATGTATTGAATTCCGTTATGTATTGAAATAGTTATATTTTCACCATTTAGTAGTTTCTCATTAAATGATTTTTCAATTCCAGCGATGCCTTCACCATCAATATCAGTTCCACCTAAAATATGAGATACCAAATTATTATTAGGATAAATTCTTTTATCTTTTGACTCTATTTTAATTCCTTCAATACCTTCTTCTAGTAATAAGACATACTCTCTTGGTGAAATCTCTCTTAACAAATTAATGTGTCTTTTTTTTGTATTTAGTTTTTTCCAGAGACTTTCCTCTTTTAATTCAGGAAATATTTTATTCAGCTTTTTTATTGTTTTATTTTTATTTAAAATTTCCTGAGGGTTAATATTTAGACTATTTACATCTATTGTAGTTGCTAAAAGCTCCCCATTACGACCATATATATTTCCTCGATTTAGTTTGAAAAACAAACTTCTTTGGTTTTTTTTACTAGAAATTTGATTTTTATTTACTTTGGTTACATTAGCTAAAGAAAAAGTTTTATAGCCAATTATCGAAAAAGAAAGAATTAACAATACGCCACAAATTGATAATTTAATTCTGCGTAATTTTAAATTATTTTTAATAGAAAAATCATTATGTAAAAATTCTATTACTCTCATTTTATATTACTTTCAGTTATCGATTTTGTTACATCTACTAAGTGTTGTAAATCCCAGATATCAATTGCAGAAATTTCTCTTAATTCTAGTTTATTTTTAGCTAAATTTTCTATCCTTTTAGGACGTTTCAAATAACTAAGCTCTGCCCTTAAAATATTTAAGTCAGTTTCAGTTCTTATTATATTTTTATTAATTATAGCTAGCTCAAGTTCTTTTTGAGTTATAAGGTATTTAACTTGATATAGTGAAACCGCTACAAAAACTATCAAAAAGAAAATAATAAAAGATGGATATCTAATCATAATGTTTCCCCAAAAACTGATGGGAAAAGTGTTCTTCTTGCAACACGCAATTTAGCTGATCTAGATCTTTTGTTGATTTTTATTTCATTTTTTGATGGTAAGATTGGTTTTTTAGTTATGATTTCGAGACTATTGTCTCTATTGGGAGCTTCTGGACGATGTCGTGAATGATTATCTTTCTTAGCACATTTTAAAAAGAATTTTTTTATTATTCTATCTTCAATAGAATGGAAGGATACAGCAGCTAAAACACCTTGTGGTTGGAGTATTTTTTCAGCAGCAATTAATCCTTGTTCTAACTCTGATATTTCATCATTCAAATATATTCGAATTGCTTGAAAAGTTTTAGTAGCCGCATCTATTTTTTTATTTGATCTTGGAATCGATTTTCTTATTATATTTGCTAATTGTTCTGTTGTTTTTATATAAGTTTTCGACCTTTCAAGAATAATATTTTTTGCTATTCTTTTAGAATAGGGTTCTTCACCTAATTCATAAATAATGTTTGCAAGAGTATTTTCTTCAACTTGGTTTATAAACTCTTCTGCGGTGGGACCTTCTTTAGACATTCTCATATCAAGTGGACCGTTTAATTTTAGAGAAAACCCTCTGTGCTTTTGATCAAATTGGGGACTGGATACACCTAAATCAAAGACAACCCCAGCCACTTTTTTAATTTTGAAATCATCTAAGAGACTTACTAATTGAGAGAATTTTGCATTTTTAAAAAAAAATCTGTCTTTAAAATCAATTTTAATTTTTTCTGCAAAAATTTTAGCTTCTGGATCTCTATCAAAAGCTATAACTTTACAATCTTTTCTATTTAGAATGGCTTTTGTATATCCGCCTAATCCAAAAGTGGCATCAATGTAATATTCATGATTATTTATTGATAAGGCATTTACAACTTCATCGAGCAAAACAGGAATATGTTGAGGTATATAAGACATTATAATAATTATTCATTCTTTTTTAAAATTAATTTTGGTGGACCTTTTTCATTAAGAATTTTTTGAGATTTATTGTATTGATTTTCATATTCAGATGGAGACCAAATATAAAAAGATTCTCCAATACCCATAAATACTGCTTTATTAGTTAGGCTAGCAAAGCTCATAAGAATATCTGGAATTACTACTCTACCATTGATATCAAATTTTATTTCAAAAGAGTCTGCCATCATCATTCTTAAAAGAAATGCATCATCTGATAATGCATCTAATTCATCAATAGCATTAATGTATCTCTGCATTCTTGTTAGAGTCGTGCCTTCAATACATGGGAATTGGAGACTTTTGAATAATATTAAAGGTTCTTTTAATTTTTCAAGATTCATTCTAAAAGATGCCGGAATAGAAACTCTACATTTTAAATCAATCTTATTATGTGAAGTAGACAAAAACATTGATATTAAAACCCTAAGTTATAAATAATACACATGCTTGGGATCTAAATTTTTAATTAATTAAAATTGATTCCTAGTAATTAATATTATTAATATTATGGGATAACATGGGATATTATGGTAGTCAATGGGAAATTGATTAGTTTTATGGTATATTATTTTTAAATTTTAACTCTAAACAAATCGTCAGAGAGCAATAAGCCGGGTTCTGTATCAAAATTTTGATTGTAGTTATTAATCTTGAAAATTTGTTACCAAATTTTTCTAGCGACCTACCCAAGAAACTTCTTAGAAATTGAATAAGTGTTTCTCCTATTTGGTCTTGCTCCAGGTGGGGTTTACAAAGCTATTCCTGTTGCTAGGAACACGGTGTGCTCTTACCACACCATTTCACCCTTACCAAAAAATGGCGGTATATTTTCTGTTGCACTTTCCCTAGGGTTGCCCCTGCTGGATGTTATCCAGCACCTTATTTCTATGGAGCCCGGACTTTCCTCTTTAAAAAGCAACTACATTACTCTCTGACTTCATCAAAGTATAATATTTAAATTCTTGGTCAACATATAATTATTTAAACTTCACTGTTTATTGATTTCATCATTTAAAATTTGTATTTCAAGCCATCGCTCTTCTGCAAAAGATAAATTTTTTTTTATTTCACCTATTTGGTTTATTGTATCATCAAAGGTCTTTCTATCATCTTTGTATAAATTTTCTTTATTTAAGAGACTTTCCAACTTTTCAAGCTTTTTTTCCATTTCTTCAATTTTTTGAGGAAGCATCTTTAACTCATAAGTATCTTTAAAAGTAAGCTTTTTTTTCTTTAATATATTTTCTTCAGATTTTTTATTATTCAATTCTTTCTTTTTAAAATTAGTTTGAGTTTCATTTAATTTTAATTTAGACAAGCCGTATTTGTCATAATAATTTGAAAAATTTCCTTCATGTTTTAAAATTTTACTATTATTTTCAAAAACTATAAGTTTATCGATTGTATGGTCGAGAAAAAATCTGTCATGGCTAATAATTAGAACTGTACCATCATAATTTTTAACATTTTCCTTTAGAAGATTTAGTGTTTCAAAATCTAAATCATTGGTAGGCTCGTCTAAAATTAAAAAATTATGCTCATTTAAAAACAACTTGGCAAGTAGTAGTCTCGCTTTTTCACCCCCTGACAATGTAGAATTACTCTGCAATGATTTTTTTTCATCAAATAGAAATTTTTTTAAATATGATAAAACATGAATTTTTTCTCCTTTGAAGTCAACATAATCTCCGCTTTCAGTCATTGTCCTCCATGGTGTACTATCTAAATCAATACTTTCTTTATTTTGATCAAAATATTTGATTTTTATATGTTCTCCTACTTTTATTCTACCAGTGGTTGGAGAAAAAACGCCTTGCAAGATTTTTATTAAAGTAGTCTTTCCAGTACCATTTGCTCCTATTATACCTATTCTACTATTACGTATAATTTTAAGACTAAAGTTCGAAATAATATTGATTTTATTATCTTCTTTATGAGCAAATGATATACCAAACGCCTCAACTATATTCACACCTGATTCATTTGTTTTACGAAGATCTAAATCTATTGATTTTCTTTCAATTATTTTTGTGTCTTGAAAATTTTGAGATAATTTTTCTAAAGCTCTAACTCTGCCCATATTTCTTTTTCTTCTAGCCGATATTCCTTCAATAGACCACTTTGTTTCACTTTTAATTTTTTGTTTTAATTTGTGAGATTTAATTTTTTCAACTTCGATTAATTCTTTAGACCATTCATTAAAGTTCTTATATGGTCCTTCACGTTTCAAAATTTTTCTATTATGAAGCCAGAATGTTTTAGTACCAATTTTCTTTAAGAATTCTTGGTCATGACTAACAATAACCATTGTTTTTTTGAGAAATAATAGTTTTCTTTCGAGCCAATCTATTGTTGGCAAGTCTATATGATTGGTTGGCTCATCTAAGAGTAGAATATCAGCTTCACTTAGAATTGATTTTGCAATATAAATTTTACGAATTTCGCCTCCTGAAAGACTTTTTTTATAGTTAATATTTTTGAGATTTAACTGATCAATAATATCTTCAACTTTGGATAAATCTGGAAATTCAATATCTTGTATTAAAAAATCAACAAGATTTTTAATGAAGGGTTCAGGTGGATCTTGTTCTAAATAAAACAACTTTAGATTTGGTGAAAACCACATTATTCCATCATCAACTTCTTCAGCCTTTTTTAAAATTTTTAAAAGTGAACTTTTACCACATCCATTTTCACCAACTAAAATAATACGATCATATTCATGGATAGAGATATTAGCACTACTTAATAGTATTTTATTTGAACGTTCAATTTTTAAGTTTTGGATTGTAATTAATGGTTTGGACATTTTTATAATATTATCTCTGCTTTTGGATAATATCCCACGCATTATTAATTTCCTTAAGACGTGAGGTACTTTTTTGTATGAGATCTTCTGGGATACCCTGTGAAATTAATCGATCTGGATGGTGATTGATTGCAAGCTGTTTCCATTTTTGTTTAATTTCTTCAATTGGGGCATTTTGTGAGACACCTAAAATTTGATAAGGATCTGAATAAATACCCGATTGTGATGAATATATCCTTTCAAAATCTTCATTTGAAAAACCAAAAATATCCCCAACTTTTTTCAAATATTCAATTTCTGGAATCGTGATTTTACCATCAGCTTGCGCTATAATAATAAGAAGTGTAAGTAATTCTTCTAAAACAGAAGAATTCTTTTCTAATAAATCACTGATTTGTTTAGCATAGACTTCAAAGCCATCAGTTGTTTTTTTTGCTTGATCCCATAATTTCGCTACATTTTTAATCTCATTTTCTTGAACATTTATTTTTTCTTTAAAAGCTTTTATTTCCTCTACCGTTACTTTACCGTCTGCTTTTGCCATTTTAGCTGATAGAACAATCACCCCAATTGTAAAGCCAATCTGTTTCAACGCTGTTTCTTCTGGTAATTTTTGTTCAGTTTTAATTTTGTCAATGGCATGGCCTGCCACACCCCCTAAGAATGCTCCTAAAGGACCTCCAAATGCAAAACCAGTTGCTCCGCCTATAATTTTTCCCCATATACTCATATGTTACCTATTACATTTAAGATTCATGCCGTACAAGTAAAATTAAATTGGCTTAGTAGAGTAAATATGTATAAATCTTTATATTTATATCAATTCTATGGAGTAACTGTTTTGATAGATGAATATGATTTCACAGGATTAAAGTGTCCGTTACCAGTTTTAAAAGCAAAAAGAGTTTTAAAAACATTAGATAAAGGTAAAGCTGTTGTATTTATTTCAGATGATCCTGCTAGTCCGATTGATTTCTCGCATTTTTCTGAAAATGAAGGCTATGATATTTCAATAAAAAGTTTAGAAACTGGTAAACACTATTTTACTCTTTCTAAGATATAATTTTAGAGCTTTTGATAAAGTAATATGAATTTTTTAAGATCTTTTTTATTTAATATTCAATTCTACATTGGGACTAGTATTTTAGTCACGATATGTTTGCCATGTCTTTTATTTCCAAGACCAGTTGTTATTTTTGTTAATAAGATTTGGTGTCTTATAATGACTAAAGGAATGAAATGGTGGCTAAATACTGACATTATAGTAATTGGTAAAATTCCTTCAAAAAATAAAGTTGTTATATATGCTATAAAGCACCAATCTGCTTGGGAAACTGTTTTTTGTACGGACCTTTTCTCAATGCCATCAATAGTTTTAAAAAAAGCTTTGATTTTTTTACCTGTAATTGGTTTATATTTTTTAAGATCTGGGGCTATTCCAATCACAAGAGATCAAGGTATAAACGCATTAAAAAAAATGGGAAGAAATGCTAAGCGAGCAGTAAAAGAAAAACGATCAATGATGATTTTTCCTCAAGGAACTAGGGTGTCACCTGGCGTTTCTACTAAGGAAAAACCATATCTCCCTGGAGTGTTTTTTTTATACTCTCAAACTAAAGTTCCAGTAGTTCCAGTTGCTCATAATGCTGGTTTGTTATGGCCTAAAAATAGTTTTATCAAATATCCTAGTAGGCTTAAATCAAAATCCGTTACTATAAAAATTCTTCCTGAGATACAACCAGGTTTATCAAAAATAGAATTTTTAAAAAAATTAGAAACTATCATTGAGAATAGTTCAAACGAGTTAATAAAATTGGAGAGTAAATAATGGATGGTTTTTCTCATGGTGGTGGAAATAACAAGCAATTAAATGTTCTTGGAAATGATCTTGAGCCTTGCAAGCTTTCTAATGATAGATCTGATATTACTACTGGGTTTTACAGAGATAACTGTTGTAACACAGGCCCAGATGATTTAGGACTCCATACAGTTTGCTGTATAATGACAAAAAATTTTTTATCTTTTTCAAAATCAGTTGGTAATGACCTAAGTACACCTATACCTGAATATAATTTTAAAGGATTAACTGAGGGCGACAGTTGGTGTCTTTGTGCCTCAAGGTGGCAAGAAGCGTTTGAAGCAGGTAAAGCTCCTAAAGTCATATTAAAATCAACTAATATAGCCACTCTTTCATTGGTAAAATTAGACGATTTAAAAAAATATTCTGTTTATAGTTAAAAGGAGGTAAATTATGCATTTAGATCAAAAGGTAAAGGTTGATTGTACCGACCACGATACTCAAAATGAAGGTAAAATCATTAGAATTTATCCAAATGGTATTGATGTAGAAGTTTCAGATACTATAATAAGATTGAAAAAAACAAAACCAAATTTCTATGTAGGATCAATGGCAGGTCTAGAGTTTGTAGTTAAAACTTAAGTTACGAATCAGCAACTTTGTGCATTATTTCAACAATTTTTTCTTCTTTTTGTTCTGCCTGCTTCATACCGGCAACGTTTATGACACCACCCTCAAATACAGCAATTTGCTTATAAACTATATCACCTGATATTGCTCCATTTTCCATTATAACAATACTATCTGAGTTAATTTTACCACTCACATTCCCACTTACAATAAGCTCAGTCGATTTTATGGTACCTTCAATAAAGCCTTTTTCGTCAACTATTATTTGATCAGCCGAAAGTTCACCTATAAACTTATTCCTAATCAGAATAGAGCCAGATGTATTATATTTACCTTCAAAAATCCCATCCCCG